>JBBIJJ010000180.1:0-7421 GCA_037446035.1 Burkholderiales bacterium
GCCGGTGCGTGCCGCGGCGGCGTGATCGGCGGCGCGCTCAGAAGGCGTGAATCTTTCTGCTGCACGGCCCGCTGGCGTCGTTGCGCGGTGCTGGCTCCGGCCGCTTCGCTTCACATCGGCTCCGCCGATGTGAGCCTGCGCCGAAACTGCGTTATCGGGCTCGCCTATCCACTTGATATGTCTCGGCCCTGCGGCTGCGTGCGCCTAGCCAGCGGCCCGCTCGCGACGAAATCTTCACACCTTCTCAGTCGGCGAGCGCGGATTCGGCGGCGCGGCCCCACCTCGATTCGTGCATCCAGGCCTCGAGTCTGGAACGCCGCAGCGGTCCGCTGATCAGATAGCCCTGCGCGAGGTCGCAGCCGAGCGCGCGCAGCTCGTCGAGGCAGGCATCGGTCTCCACCCCCTCGGCGACGACCTTCAGCCCCAGGTTGTGCGCCAGCTCGATCGTCGAGCGCACGATCATGCGGTCGTCGCGGTCTGCGGTCATGCCCATCACGAAAGTGCGATCGATCTTCAGCTCGTCGAGCGGCAGTCGCTTCAGATACGCCAGCGACGAGAAGCCGGTGCCAAAGTCGTCGATCGCCAGCCGCACGCCGAGCGCATGCAGCGCGCGCAATGTGGCCAGTGCAAGATCGGGATCCTCCATGAAACTCGACTCGGTGATCTCCAGACAGACGAGCGGCGGCGGCACGCGGTGGCTGCGCAGCAGATCGCCGATGAGTTGCGGCAGATCGCGGCTCATCAGGTCGCGCGCCGAGATGTTGACCGCCACCTGCAGCGGCGTGCCGTCGGCCGCCCAGCGGCCGCACTGGCGCAGCGTCACCGCGAGCATCCAGCGCGTGATCACGCGGATGAAACCGGTCTGCTCCGCATACGGCATGAATTCGGCGGGCGGCACGAGTCCGCGCGTCGGGTGCCGCCAGCGCACCAGCGCTTCGACGCCGCCGATGCGCCCGGACGCCAGATCGATCTTCGGCTGGTAGTACGCGCGCAGCTCGCTCGCCTCGACCGCGCGGCGCAGCTCGCCAAGCAGCGACAGGTGCTGCCGCTGCGCGACCTCGTAGCGCGCGTCGTAAAAAGCGAAGCTGCCGGTGCTGCGCTTGGCCACGTACATCACGATGTCGGCGCGCCGCATCAGCGTGCCCGCATCGATGCCGTCTTCCGGGTACAGCGCAATGCCGATGCTGGCGGCCACGTCGATCGGCTGGCCTTCGAATTCGATCGGCGCGCGCAGCGCGTTGACGATCGCGCGCGCGAAGGCGCGCACTTCGTCGACGTCGGCGGCGGTCAGCACGATCGCGAACTCGTCGCCGCCGAGCCGCGCCACGGTGCCCGTGTCGCGCACGACGCCGCGTAGCTGCTCGGCCACGCGTCTGAGCACTTCGTCGCCGGCGGCGTGGCCGAGCGTGTCGTTGATCCCTTTGAACCGGTCCAGATCGAGCAGCATCACCGCGGCGATCGTGCCGCGCTGCGCGGCGTGCCGCAGCGCCAGCTCGATGCGTTCGACCAGCCGTGCCCGGTTGGGCAGCCCGGTCAGCGCGTCTTCGTACGCGAGCCGCAGCACCTCGCGTTCGCGGCTGGCGATGCCCTCGCGCATGTGGTTCAGGCTGTCGGCGAGCACGCCGATCTCGTCGTCGCGCGCGATCGCGATCGGTGCCGCGTAGTCGCCCTGCTGCATGCGCGCGGCGCTGCGCGTCAGCGCCGACAGCGGTTGCGTGATCGTGCGCGCGATCACGTAGCTCGCAGCCGCCGCGATTGGGACGCTAAGTGCCAGAAGCAGCGCGAGGAACATGCGCAGCCGCTCGAAGCCGGCGAGCACGTCCTCGACCGAACGTTGCAGCACCGCGAACACTCGATCGCCTGCGCTCGCGCCGACGGCAAGCAGATGCGTTTCGTACTCGGCGCCGGCGAGCTGCACGGTGATCTTCGTCTGCGGCTGCAGCGCGCGCGCGCGCAGCGCCGGACCGAGCGCAGTGCGCTGCGTGCCGGCCAGCGTCGAAGCCAGTTCGACGAGTGCACCGTCTTCGCGCACCGCAAAGAAGCTGACGTGCATCTCGGTCAAGCGGCGCAGTTCCGCGGCCAACGCGTCGTCGACCGCGAAGCCGAGCACGACCCAGCCGCGCGGCTGCGGTGCGGCCAGCGCAACCGTGACGAACTGGTAGGCACGCTCCTCGAACGGCACGACAGCCACGGCGCGCTGCGCCGTGTGCACGGTGTCGACCAACCCGCTCGGCCCGAAGCTGCGGCCGCGCCGCCGCGCATCGACCGCGTCGGCGATGATGCGCTGGTCGGGTCCGATCAGCAGCGCCGCGTCGGCGCCGATGCGCGCGGCATGGTTGCGCAGCGCGGCTTCCGCGGCAACGACGTCGCGCGCGCCGACGGCGTCGTTCAACGCGCGATCGGCGGCCAGCACGCCGGCGGCCTGGTGCAGTTGTTCGCCCTGCAGTTGCAGCAACCGCACGAAGACCCGCTCGGCCGCTGCCAGTTCGGATGCGATCTGCGCGCGCGTTGTCCGTGCCGGCGTGGTTGACCAGCGCGAAGCCGATGCCCTGAATCGCCACGATCAGGACCGTGAACGACAGCAGGATGCGGGTGCGCAGCCGGCGCAGGCGCAGCATGATCGCTCTCAGATGTGCTCGACCGCCGCAGCGAGCGTGCGGGTTGCGGCCGGGTCTGGAATCGTCCGCACGCCCGGCAGCGGGGCGAACGACGCGGCGCAGGACACGATGGCGAGCCGCAGCCGCGTGCGAGCCGCGACAAGGGCGGCATTGACCGCGCTATTCGGCGGTTCCCGCGCTGCGAGCGTCGTCGGGACCAGCCGCGCCGCGGCGCGAACCCCGCCCCTGCGTGGCGCGAGGCGTTTTGTCACAGCGGCCTGGCCGAAGATGGACCGCAGCGCAGATCCGCTCCGCGCGCGCGCCCGGCGTGCGTCCGCGTCGTCCTCGACGCTCGCGCACGACGCCCGCAGCGAGTTCCGATGGCCCGTCCGGCGGCCGCGGGCGTCCGCGTGGCACGCTCATTCGCAGTGGGTTTAACCCGGACATTTCACGAGGGGCGCGGCCATTGCGCGGATGCATGCGGGATGCGGATTGCGCGAGACGGCCACAGCCAAGGCCCGCAGGCCTTGGGGGAAGGAGTTGAGCGCAAGCCCGCGCCCGCAGGCGCCGTGCAAACCCGCGCAGCCCCGGCGCTACAAACTGGATCGACACACCGGGCGCCGGAAGTGCCGATTCACCGAGACGCAGCCTGCACATACGGGGGCGACCTCGTGAAATATCCGGGTCAAGCGAGATGGTTGGCCATTTGTCGCCCGTTTGCCGTGCGGCCTCGGGGTCGTGCCGAGCGGAGGCCGCTCGCCAGTCCGAGCCGAGTTTCCTCGTCGTTCCGAGCCACGTTTCCTCATCATTCCGAGCCGAGTTTCCTCGTCATTCCGAGCCGAAGGCGAGGAATCTCAAGCGCTTGCCACGCCGAGATCCCTCGCAGCGCGCTCGGGATGACCACGTCGGCGCATCGGACAGCACCGTCGGCGCTGCGGGTGGTCGCGTCAGCGCACGGGTCGTCGCCGGCGTGGCATTCCGGGCTTGCGCCTCGCGCCAGCGCGTGACAACCAGGCCGATCGCGGCCTCACCCGCTGGGTGAGCGCAATCGAAGCCGCCAACCCCGGTCGCACAAAGCACTTGCGCGAAACCGATGACTGGACTGCCGGATTCAGGGTGAGTCGCAAGTGCCGGCGGGCATCCACCCGGACCTCAAGCCGGCCGCGAGCGTGCCGAAGTGCAGCGTTTGCGTGTGTGTCGCCGCGCGCACGAGCTGCAGGCCGACGCTTACGCGCTGCGTCTGCTGCGCGTTGCCGGCTACCCCGCGCTTTCGCTGTCGCGCGTGCTGGCGGCACGCGCCGAACCGAACCCGCTCGCGCCCACCCACCCCGCGCTGGCCGAGCGGCTGGCCGCACTGGCAGTCGCTGCGGCCGCCCGCTGACCGGTGCGCGCCGCCCGCGCCGGCGCCGACCGCAGCAGTCGGCGCGTCAGTGCACGTGCTGCGCGAGCTCGCCCGAGCGGTACCGCTGCGCCATGACTTCCAACGGCAGCGGGCGGATGCGGCTCGCCTGCCCTTCGCAGCCGAACTGGACGTAGCGCTGCTTGCAGATCGCCTTGGCGGCTTCGCGCGCGGGCTTCAGATATTCGCGCGGATCGAACTTGCTCGGGTTCTCGGCGAGGAACCTGCGGATCGCCGCCGTCATCGCCAGCCGGATGTCGGTGTCGATGTTGACCTTGCGCACGCCGTGCTTGATCGCCTCCTGGATCTCCTCGACCGGCACGCCGTAGGTCTCCTTCATCTGGCCGCCGTACTTGCGGATCTCCTCGAGCAGATCCTGCGGTACCGAGGACGATCCGTGCATCACCAGATGCGTATTCGGGATGCGGCGGTGGATCTCCTTGATTCGCTCGATCGCGAGGATGTCGCCGGTCGGCTTGCGCGTGAACTTGTAGGCGCCGTGGCTGGTGCCGATCGCGATCGCCAGCGCATCGAGCTGCGTGCGCCGGACGAAGTCGGCCGCCTGCTCGGGATCGGTCAGCAGCATGTCCTTGGTCATCGTGCCTTCGGCGCCGTGGCCGTCTTCCTTGTCGCCGCGCATCGTCTCGAGCGAGCCCAGGCAGCCCAGTTCGCCTTCGACGGATACGCCGACCGCGTGCGCCATGTCGACGACCTTCTTCGTCACCTGCCAGTTGTATTCGTAGTCGGCGACGGTCTTGCCGTCCTCGCGCAGCGAGCCGTCCATCATCACCGACGAAAAACCGAGCTTGATCGCGCCTTCGCACACCGCGGGGCTCTGCCCGTGGTCCTGATGCATCGCGATCGGGATGTCGGGAAACGACTCGACCGCCGCCTGGATCAGGTGCTTGAGGAACAGTTCGCCGGCGTACTTCCGCGCGCCGGCGGAGGCCTGCATGATCACCGGCGCGTTGACTTCCTTCGCCGCCTCCATGATCGCCTGCACCTGCTCAAGGTTGTTGACGTTGAACGCAGGCACGCCGTAGCCGTTTTCGGCTGCGTGATCCAGCAGCTGCCGCATCGAAACCAGTGCCATGACACCTCCTGTATGAATCGTGCTCTGTGAACAAGCTGTCGAAGGCGACATTCTATTGACCATTTCCGATCCTCGTGACACGCGCCAACCGCTTGGCGCCCGCATGCGTGAGCCCTCGTCATTCCGAGCCAACGGCGAGGAATCTCCGCTGCTCGCAGTGCCGAGATCCCTCGGCTGCGCTCGGGATGACGGAACCGGCGACAGCCAGCGCGAAGCGAACTCGCTGGGTGTGGGTGTCACGAGGTTGCGTAATTCTCAATAGGCGGGTTGCGCAGGCATCGATCGCCGCTGGTTGCAGCGGAAGGGTATGTACGAGTGGGCCGCGTTTCGATGTGTCATCTCGCTTGCGACGCCCGTGAAGTCCCCCTGCCCCCTTTTTCAAAGGGGGGTTCGTGCGCATGAGCCAGCCCCCTTTCGTAAAGGGGGCGCATGCGAAGCATGCAGGGAATTTCAAAGCGAGCACATGCGAAGCATGCGAGGAATGCAAAGGGCGGCACGTGCGAAGCATGCGCGGGATCTGGCGTCCCGTGCAGCGGCGCCCCCGCCATGCGTTTGGCGTGATCGACGAGGGCGCCGTGCAAGCCGCAGGAGCGCTACGGCCGGTGCAAGCGCTCCTTCAGCAGCCGGCGCGCCTCTTCGAGCACCGGATCGCGGCCGGCACGCAGGTCGGCGAGTGCGGGCAGCACCAGTCGCGTCGGTGCGAGTGGCTCGCCTTCCATGCGGCGTCCGCGCGCCGACACGAAGCCCGTGTCGGCGATGCGCAGTCCGCCGCCGTCGGGCAGCACGTGTTCGGTGCGAACGGCGACGACGCAGCCGCAGGTCGACTCGCCCACGGTGATCGCGCTGCGCTGTTCGACGAGCGTGGTGGCCAGCAGCTCGGACGCGCTCGCGGTGCGGCGGTCGGTCAGCACCGCGATCGGACCGGTGAAAGGTTCGGCCGCCGGTCGGAGCACGATCGCCGAGCGGCGCTGCCCGGCGCCTTCGCGCCGCACGGCGGTCATGACCTCGCGCGGCGCGGGCATGAAGTGCGCCGCCAGCCACGTGTACGTCGCGAAGTCGCCGCCGGTGTTGCCGCGCAGATCGACGATCAGCGCGTTCGCCTGCGCGAGTCCATCGATGGCGCGCTGCAGGGGCCCGTGCATGTCGGCGGCGAAGCGCGTCAGCTTCAGCACCGCGATACCGTCTTCGAGCCGGGCGAGCTCGACGCGCGGCGGCGAGGCCGCCGCCACGACGGGCAGGTCGACCTCGATCGGTGCGGCCTGCGGCGCCCGTTGCAGCGTCAGTCGCAGCGAAGGCGGCGGCGCGTCGGGCGCGCCGCGCAGCAGGCGCTGCAGCGCGCGCAAGCGCCGGCCGCGCTCGGCCTCGGCCGCTTCGCGTGGCAGCGGCATCGCGCCGCCCGCGTCGCCGGCGTCGTCGGCAGCCGCCGCTGCGCTCTCGAAGAACGCCTCGTCGAGCGCCGTTCCGTTCAGTGCAACGACGACGTCGCCCGCGCGTACGCCCGCGCGCGCGGCCGGCGAGTCGGCCGCGACGGCGACGACCGCCGCGCGCCCCTCGACGATGCCGAGCGTGGCCCCCGTCTGCGGCGCGATGAAGCGGCGCCGGTCCGCACTTTCCTTCGCGGTCAGCACCACCGTGTGCGAGTCGCGCAGCTCGCGCACCATGGCCTTCAGTGCACGGTACAACTGTGCGTCGCTCGTCGCCGCGAGCGCTGCGGGCAGGTGCCGCTCACGCGCGGCGCTCCAGTCGACGCCGTTGAACGAAGGGTCGTAGTAGCGGTCGGCGACGTGCTGCCAGACGCGCCGAAGGGTGGCGGCGCGCTTGTCCGGCGTGTCGTAGACGGGCGCGAGCGCCGTCTGCGAAACCGGCGCGAGCTGCGCCGGAAACTCCGCCGTTCCGGACGGCGGCCGCTCCGGCAGCGCGCCGCAGGCGGCAAGCAGCAGCGCCGCGGCGACAACCGCAGGATTCGGGATGCGAGACTTGGGGTTGAACACGGCGCAAGACTACGAGAGTTCGTCGCGCTTTGCCGCCGTGCCGATTCGGAAATCGATCAGCCTCGCCATGCGCGGGTGAGCAAATCCACCCGCGCGGCCCGGCACCACGCACGCCCGACCGAACCCCGAATCCTCAGGCTTCACGCGCCCGCACGATCCGGGCTCCGGCCGGGTGCCTTGCGGCGCGCTTGACGTTCGCTCCGCTCACGTTATCGATGATTACCTGACTTCGTGACGCCACTGGCTTGCGAGTCTTTTCGGCTCCGAACGCATCGGTTCCGTCATCCCGAACGCACGCGAGGGATCTCGGGTTTTCGGACGGGCGGGTCTTTCCCACGGAG
>JBBIJJ010000181.1:0-7275 GCA_037446035.1 Burkholderiales bacterium
TCGATGGAACGGACGATCGACGGCGTGCGCATCGAGGTGCTGCAGGCCGACATCACGCAGCTCGGGGTCGACGCGATCGTCAACGCCGCCAACGAAAGCCTGGCGCCCGGCGGCGGCGTGTGCGGCGCGATCCATCGCGCTGCCGGCCCGCAGCTCGCTGCGGAGTGCGCAACGCTCGGCGGTTGCGCCACCGGCGAGGCCAAGATCACGCGCGGCTGGCGGCTGCCCGCCAAGCACGTGATCCACGCGGTCGGCCCGGTCTGGCACGACGGCACGCGCGGCGAGGCCGACAAGCTGCGCAGCTGCTACGTGCGCTCGCTCGAGCTGGCGCAGTCGCACGGGCTGCGCTCGATCGCGTTGCCGGCCATCTCGTGCGGCATCTTCGGCTACCCGATCGAACAAGCCGCGCAGGTCGCGGTCGATGCGGTGCTCGACACGCTGCCGCATACGCCGTCGATCGAGCGCGTCGTCTTCGCCTGCTTCGGCCGCGAGACTTACGACGCGCTCGGCCGCGCGCTGGCGGCGCGCGCGCCCGCGTAGCCGCGTTCTTTCTGTCAGAGCGCGCGCCGCACGAACACGAGGTCCCGCACGCCGTGGCCGAGGCGCTCGCCGCGCGCGTGGAACTTCGTCGTCGGCCGCTCGCACAGCGGATTGCGCGGCGCGGGCGCGTAGTCCGCGTGCAGATTGGCGAGCTGCGGCTCGTGCGTGAGCACATCCAGCATCTGCTCGGCGTAGTGCTGCCAGTCGGTGGCCGCGTGCAGGTAGCCGCCGGGCGCGATGCGGCTGGCGAGCAGGCCGACGAAAGGCTGCGCGATGAGCCGCCGCTTGTGATGGCGCGCCTTCGGCCAGGGGTCGGGGAAAAACACGTGTACGCCGGCCAGCGAGTCGGGGGCGAGCATGTCGCGCACGACTTCGACCGCGTCGTGCTGAACGATGCGGATGTTGCCGAGCTGCAGCTCGTCGACGCGCCGGGCGAGCGCGCCGATGCCGGCGGCGAACACCTCGACCGCGAGGAAGTTCACGTCCGGCCGCGCCTGCGCGATCGCCGCGGTCGTCTCGCCCATGCCGAAGCCGATCTCGAGCACGGTCGGCGCGGCGCGGTCGAACGCGGCGGCCAAATCGAGCGGCGCGACCGCGTACGGGATCGCGATACGCGGGAAGATCTGCTCGTAGGCGCGCCGCTGCGCCTCGGTCACGCGGCCGCGCCGCAACGCAAAGCTGCGGATGTGGCTCGGCCGCGGCGCCCGCGCGGCGTCCGGCGTTGCGGCCGGCCGCACGGCGGCGCCGTCGGACGGCTGCGGCGGGCGCGCAGGGAGCGGCACTTCGACGGTTACGCGGACGCGCCGATCACGCCGGCGGTCGGCGAACTGGGGCTCGCGCTGTAGAACTTCTTCGGCATGCGGCCGGCGAGATAAGCCTCGCGGCCGGCTTCGACGGCCTTTTTCATCGCCGATGCCATGAGCACCGGGTCCTTTGCCAACGCTACCGCCGTGTTCATCAGCACGCCGGCGCAGCCCAGCTCCATCGCAACCGCAGCGTCGGACGCGGTGCCCACACCCGCGTCGACAATCACCGGCACCTTGGCCTTTTCGAGGATCAGCAGGATGTGCCACGGATTCAGCACGCCCATGCCCGAGCCGATCAGCGACGCCAGCGGCATCACCGCCACGCAGCCGATCGATTCGAGCACCTGCGCCTGGATCGGATCGTCGGAGCAGTACACCATCACCTCGAAGCCTTCGCGCACGAGGATCTCGGCCGCCTTCACCGTCTCCGGCATGTTCGGATAGAGCGTCTGCGGATCGCCGAGCACTTCGAGCTTGCACAGCGGATGGCCGTCCAACAGCTCGCGCCCGAGACGCAGCGTGCGGATCGCGTCTTCCGCCGTGTAGCAGCCGGCGCTGTTCGGCAGGATCGTGTACTGCGACGGCGGCAGCACGTCGAGCAGGTTCGGCTCGCCCTTGTGCTGGCCGATGTTGGTGCGGCGGATCGCCACCGTGACGATCTGCGCGCCGCTCGCCTCGACCGCGACCCGCGTCTGCGCCAGATCCTTGTACTTGCCGGTGCCGAGCAACAGACGCGACGTGAATTCGCGCGCGCCGATGCGCAGCAGGTCGGCGCGGGGGGAGGACAGATCGGTCATGCGCTCACCGTCGGTTCGACCTTCACTTCGAAATTGACCGAATTGGACATGAAGCAGTTGGCGTGCGCCTTCGCGTGCAGTTCGGTCGCGCGCTCGATGTGCGCGGCGTCGGTTACCCTGACCCGGGGCCGCAGCACGACCTCGACCATCCGCATCTTGCCGTCCTTCATCGCGAGCGTTCCGCTCGCGTGGTCGGTGTACGACGCCAGCGCGATGCCCGACCGCTCGCACGCCGCCAGATAGGTCAGGTGATGGCAGGCCGCGAGCGACGACACCATCAGCGTCTCGGGATTGTGGAAGCGGTGGTCGCCGCTGAATACCGCGGGCGAAGAACCGGCGAGCGGCGCCTTTCCGGCGAACTCCATCGTGAAGGCGCGCTCGAGCTTGAGCTTGCCCTCGAGCTGCCGCGCCGAGCCCGTCCAGCGCAGATCGCCTTCGAAACGATGTGCCTGCGACATCAACCGCCTCCCACCGCCATCACGACTTCCAGACGATCGCCGTCGGCAAGGCGGGTCTCGCCGTGCAGGCTCCTGGGCACGATCTCGCCGTTGCGTTCGACCGCGACCCGCCTGCCCGCGCCGTCCATGCGCGCGAGCAGGTCGGCGACGGTGGCGCCGGCGGCGAGCGTCTGCGGCGCGCCGTTGACGACGACCGAGATGGTCTGCGTGGCGAGTTGCGTCATGCGCCGATGTTAGCGGAGTCCGCTCTCACGGACGGCTGCGCCGCCGCCAGACGCGCACCGCCCACGCCGCGAGGGCGAGGGCGGCCAGTGCGGCGAAGAGCCAGCCCTCGATGCGGTGCACGTCGCCGAGCAGCCGCTCGACGGCCGCGCCGGCGAGCCAGCCGAGCCCGCCGAACAGAACCGCCCACGCGATCGCGCCGAGCGCGTTGAACAGCGCGAAACGTGCCGCCGTCACCGGCGAGGATCCGATCACGATCGGACCCGCGATGCGCAGACCGTACGCGAAACGCACGCCGACGATCAGCCATTCGGGGTGGCGCTCGATCAGGCGGTGCACGGGTTCCGCCTGACGGGCGATGGCGGGGAAGCGCCCCATCACGGCCGCCGCATGTCGTCGCCCGAGCCAGAAGTAGAACTGATCGCCGGCGAAGCCCGCCGCCGCGGCGACGCCGATCACCCACGGCAGTTCCAGATAGCCGCGCCGCGCCGCGAACCCCGCCAGCGCGAGCAGCGTTTCCCCTTCGAGCAGGCAGCCGATCGCGAGCACCCAGTAGCCGTGCGTCTCGATCAGCTTGCCGAGGTCCATGGTCGGGGCGGGTCGGTTCGAGACGGGCGTAAAAGCCGCGTCGGCGCTTGCCGGCGCGCCCTGCGTCCGTCACGGAGCCCGACGTCGAGGAGATGGAGCGGGTGAAGGGAATCGAACCCTCGTATGCAGCTTGGGAAGCTGCCGTTCTGCCATTGAACTACACCCGCGCGCGGCGAATCTTAGCCGACGGACTGCACGCTCGCGAGCGGTCCGGTCTGCGGCGACCGTCGAGGACTTCGCGCCGAAGACCCATTGAGCGCCGGCCGCGGCACGCCGTTGCGGCCTTCCCAGTGTGGCCGCGCGGGAAAGCCGCCCGCTGCAACGATTCGACCCCGTTCGGCGCGAGCCAGCGCCCCGGCTCGGCACCGCGTCATCCGGTAAAGCCGACCGTCTTGTGAGAACCGTCGCAGAACGGCTTGTTCGCGCTCTGGCCGCAGCGACACAGCCACGTTTTGGTGCCGCAGTACACGGGCTGATCGTCGGCACCGACGAGTGTCAGGGGGCCCGTGACGTGCAGCGGGCCGTTGGCCGATGCCGTGATCGTCACCGGTCCGGCGCCCAGCTCGACGGTCGCGCACCGGGCGGCGGTGCCGTCGTGCGTGAAGCCGACCTTCTTGTGCGAACCGTCGCAGAACGGCTTGTTCGCCGACTGCCCGCAGCGGCACAGCCAGGTCTTGTCGCCCTCGTACAGCACCGTGCCGGCGGCGTTCTTTACGACGACCTGCCCGCTCACCAGCAGCGAGCCGTGGGGGTTCATTCGACACGTGTTGCTCATGCGATGCCTCCGAGACAGACGTACTTGATCTCCAGGTATTCGTCGATGCCGTACTTGCTGCCCTCGCGGCCGATGCCGGACTGCTTGACGCCGCCGAACGGCGCGACCTCGGTCGAAATCAGCCCCGTGTTGACGCCGACGATGCCGTACTCGAGGCTTTCGGCCACCCGCATCACGCGGCCGATGTCGCGCGCGTAGAAGTACGCGGCGAGGCCGTATTCGACGCTGTTGGCCGCGGCGATCGCTTCTGCGTCGGTGTCGAAGCGGAACACCGGTGCGACGGGACCGAAGGTTTCCTCGCGCGCGACCAGCATGTCGCGCGTGACGTTCGCGAGCACGGTCGGCGTGTAGAAGGTCCCGCCCAGTTCGTGGCGCTTGCCGCCCGTGACGATCTTCGCGCCCTTGCCGACCGCGTCGGCGACGTGCGCCTCGACCTTCGCGAGCGCGTTCGCGTCGATCAGCGGGCCCTGCTGCACGCCGGCCTCGAAGCCGGGGCCGACCTTCATCTGCGCGGCCTTCGCGGCGAGCTTTTCGACGAACGCGTCGTAGATCTGCGCGTGCGCGTAGAAGCGGTTCGTGCAGACGCAGGTCTGCCCCGTATTGCGGTACTTCGACGCGAGCGCGCCTTCGACCGCCGCGTCGAGATCGGCGTCCGGGAACACGATGAAGGGCGCGTTGCCGCCCAGCTCGAGCGAAAGCTTCTTCAGCGTCGGCGCGCTCTGCGCCATCAGGATGCGGCCGACCTGCGTGGAGCCGGTGAACGACAGCTTGCGCACGACCGGCGAATCGCACAACACCTTGCCGACCGCGATCGACTGCGCCTCGTCGGCCGGCAGCACGTTGAACACGCCGGGCGGAAAGCCCGCGCGGTGCGCCAGCTCCGCCAGCGCCAGCGCCGACAGCGGCGTCTGCTCGGCCGGCTTGACGACGACGGTGCAGCCGGCCGCGAGTGCAGGCGCG
Source organism: Burkholderiales bacterium (assembly GCA_037446035.1). Taxonomy (GTDB): domain Bacteria; phylum Pseudomonadota; class Gammaproteobacteria; order Burkholderiales; family Burkholderiaceae_F; genus DSNY01. Next base: position 5,147 of record JBBIJJ010000181.1, read on the forward strand.
CACTTGCGCGTGATCATCGCGTTCGGGAAGTTCCACGGCGTGATCGCGGCGGACACGCCGATCGGCTCCTTCAGCACGAAAATGCGCTTGTCGGCCGCGTGTGCCGGGATCGTGTCGCCGTACACGCGCTTGCCTTCCTCGGCGAACCACTCGACGAAGCTCGCGCCGTAGGCGATCTCGCCGCGCGATTCCGCCAGTGGCTTGCCCTGCTCGGCGGTCATCAGCCTGGCCAGATCCTCCTGCGCGGCCATCATCAGCTCGAACCACTTGCGCAGGATCGCGGCGCGCTCCTTCGCGGTCTTGGCGCGCCACGCGGGAAAGGCGCGGCTGGCGGCGTCGATCGCGCGGCTCGCCTCGGCGGGGCCGCAGTTGGCGACTTCGACGAGCCGGCCGCCGTCGGCCGGATTGGTGACCGGGAACCTGGCGCCGGTATCTTCCCAGGCGCCGTCGATGTAGGCCTGCGTCCTGACGAGCGCGCCGTCGGAAAACGAGGGCAGGGACGAGATACGTTGCAGCACGATGACCTCCCGTCTGAAGTGTTGCCGCTATCGAGGACTACGAAATCTCGTGCCACCGGCACCTTGCGAATGCGTTTCACCCTCGCGGGGGCCGGTTCCGTCATGCCGAGCAACGCGAGGGATCTCGCCGTTGCGGGCGGGAAGAGATTCCTCGCCTTCGGCTCGGAATGACCACGGGGGCGGCCGCAACGACGAGGAACGGCCGGCTCGGAACGACCAAGAAACCGCGGCACCGAATGACGAAAGCGGCCCGCTTGGAATGACGAAAGGATTCGGCACGGAATGACGAAAGCGGCCGGCTCGGAATGACGACGCGCGCTTGGCTCGGAAGCCGGTTCCGTCATCCCGAGCAACGCGATGGATCTCGGCATTGCGGGCGGGGAGAGATTCCTCGCCTTCGGCTCGGAATGACGAAGGAGGTGCCCGGAACGACGAGGAACGGCCGGCTCGGAACGACCAAGAAACCGCGGCACGGAACGACGACGGGTCCGCGACGCGTACGCCGGGCGGTTGGCACGTGTCACGAGAATGAGTCACGCTCAATAGGATAGTCGACCAAGGGGCGCCATGCAGGGAGTACGGCGCCGGGCGCGGTGCGTCGAGGCGTTATATCCTGTTCCGCCGTCGCGATAACCCCGGAAACAGAGCCCATGCAGTTCGAAAGCCTGGCCGCCGACCTTCAGCGCTGGCTGAAGAGCTCGATCGAGCAGGGTCACGGCCGCGACGCGCTCGTGCAGTCGATGCGCGCGGCGGGATACCAGCGCAACTTCGCGCGCGAAGCGGTCGCGCTCGCGCTGGCGAAGTTCGCGCCGGCGGCAGCCGCGCCGGCTGCGGCCCTGGGTGAGCCGGCGCAAGAGGAGCCCGCGGCGCTCGATTCGACGACGATCCTGGCGGGCAGCCCGAACGCGATCGAAACGTCCGACCGCAAGGTCGACATCCTTTTCGCGCTGAACGCGCCGCGCATCGTGCTGTTCGGCGGGCTGCTGGCCGACGACGAGTGCGACGAACTAATCGAGCTGTCGCGCCGCAAGCTCACGCGTTCGAGCGTGGTCAACGCCGAGACTGGCGCCTACGACGTGCATCCGGACCGAACCAGCAGCGGCACCCACTTCGAGCGCGGCGAAAACGAGCTGATCCGCCGTATCGAGGCGCGCATCGCCGAGCTGATCGACTGTCCGGTCGAGCGGGGCGAACCGATCCAGATCCTGCACTACCGTCCCGGCGCCGAATACAAGCCGCACTTCGACTTCTTCGATCCGGCTTACCCGGGCAACGAAAAGGTGCTCGCGATGGGCGGCCAGCGCGTCGCGACGCTCGTGATGTACCTGAACGACGTCGCCGCCGGCGGCTCGACGGTGTTCCCCGAAGTCGGTCTCGACGTGCTGCCGCGCAAGGGCAACGCGGTGTATTTTGCATACACGACCGCAGACGGCCAGCTCGATCGCCGCACGCTGCACGGCGGCAGCCCCGTCGCGGAAGGCGAAAAATGGATCGCCACGAAGTGGCTGCGGCAGAGGGACTACGGCGGCCCCGGCGTGTGAACCGCGCGGGCTATTGACCGTTTCTTGTCCTCGTGACACGTGCCAACTGCTTGGCGTCCGCATGCCTCAG
>JBBIJJ010000182.1:0-7273 GCA_037446035.1 Burkholderiales bacterium
GCGGTGGCATCTCGTGATGTCGTGATCTGCCCCGCGCTGGGCGCGTCTGTGCGTGGCGCGCGTCCAAGCGCGCCGATCGCCGCACGCAAGGACGCGCGCAACCGCCGCACGATCGGTGCCGGATTTCGCCATGTGCGCTGGGCTGACGTCGATCGCCGGGGCCGGAATGCCTCACAATCCGCACTTCGCGTTCGACACGTTCTGCCCGCCATACGCCTCTCGATGCGCTTCGCTTCAAAGGACCTTCGCGTGAAACGATTCCCTGCCTGGCTCCCGGTCGTCACCGCCGCGATCTTTGCACTCGCCGCTTGTGGCGGCGGCAACGGCGATCCCGCTCCGGCGCCGACCGGTGTTGCCGTAACGCCGGGCGATGGCAGCGTGAAGGTCACCTGGAACGCGGAGCCCGGCGTCGAGTACTGGATCTTCTACGCGCCGGGCACGAACATCACGACGGACAACTGGGCCTCGCTGCCGGGCGCGCGCGTCGTCCGCCAGGCGACCTCGCCGCAGACGATCGGTGGACTCCTCAACGGCACCACCTACGCGTTCACGATCAATGGGCGCACCGGCGGTGGCCCCGGCGGTCCCGGTACGCCGGCCGTCACCGCCACACCGCGTCCGGCCGGTGCGAGCTGGAGCGTTGGCGCTTCGCTGGGCGCGAACGACCTGCGCGGCGTGGGCTTCGGGCAGAACTTCGTCGCGGTCGGAACCCAGGGCGTTGCCTTTTCGAGCGCGGACGGCGTCACATGGACGCCTTCGACGACGGGCACGACCAATGCGCTGAATCGCGTGATCTTCACCGCGGCCGGTTATGTCGCCGTCGGCGATGGCGGGACGATCATCACCAGCACGGACCTGACGGCCTGGACCGCGCGCACCAGCGGCACGACCAACGCGCTCAATGGCATCGCTTTCAACGGCATCAACACGTACGTTGCCGTCGGCGCTGCCGGCACGATCCTCACGAGCACGGATGCCGCGGTGACCTGGACCGCGGCGACCTCGGGCACCACCGCCACGCTGTACGGTGTGGCGTTCGTCGCGGGCAAGTTCGTCGCGGTTGGCGCCGGCGGCACGCTGCTGACGAGTGCTGACGGCATCACCTGGACGGCGGTCGCGTCGCAGACCACGCAGGACCTGCGTGCGCTCGTTTCCGGGACATCGACGATCGTCGCCGTCGGTGCGGCCGGTACCGTGCTCACGAGTCCGGATGCCACGACGTGGACCGCGCAGGCCGCGCTCGGCACCGCCGATCTGGCGGCGGTCGCATTCGGCTCGCAGTTCGTGGCTGTGGGCAGCGGCGGCGCGATCTTCACCAGCGCGGACGGCGTCGCGTGGAATGCGCAGTCCTCCGGAACGACGAACGCGTTGAATGCGGTCGCGGCCGGAAACCTCGGATTCGTCGCGGTCGGCGCGGCGGGAACGAACCTGACCGCGTACTAGCTGGGACACTTCACGAGGTCGCCACCGTATGCGTGAATCGCCCTGCTTCGAGCGGCACGGGCGGCGCGCTGGCCGCGATCCGGTTCGGATCGCCGGGCGACGCAGGTTTGCGCCGCGGCTGCGCGGTCATCTTGCGTTCGAGTGGCTGGCGAGTGCCGCTTGGCATTCGACTCCGCCGCTGTCACGCATTGGCTACGGCCGCCGCTGCGCGGCTTCACGCCGGCTGCGCCGGCATGAGCCTACGCCGCAGCTTCGCTGTCTGCCGCGCGCATCGGCTCGCGCAGCTGCCGCGCGCATCGTGAAGCGCCCGGGTTAGCCTCGCGCCCGCGCGACGCGAACGATCCGCGCGTTGCGGGCGGGCGCAATTCATCGCGTCGGCTCGATGCCGGCGCCCGGAATGACGTGACGTAGCAGCCCGCCAGCGCACGCGGGTCGTCACCCCGAGCGGATGCGAGGGATCCCGACGTCGCGAGCGGCCGGGACTGCTCGCGCCGACCCAGGGCCAGGGCGAGCAACGACGTGCGGTGTCGGCTCGGCAGCACAAGCCGCGGGCGCTTGTCTGACGGGCCGGTCGGCAGGTTCATTGGCCTTCGCAACTCTCAATAGAATGATCGCCATGGCCGCACCGTTCGTACACCTTCGCCTGCACTCGGAGTTTTCGATCGTCGACGGCATCGTCCGCATCGACCAGGCGGTGAAGAAAGCGGCGGCCGACGGGCAGGGCGCGCTCGCGCTGACCGACAGCGCGAACCTGTTCGGCGTGATCAAGGTCTACACCGCCGCGCGCAAGCGTGGTGTGAAGCCGATCATCGGCTGCGACGTCTGGCTCAGCAACGACGCCGAGCGCGACAACCCGCATCGGTTGCTGCTGCTCGTGCAGGACCGCCGCGGTTACGCGAACCTGTGCGAGTTGATCAGCCGTGCATGGCTGACGAACCAGCATCGCGGCCGCGCCGAACTGCGCACCGAGTGGTTCGAGGACGGCGCCGCCGACGGGCTCATCGCGCTGTCCGGTGCGGCGCAGGGCGAAGTCGGCGCGCTGCTGCTCGCCGGCCGCGGCGAGGCGGCCGCGCAGGCGGCGCAGCGGCTCGCGGCGCTGTTTCCGCGGCGGTTCTATCTGGAGATCCAGCGCGCCGGTCGCGCGCACGACGAGGCTCACTGCAAGGCCGCACTCGCGCTCGCGGTGCGGCTCGCACTGCCGGTCGTGGCCACGCATCCGGTGCAGTTCGTCGAGCGCGACGAGTTCCGTGCACACGAGGCGCGCGTGTGCATCGCCGAGGGCTATACGCTGAGCGACTCGCGGCGGCCGCGCACGTTCACGCCCGATCAGTACTTCAAGACGCGCGCGGAGATGACGGAGCTGTTCGCCGACGTGCCGGCCGCGCTCGCCAATTCGGTCGAGATCGCGCGCCGCTGCAATCTGACGCTGGAGCTGGGCAAGGCGCGGCTGCCCGACTTTCCGACGCCGCCGGGCGTCACGCTCGACGAACACTGCCGTGAGCTGGCTCGCCAGGGCCTGGACAAGCGGCTCGCAGCGCTGTATCCGGACGCGGCGGCGCGCGAGGCGCAGCGGCCGAAGTACGCCGCGCGGCTCGACCAGGAGCTGGCGATCATCGCGGAGATGGGCTTCTCGGGCTACTTCCTGATCGTCGCCGACTTCATCAACTGGGCCAAGGGCAACGGCATTCCGGTCGGCCCGGGGCGCGGCTCCGGTGCAGGGTCACTCGTCGCGTACTCGCTCGGGATCACCGATCTCGATCCGCTGCGCTACGACCTGCTGTTCGAGCGCTTCCTGAATCCGGAGCGCGTGTCGATGCCGGACTTCGACATCGACTTCTGCCAGGACCAGCGCGACCGCGTGATCGACTACGTCAAGCGCAAGTACGGCGCACACGCGGTCGCCCAGATCGCGACCTTCGGCACGCTTGGCGCCAAGGCGGTCGTGCGCGACGCCGGGCGCGTGCTCGACCTGCCGTACACGAAGTGCGACCAATTGTCGAAGCTGATCCCGCACAACCCGGCCGACCCGTGGACGCTCGACCGCGCGCTGCGCGAGGAGCCCGCGTTCGCCGAGGCGGTGAGCAGCGACGAGGAAGCGACCGAACTGATCGCGCTCGCCAGGCCGCTCGAAGGGTTGACGCGCAACGTCGGCATGCACGCCGGCGGCGTGCTGATCGCGCCGGGCAAGCTGACCGACTTCTGCCCGCTGTACCGCGCGCAGGGCACCGACGCGACGGTCAGCCAGTTCGACAAGGACGACGTCGAAGCGATCGGTCTGGTGAAGTTCGACTTCCTGGGCCTGACGACGTTGACGATCCTCGATCTGGCGCTCGCCTACGTGAAGCGGCTCGATCCGTCGAGCCGGCTCACGCTCGAGTCGATCCCGCTCGACGATCCGAAGACCTACGAGATCTTCAAGTCGGCCAACACGACCGCGATCTTCCAGTTCGAATCGCGCGGCATGCGCGACCTGCTCAAGCGCGCCAAGCCCGACCGGCTCGAAGACCTGATCGCGTTGAACGCGCTGTACCGCCCGGGCCCGATGGACCTGATCCCCGACTTCATCGATCGCAAACACGGCCGCCAGCGGGTCGAGTATCTCGATCCGCGGCTGGAGCCGATCCTCGGCGAGACCTACGGGATCATGGTCTATCAGGAGCAGGTGATGCGCATCGCGCAGGCGATCGGCGGCTATTCGCTCGGCGGTGCGGACCTGCTCCGGCGCGCGATGGGCAAGAAAAAGCCCGACGAGATGGCCAAGCAGCGCTCGATCTTCGTCGAGGGCGCGGCGAAGAACGGCGTGCGCGACAACGTCGCCACCGAACTGTTCGACCTGATGGAGAAGTTCGCGGGCTACGGCTTCAACAAGTCGCATTCCGCCGCTTACGCGGTGGTCGCCTGTCAGACCGCTTATCTGAAGGCGCACCATCCGGCCGCTTTTTATGCGGCCAACCTGTCGGCGGTGATGGACGACACCGACAAGGTCAAGGATCTGGTCGAGGACGCGCGGGCCAACGGCATCGCGGTGCTGGCGCCGGACATCAATACCGGTCAGTGGCGCTTCGAGCCGGTCGACGCCGCCTCGATCCGCTACGGGCTGGGTGGCATCAAGGGAACCGGGCGCGGCGCGATCGAAGCGATCGTTGCCGCACGCGAGGCCGGCGGTCCGTTCGCGAGCCTGTTCGATCTGGCCGCGCGCGTCGACAAGCATCTGGTCAACCGCCGCGTCGTCGAGGCGCTGGTGCGCGCGGGCGCGTTCGATGCGCTCGACGACGACCGGGCCAAGCTACTGGCGAGCGTGGGCCGCGCGCTGGAGCAGGCCGAGAAGCTTGCCGCGAGCCGTGGCCAGGCGAGCCTGTTCGGCGGTCCGGCCGAAGAAGTGGCTCCCGCGCTGCACTACGTGCCGGCGCGGCGCTGGAGCGAACGCGAGCGGCTCGCCAACGAAAAGCTCGCTCTCGGGTACTACTTCAGCGGGCATCTGTTCCGCGAGTACGAGGCCGAGGCGCGGCGGCTGGCGCCGACGCCGCTGGCGGACATCAAGCAGGCGCGCGAGTCGGTGCGGCTGGCGGGCATCATCGTGTCGTCGCGCAGCCAGAACACGCGGCGCGGGCGCATGGGCGTGATCGTGCTCGACGACGCGACCGCCCAGGTCGAGCTGATGGTGTTCGCGGAGCTGTACGACCGCAAGCGCGCGCTGCTGAAGGAGGACGAGCTGGTCTTCGTCAACGGCCGCGTGCGCTTCGACGAGTTCAATCAGCGGCTGTCGATCTCCGCCGACGACGTGATGGATCTGGCCGAGGCGCGCGCGCGCGCGCAGGCGGCGCTGCGCATCGAGGTCGACGGCGACAAAGGTGGCGGGGCGACCGTCGCGCAATTGCGCAACGTGCTGGCACCGTATCGGGTGAGCAACGGCGAAGCCGCCGGCGGCTGCCGGATCGTCGTCAGCTACACCAACGACGCGGGCAGCGCGGACATTCCCTTGTCCGATGATTGGCGGGTGCGTCCGGAGGAGGCGCTGCTGGCGGAGCTGAAGTCGCACCTGCGCGTGCGCGCCGCGCGCTTCAGCTACGCCTGAATGCGTTGGCCTGCCCGGTAGCGGTCGAGCCCGAGGCTGGCGCGCACGTCGCGCGAGGCGAGCCGCCGCTGCAACAACTCGCGGTTCTTCGCCTCGAAGCGGCGGTCGTGCTCGCGGTGCCACAGATGCAGCACGCCGGTGGCGAAGGCACCTTCCTTGCGGCGCACGCCGTGGTTGAGCAGCCGCACCGCGAGATCCGAATCCTCGAAACCCCAGCCCTCGAACTGCTCGTCGAAGCCGTTGACCGCGCGAAAGTCGGCCGCGCAAACGCCCAGGTTGCAGGTGCGCACGCGCTGCCAGCGCGCAGCCCCCAGCTTGCGCAGCGGCCCGAGCGGCCATGCGGCGAGCGGCAGCGTGCGGTTGATTTCGCCGCGCGCGCGCGCGTCGCGCCATTGCCGTTCGGTCCAGGCGTGGACCGCAAGCCGCTGCGCAAGGACACGCTGTGTAAGCGCTTCGGACAGCAGGATCCGATTGCCGGCGACCAGCCAGCCGGGTTCGGCGAGCCGCCGATGCTGCGCGATCCAGTCGGGCCGTGGGATGCAGTCGCCGTCGAGAAAGATCAGGTAGTCGCCGGTCGCGACGGCCGCGGCGCGGTTGCGTGCCGCGCCCGCGCGGAATCCGCGGTCCTCCTGCCAGACGTGGCGCACGGGTATCGGTGCGCCGGCCGCCAGCGCTTCGACGAGCTGCCGGGTGTCGTCGCGCGAACCGTCGTCGGCGACCAGCACCTCGAAGCAGCGGTCGGTCTGCGCGAACAAGCCCGCCAGCACCGCGCGCAGCGCGTCGGGCCGGTTGTAGGTGGTCACGATGACCGAAATCAGCACGGCCGCCTCAATCGACGTCGTCGCGCGGCGCACCGCGGCGCGCTTCGGCCGCCAGCATCGCCTTCACGTAGCGGTAGTACGAGCCCTCGGCGTTCGAGACCGCGAGCAGGAAGCCGCGCCGGCCGTCGAGAAAGCCGAGCTTGAAGACGTAGGTGCGCAGGAAGGCGGCGAGCCCGTGGACGATCGCGCTCGCCAGGCCGGGTGCTGCGCCGCGCGCAGCGAGCGCGGCCGCCGAGTCGCTCGAGTAGCGGTTCATCTTCGCGATCACCTGGTCCATCGTGCGGAAGCTGTAGTGCACGATCGGTTCGCGCAGGCGTCCGACAGGTCGATCGGTGACCAGCGACTCGTGCACCGGTGCGTCGGAGAAACGCGCCGCACCGCGTCTGAACAGACGGCGTACGTGGTCGGGATGCCAGCCGCCGTGGCGCATGAAGCGCCCGCAGTAGGTCGACAGCCGCGGCATCTCGTAGACGTCGAAGCGCGGCTGCGCGAGCGCGCGTTCGATCTCGGCACGCAGCGCGGGCGTGACGCGCTCGTCGGCATCGATCGAAAGGACCCGCTCGCCGGTGCAGGCGTCGAGCGCGCGGTTCTTCTGTGCGCCGAAGCCCGGCCAGTCCGGCGTCTCGATGACACGCGCGCCGCGTTCGCGTGCGATCGCGGCGCTGCCGTCGCTGCTCGCATGATCGACGACGACGACCTCGTCGGCGAACGCCACACTCGCCAGGCACGCGGGCAGGTTGCGTTCCTCGTTGCGCGCGATGATCGCGACTGATAGACGCGGGCGCATGATGGGCTCAGAAGGTGTGAATCTTTCTGCTGCGCGGTCCGCTGGCGTCGTTGCGCGCTGCTCGGGCCTCGCCTATCTACTTGATATGTCTCGGCCCTGCGGCTGCGTGCGCCTAGCCAGCGGCCCGCTCGCGACGAAATCTTCACA
>JBBIJJ010000183.1:0-7221 GCA_037446035.1 Burkholderiales bacterium
GTGATGCCTGCGGCGAGATCGAGCACGTCGCCCGCGGCGATGCCGGCCGCGTCGCCGGGCTGCGGGTAATGCCGTCGGCTCAGCGACGCCCACGGCCACGTGCCGACCGGCACCAGCATCTGACTGAAGTCGAGCACGCCGATGCGGTTGTAGCCGGCGCTGCGGAAGTACACGAGCGAGCCGGTGAAGATGTCGTGCGCGTAGCGCGCACCGCCGGCGGCGAGCTCCTGCACCGCGTTGCCGGCGACGATCGAGTGGCCGACGATCATGTACTCGACCGCGTGCGCGTCGCCGACCGTCGCCGCGATGCCGCCGGCCAGGTTGCGCCGGCCGCGGCTGTCGGTGCGCGCGTAGCCCTGCGTTTCATTTTCCGCGACGGTGCTCGCGTACAGCTCCAGCTTGCCGTTGGACATGTAGATGCCCGCGCCGCGCCAGTAGCCGGCCGCCTGCAGTACCGACGGGGGCAGGCCCGGCGGCGTCGATGCGAGGTTGCGCGCGATCGTGCTGTTGGTCACGCGCAGCATCTTGCTGTTGCCGATGCTGCCGCCATCCGAGTACAGCCCGCCGCCGTAGGCGAACAGCCCGCGGATGCGATTGCCGCTGATCGAGGAGCGCGCCACACTCGACACCGTGCGCGCGTTGCCCGCACCGCCGACCGAATACACGCCGCCGCCGGCGGCACCGCCGCCCAGCACGTCGTTGCCGGCGACGACGCAGCCGTCCATCTCGACGATGTCGGCGTACACCGCGCCGCCGAACGCGCCGCGGTCGCGCGACGACTCGAAGTCGCCTTCGGCGTAGTTGCCATGGAGCCGGCAATCGACGAGCCGCGCAACACCCCACACCGCGAGCGCGCCGCCGCGGCCCAACGTCCACGGCTGCGTGTAGGTCGTGCCCTGGTGCTCGATCGTGCGCGGCGGGTTCAGCGCCGCGGCGATGCTGCGGCCGCCGGTGATCGCCACGTTGATCAGCGTGAGGTCGCCCTCGACCGCCAGCACGCGCGCGCCGGGCGTGGCGCCTCCCGCCCACGCGAGCGTGATGCCGTTGGGCAGATCGGATGCGTCGATCACGACGTTCTTGCGCGCGAGCAGCGCCGAACGCCCGTAGTCGCGGTCGAAGTAACCGACCAGGTACGACACCGGCCCGCTGGGCGTGCTGACGATGCCCATCACCTCGCCCTTGAGCAGCGTGTGCTCGTCGGCGACCTGCGTCAGCGCGATCGTGCCGCCGTCGAGCGCGTGATCGAAGCGGATCGTCTGGCCGGATGCCGCGCTCGCCAGCGCCGAACGCAGCGTCACCGTGCCGGCCACCGGGGTGGCCACGTCGTCCAGGCTGTTGACCACGATCGGCGGCAGCGGCGGCGGCGCGTCGCTGCCGCCGCCGCACGCGCCCGCCAGCGCGGCGCCACCGAGCAGCAGGATCTTCTTCAGCAGGTTCGTCATGGGCCGTCGCCGCGCGCGCGGCGCCTCGCACAAGGCATCGATCGAGGTCGCGCCCGCGCGCCAGCCTCTGCGCACACTGTGGTCGCGCCGTCGGTGGGCGCGTTGACGACGGTCAAGCGGCGGGAAGGCCGCGGCGGCAAACCGAAGCGCGCCCGCGAAGCGCTCGCGCGCCGGCCTCGACGCGGCGCCGGTGTGCCCGCCGGACTCGCGCGGGCGCCGCGCGCTCGGCGGGGCAAGGCCCTCAGCCCTGCCACACCCCGTAGCCCCGCTCCTGCAGTTCGTCGGCGAGATCCATTTCCATCTGCCGCGCCGCTTCGTAAGGCATCGGGTTGAAGCACTCGTACAGCTCGGGCAGCAGCCGCAGGCCGTAGCGACGCACGTAGCGGTTGCTCTTGTAGCCTGCGCGGTGGTTGGCGAAGCGCTCCTCGACCGCCAGCCCGGTCATGCCGACGTAAACGCACGGCATGCCATCGACGTAGTTCGGGTTGCGTGCGCGGAAGCGCGGCTCGCGCAGCACCGCGCGGTCCAGTTCGATCACGTAGACGTGATGCGCCAGCCGCGGCGCGCGATCGTTCGCGCTCATGCGATCGCCCCCGGCGGCGTCCGACGCGTGCGGTTGCATGCGCTCGCGACGGCCGCTGCACGGCGCGTCATCGAAGGCTGGTTGGCCGCCGCACCCGAGCGAACTTCCAGCGGCTCTTTCAAGGCACCGGGGAGTTCGACTCAACGCGCCGGCACGCGCTGCAGCGTGCCACCCGCGTCACACTGCCCGACGGTTCGCGCGCGTCCGCCGCGATCGTCGGTGCAACTGCGGCGATCGGCTTGCCGCGCAAACCGCTCACGTTCCACCGACGTACGGATTGCTGCGCCGTTCGCGGCCGAGGGTGCTCTCCGGGCCGTGGCCCGGGATGAAGACGGTGTCGTCGCCCATCGGCCACAGCCGCTGCGTGATGCTGGCGATCAGCGTGTCGTAGTCGCCGCCCGGAAAATCCGTGCGGCCGATGCTGCCGGCGAACAGCACGTCGCCGACGAACGCGCGCTTGCTCGCGGGATCGTGAAACACCACGTGCCCGGGCGTATGCCCGGGCGTGTGCCGCACGGCGAGCGTGACCTCGCCCACTTGCACCGTGTCGCCGTCGGCGAGCCAGCGCGTCGGCACAAACGGCTCCGCCGGCGCAAAGCCGAACATGCGCGCCTGCTGCGCCAGCGCGTCGATCCAGAACTGATCGGCCCGATGGGGGCCCACGATCGGCACACCCAGCAGGCGTGCCAGTGTGCCGGTGCCGCCGGCGTGATCGATATGCGCGTGCGTGAGCAGGATCTGCGCGATGCGCACGCCGTGCCGCTGCGCCGCGGCCGTGATGCGCTCCAGCTCGCCGCCCGGGTCGATGACCGCCGCCTCGCGCGTGCGGTCGCACCAGACGAGCGAGCAGTTCTGCGCAAATGGCGTGACGGGGATCGTTTCGTAGCGGAGCATGGCTGTCGTGCGGTCGGGCGGCGGCGCCGCAGCATAAAGCCGGACGGCGCCACCGGCAGCGCGCCCGCAGCCCGGGGCGCGCCACGCCCTGCGCCCGATCGAGCAGCCGCCGCGCGGGGGGCGAGGCGCTGCCGCGGCCGCACCCGGCCGCGGATTGCGCCCGGTCAAAGCTCGTGCGCGGGGCCCGGTGCTAGGGTGCGCCTTGGTGCACCGATGCGCCGCGTCGCCCGCGCGGCGGCGCGCCGCGAACGGAGGACCCCATGCCCACGCGAATTGACCTCGCCGAACTCACGCTGATGGACACGCTCGATCTGGCCACGCTGATCGAGGTCGAGGCGTACAAGCGCTACGCGCTGTTCGTCGAGCAGATCGGCAGCGCGACCGACGCCGGCGGCTTCTTCCAGTCGATGGTCGTCAACGAGAAGAAGCACGCCGACGAGCTCGCCGCCCGCCGGCTCGCGTTGTTCGGCGACACGCCCCCGCGCATCAAGCTCGACGACATCTTCGACGTCGAAGCCCCCGACGTCGGCTCGACGTACCGGAACATGTCCCAGTACAAGGCGTGCCAGGTTGCGCTGCGGGCGGAGAAAAAGGCCTTCGAGTTCTACGACCGGGCGCTGCGCAAGGTCACGCAGTCCGACGTCAAGGCGCTGTTCGAGGAACTGCGCGACGAAGAAGCCGAGCACGTGCGCATGATCGAGACGCTCATCGCGCAACTGCCGCCCGAGGCCCGGCTCGACACCGAAGACCTGGACGACTCGTCGATGCGGATGGGGTTTTAGACGCGCCGGCGTTCGGGGCAGCGCCTCGTAGGTGAGGCTCGGCAGACGCGGCACCACGAACGCCGTGCGCGCGGTCGCGGATCGATGGTGTGCACACCGCGGCAGCGCGGTTTGGGGCGATGTGTCTCAGGCGGCAGAAGCGACCGGGCTGCCGCCTTCGCTCCCCCTCGTCGAGTTTGCCGCCGCCTCGATCCAAACATCACGCGACTCTTTGTCGAGCGCAAAGCCGTCGACCTCGAAGACGGCAATTCGCTGCCACGGCGACTCGTCGCCTTGGCGCAGCGGCAGCATCGCCACGCCGCCCGGCCAGGGAACAGGGTCGGCGCGTGCTGTACTTCGTCGATGACGACGAGGCCGCGCAGATCGGCGAGCGAGACTTTTGGCGCTCCGAATTGGGTCGGCGACGACAGGGCCCTCGAGGTCGAAGTGGTTCCGGCTGCCCGACGGCACAAAGCTACGCGTCAGCGTCGTCTGGCCTGCCTGCCGCGGACCGACGAGCAGCATGCCGCGGGAGTGCCGGAGCAGCCCTGAAACCCGCGCCCGCCGGCGCCCGCTCGATCGGCATGCGGCGACGGCACCCTGAAATTCCCGCTCGTGGAGCGGGAATTTCGGGGTCAGCCACGCGAACGCTCGCACCACGGAAACGCGCGCTCCGCCCGAGCGTGGCGAGGCGCGCGTTCTGCAAAGCGACCGATGGAGCGCGACGCACCTTCGGTCTGCGCGCACCACGGATGATGCGTCGCGCGCGCGCGTGTCTGGCCCCTCACGCCACTGCTGTCTCGCTGCCGGGGGCGAGGGCGCTCACGACCGAGGAGCCACTCAGAAGGTGTGAATCTTTCTGCTGCGCGGCCCGCTGGCGTCGTTGCGCGCTGCTCGGGCCTCGCCTATCTACCTTGATATGTCTCGGCCCTGCGGCTGCGTGCGCCTAGCCATCGGCCCGCTCGCGACGAAATCTTCACACCTTCTCAGCCTTCGAGCCGGAACACGAACTCGACATCGACCTCGCGCGGCTCGCCGGGCGGCTGGTAGCGCCAGCGCAGCGCGGCTTGGCGCACTTCGCGGTCGAAGGCGCGGCGCGGCGTGGATTCGAGGATGCGCACGTCGGCGACGCGGCCGTCGGCTTCGATCGCGAGCCGCGCGAGGACGCGGCCGTGCGTGACGCCCTCGCGCGCGGCTTCGGCGGCGAAGGCGGGGCGCGGCTGCGCGATCGGCACGAGCGCGGCGCGTGTCGGCGGCGCGGCGCTCGGCGCGGGCGTCGCTGCCGCAGGGACTTCGACCGTCGCCACGCTGCGATCGAGCGCCGGCGGCTCGGCGCTCGGCATCGGTGCGCGCGGCGAGGGCGGCGTATCGACAAGCGCAATGGCGGCAGCTTCGCGCGGCGCGCCGGCGCGCTGCATCGCGGGTGCGGGGGTCGTGCTCGCTGCGGTGGCGCGTGGGCTCTTGGGTGCAGCGGCAGGTGCGGCAGCGACCGGCTTGGTCGTGCGCGCCGCGCGCATGGTGGCAACGCGCGATGCCGGTGACCCTGTAAGCGGCCGCAGATCGGTATCGGCGAGCGGCGCAGGCGCGGGCGGCGTCGTCTCCGCAGGCGTGGCCGTGGTCGGTGCGGCCACCGTGGCGTGCGGTCGCCCGACGGTCGGTGCGGCTGCGGTCGCCTCCGAGGGCGCGGCCGCAATCGGCTCGGGCGCCGGTGCAGACGGCTGCGCGACGATCCGGGCAAGCACGATCGGCTTGACCTGCGCTTCCACCGTCACGTGTGCCTCGGCCGGCGGTGCGGGCACCTGGAGCGCGCGCAACGCGATCGCGCCGACGCCGATCAACGCCGCGGCGATCGCGAACGCCGCTTCGTGCGCGGCGAGCGGCCGCTCGAACAGCAGCTCGAACAGCCGGCTGCGCCGCTTGAACGGGGCGGGCAGCGAAGGCGCCTGCGGTTGTGTCGGTGCGCCGCCCGCCTGTGAGGGCGGTGCGCAGTCCGCGTTGGCCGGACCGCTCGCTTTCGCTGCGGCCGTGTCCGCTGCGCTCGGCGCGGGCGCCGTGCGCAGTGCTTCCTTCGCGGCGTCTTGCGTCGCGGTGTGTTGCGTCGTTGCGGCCGCGGCCGGCGTCAGCAGCACGGTGCGCTCGGCTTCGTCCCGATCGCCGGCGGCGATCAGCGCGCGCAGCACTTCGACCGACGGCGGGCGATGCTCGGGCCGCACCGCCAGCCCGGCGTCGAGTGCGGCCAGCAGCGCGTGCGAATAGCGGCCGAAGGCGGCTTCCGACAGCGGCGTCATTTCGTCGTGCACGGTGCGTGCAACCGCGGGCGGCGGCGCCTGGCGCAGGATGATGGCGTGCGCGGTCGCGCACAGCGCGTAGAGGTCGGTCCACGGCCCCTGCTTGATGCCGGCGACGTCGGCGTACTGCTCGATCGGCGCATAGCCCGGCTTGACGATCACCGTCAGCGACTGCGTCAGCTCGTCGATCACGCGCCGCGCGGCGCCGAAGTCCAGCAGCAGTGGCGTGCCGTCTTTCTGCACGAGGATGTTGTCGGGGGCCACGTCGCGATGCAGGCAGTTGGCCGCGTGCAGCAACGCCAGCGCATCGAGCAGCCGGTCGAGGAAAGCTCGCAGCCACGCTTCGTCGGGCGGCGGATTCTGTGCGAGCCATTGCTTGAGCGTCGGCCCCTCGTACAGCGGCATCACGATGAAGCCGGTGCCCTTGTCCTCCCAGAACTGATGCGCGCGCACCAGCGACGGATGGTCGAACTGCGCGAGCAGCCGCGCCTCGTTGATGAAACTGCGCAGCCCGACGGCGAACGCATCCTGGTGCCGCACCGAGGAGCGCGGCTGCACCGAGAAGTCGCCCGCGCGGCGCGCCAGCAGCGAAGGCATGTACTCCTTGATCGCGACGCGGCGCTTCAGCCGAAGGTCGAGCGCGGAATAGACGACGCCGAAGCCGCCTTCGGCGATCACGCGGTCGATGACGAACTCGTTGAGCCGATACCCGCGCGGCAGGCAGCCGGCGAGGTCGTCGGCGTGTGGCGTCGCTTGCGGCAGTCCGTCGCGTGGCATGGTCTTCGCGGTCTCCGTTCGTCGCGCCGCCGGCTCCCAACACGCTCGGCGACGTGATTCGACGATAGGGACCGCGCCCGGCGCGGACTACGGAATCTGCGGCACCGATCGCGTCGAAGGATCGCGCAGGAGGCCCCAGTCTCGCCCTTCGGCAGGGGAGCGAGGGGGAGATTCACCTGAACGCGTGCCGAAGCTGCGTCCTTCCTCTTTTCCCCTTTCGTGAAGGAGGACCGAGGACGTTTTTGGTTCTTCGAATCTGGGCGCGTCGCGAATCGGCTCGTCCGAGAAATCCCCCTGCCCCTTTCTTGAAGGAGGTTCGGGAGGTGTCGAAGCAGCTTGTAGCCGCTACCCCGGATATTTCACGAGGGACGCGGGAGTTGCGCGAGCGGATGCGCGCGGCAGGTTGCGCGAGACGGCCGCAGTCGCGTGCCCGCAGGCACGCGCGAGGAGTTGAGCGCAAGATGACCGCGCAGACG
>JBBIJJ010000184.1:0-7207 GCA_037446035.1 Burkholderiales bacterium
AGCAGCAGGAACGGGTTGTCGAGCATCAGTTGAAACGCAGGGATCTTTTCTTCCTGCTCTTCTTGTGGCTTCTGTTCCACGGTTCCCTCCTTCAGCGGTCTCGTTTGCGGTCGGTGCGACCGGTGGCTGCGTTACGCGCAACTTACGCGGCCGGCACCGCTGCGGCCTTGATTCGTCCCAAAAAAATCCAAATGCCAGGCCCGCCGCCGCGCGACGGGCGGCATCAAGGCGCGGCCGTTGCGGCTGCCATCGGTGGTGTCACGAGCAAGAGCGGCGCGACGCGATCCAGCGAAACGGCGACAAGCCCAACGACGACGAGCAGCCCGACAGTCGCGAGCAGCGCAAGCGCGCCGCCGTCGCTGCGCCGGTCTGCGGTATGCCGATCGATGCTCATGGTCTTGCCTCTACTTCGGTCTGCGCGCTGAAGAAATCCTCCGCCGGGGCGCAGCCGCAGCGCCATGATCCGTGTCAAGTCTTAGCCGGGATATTTCACGAGGGGCGCGGCAATTGCGCGGATGCATGCGGGATGCGGATTGCGCGAGACGGCCACAGCCAAGGCCCGCAGGCCTTGGGGGAAGGAGTTGAGCGCAAGCCCGCGCCCGCAGGCGCCGTGCAAACCCGCGCAGCCCCGGCGCTACAAACTGGATCGACACACCGGGGGCCGGAAGTGCCGATTCACCGAGACGGAGCCTGCACATACGGGGGGCGACCTCGTGAAATATCCGGGTTAGGGTTGCACTTGCGGATCGTGCCGCAGTTCGCGCGCGGTGGGCACGCGAGCACTCTCTGCGCGGCGCCCCTCAAGGCGCTCGCTTCAGCCGCGCCGCATATCTGGCGGCGTAGCGGCGGCGCATCTGCGCGAGCTTGTCGGCACGATGTTCCGCCGGCACGAAGGCGACGACGCCGCCGACGAACGATGCCAGCATCACGCCGGCCAGGCCCAAGCCGATCGCGCGCCGGGCGCGGTCCGGCGGCTCGGTATCACGCGGCGCCGTCACGGCTTCGACCCGTAGCGGTAGGGCGACCAGTCGGCCGGCACCGCCACCGGGAAGCGATCGAAATTCTGTGGTGGCGGCGGCGACGGTGTGGTCCACTCAAGCGAGGGCGAGCCCCACGGATTGCGCGGCGCGACCGGCCCGCTGCGGCCCCGCCACCAGGCCAGCACCGATACCAGCACGCCCAGGCCGAGGACGAAGGCGCCGACCGTCTGAATCTGATTCAGCACGGTCCAGCCGGCGTCGGCCGGGTAGTCGACGTAGCGGCGCGGCATGCCCTCGATGCCGGCAACCATCTGGGTGAAGTAAAAGACGTTGGAGCCGATCAGAACCAGCCAGAAACTCGTCTTGCCTAGCGCCTCCGGGTACATCCGGCCGGTGAGCTTCGGATACCAGTAATAGATGCCGCTGAACGCGGCGAGCGTCATCGCCATGCCGAGCACATAGTGGAAATGGCCGACCACGAACTGCGAGTCGTGCACGTTGACGTTGAACGCCGGTAACGCCAGGGGAATCCCGGTCAGACCGCCGATCAAGAACATGAAGATGCCGCCGAGCGTGAACAGCATCGGCGTGGTGAAGCTGATCGCGCCGCGGTGCAGCGTCGCCACCCAGTTGAAGATTTTCACGCCGGTCGGCACGCCGATCAGCACGGTCGTGTACGACATGAACACGCGCAGCCAGCCCGGTATCCCCGAGGTGAACATGTGGTGCGCCCAGAT
This sequence comes from Burkholderiales bacterium, assembly GCA_037446035.1. Lineage (GTDB taxonomy): Bacteria > Pseudomonadota > Gammaproteobacteria > Burkholderiales > Burkholderiaceae_F > DSNY01. The sequence goes on from JBBIJJ010000184.1 coordinate 1,718, forward strand.
GAAGAAGCCGAGCAGCGCGATCGCCCAGATCGCCGCCACCATCGATTTGTGGCCGAAGATCGGCTTGCGCGACATCGTCGACAGGACTTCGGAGAATAGGCCGAAGGCCGGCAGCACCATCACGTACACGGCCGGATGCGAATAGAACCAGAACAGGTGCTGGTACAGCACCGGGTCGCCGCCGATCGCGGGGTCGAAGAAGCCGGTGCCGAGGTACTTGTCCAGGTACAGCATGATCACCGCACCGACGAACGACGGCACGCCGACCAGTTGCACGACGATCGAGGCGATCAGCCCGTGCACGATCAGGTTCATGTTCCAGAAGCCGATTCCGGGCGCGCGCATGCGCAGAACCGTGGTGATGAAGTTCACGCCGGTTCCCAGCGTGGAGCCGGCGACGAAGACGATGATCAGCGCATACAGCGCGGTCGGCCCGGCGTTGTCGTGCAGCGAGAACGGCGGGTACCCGGTCCACATCATCCGGATCTCGTTGCCCGGAATGAAGGTCAGCAGCACCAGTACGCTGGCGGTAAAAAAGAACCAGTACGAAAGCTGGTTCAGTCGCGGAAACGCGCAGTCGCGCGCGCCGATCATGATCGGGATCAGAAAGTTGGTGAAGGCGCCCCAGAAGGCGATCGCCCACCACAGCAGCATGACCGCACCGTGCCCGGTCAGCAGATAGTTGTAGGTGTCGGGCGAGACGAACTGCACCCCAGGGGCGGACAGCTCTAGGCGGATCAGAAGCCCCATCGCTCCGGCCACCAGAAAGAACACGAACGAGGTGACGCCGTACAGAACGGCGATCTTCTTGTGATCGGTCGTCAACAGCCATTCGCGCAGGCTGGCGCGGTACCAGGCGGCGGGAGCGGTCGCGGCGGTGTCGTGCATGGTCGGATTCCTTGGTTTGGGGGCTACTTCGCCGCCAGCCAGCGCTCGAATTCGTCGGCGGCGACCGCCTTGATCGTCGCGAGCATGTAGGCGTGCGCGGTACCGCAGTACTCGCGGCAGAAGCTGCGGTACTCGCCGGCCTTGTTGAATTGGAACCACATTTCGGTGACCCGTCCGGGCACGGCGTCTTCCATCACCTTGGCGGCCGGCACATGCAACGAGTGGATGACGTCCTTCGATGTCATCCGCAGCTTGACCGGCTTGCCCACCGGCACCACCAGCTCAGCGGTCGACTGCTTGCCGTTCGGATACTCGAAGTTCCACGCCCACATCATCGCCTCGACCTTGACCTCGAGCGCGCCCTCCGGGGCGTTGCGCTGCTTCGCGTACAGGGCCACGCTCTGCGTCGCCAAGAACAGCACGATGATCAGCGGCACGACGGTCCACAGCACCTCGATGCCGGGCCCGGCTTCCTCGCTTGCGCCGACTTCGTTGACGCCCGGCCGGTACCGGTAGCGCCACAGGAAGTAAAGCATCGGCACGGCGACGATCGCGTAGATGCCGACCGCCACGGCGATCCAGACGTCGAAGATGTGATCCCACTGGCCGGCCGGATAAGCAACCGGCTCGGCGGCTGCCGCGGCGCCGCTCAAGGCGGCGCACAACGCCGCGACCGCCCGCGGCGCCCAGGGGCGTTCGTCTCGCTTCATCAATGCGCTCCTTTCGAATGGGGTCGCCACGCAAATGCGGCCGACGCCGTCAGCGCGAGCACGCCGAGCCCGGCGGCGCCGAATGCGACGAGCGGGTGCAGCACGTAGCGGCTGCGTGTCGGGTCAAAGGTGAAGCACGCCAGTTGCAGCGCTGCCAGCACGTCGTTCGCGCGCGCGATGCCACCGGCGGATTCGGTCAGGGCCAGTTCGATGTCGCGGCTCCGCGGCTGCGGGCCGTACAGGTAGCGCGTGACCCGACCCTCGCCCGACACGAACACGAGCGCGTTCGGATGCGCGAACACGCGCTCGCGCTCGAGGAAGCGGTAGCGGTAGCCGATGGCCGTCGTTAGCCGGTCGGCGTCGACGGCGGCAAGCAGGCCAAAGGTCCAGCCGCCCGGAACTGCGTCCAACTGCGCCCGCGCCGCAGCCAGCGTCTCGAGCGTGTCGCGCGCATCGAACGACAGCACGAACACGCGGTGTGGCCGCCGCACCTCGCGCATCGCCTCGGCCAGCAGACGCAGCGTCGTCGGACAGACGCCCTGGCAGCCGAAGTAACCCAGTACGAGTATCGCCGGCGTGCCCGCCAGCGATGCGTGCAGCGACCGCGTGCCGTCGGGCGTCTGCATCGCCACGTCGGGCACCCGCACGCCGAGGTGCCTTGGCTCGTCGATGCGAAGCTGCGCCGGATCGATGCTGCCGTCGGCGCCGACTTCGGTGCGCACGGCGCCCGCCGCAGCGCCGGCGAGCGCGAGCAGCGCGCAGGCGAGCAGGCGCGCCGAGATCAAACCACGCCTCCGATCAGGTAGGCGTTGGCGGCGACCATCAGCCACATGATGTCGACGAAGTGCCAGTACAGGCTCGTGCCGCGAAACAGCGTCGCGCGTTCGCGCGTCATCAGGCCGCGCGCGACGACCCAAAACAGCACGATCTGGATCAGCAGGCCGACGACCACGTGCGAGGTGTGTACGCCGGTCAGGCCGTAGAACGTCGTCGCGTAACTGTTGGCGCCGACGCGAAAGCCGGCCGCCGCCAGGTGCGCCCATTCGTTCATGTGCAAAATGACGAACAGCCCGCCTAGCACGAATGTCGCCGCCAGCCACGCGAGCGAACGGCCTCGCGCGCCGCGTTCGAACGCCCGCTCGGCAAGGATGATGGTCGCGCTGGACGCCCACAGGATCAGCGTCAACCACAGCGCGAGCGAAACGTCCAGCCCCGCGGGCACGAAGCTCGCCCAGCGGTCCGCCTGGCCGATGCGGTAGGCCCAGAACGCGGCGAACATCGTGCCGAAGATGATGACCTCGGACACGATGAAGGCCACCACCGCCACCGGCCCGAGGCCTTCCTCCTTGCCCTCGGTAAAGAATTCGTGCGCCCAGCCGGCCACGCCGATGGCGAGCAGCGCGACGGTGATGCCGGCCAGCACGATGGTCGCGAGCGACAGCTTCCACTGGGCGGCGGCAAACAGCGTTAGCGCGGTGAACAGCACGCCGGCGCCCGTGACGAGCGGCCAGCGGCTGGTTTCGTGGTGAGCGGCGCGGGCGTGGGTCGAGTCCATCGGAGGTTCTTCGGGCAGAGAGTCAAACGGGTGGGCGGCCGATGCTGACCAGGGCCACGAGCGCGATGCCGGCTGCCGCGATCAGATGCCAGCGCTCGGCGACGGCAACCGCGCGCGCCGGCGCGGGCGTGCCCGGCCCGAACGTGCGCGCGAGCAGCCCCAGCAGCAAGGCGATGCCGAACGACGCATAGCCTGCGTGCGCCGAGGTGAGCGCGAGGTAGGCGAGGACGTCGCTTTCGACGGCCGCGCCGACGGCCAGCACGTCGCGCCAGGAACGGGCCAGCAGGTGCAGGTAGCCTGCCGCTGCCAGCAGCGCGGCCAGCAGCCAGAACGTCACCCACGCGCCGCGCCTTGCAAGCGTGGCGCGGCGCGCCGCTTCGAGCGCGACGGTGACGGCGCCCAGCAGCGCGATGGTCGTCAGCGCAATTGACGCCGGCCACGGCCGCACGCCGCCGTAGTGCATCCCGTACACGCCAAGCGCGGCGGCGAGCGCCAGCGCTTCGATCGCGCCGCGGCCGCGACGGCCGACGCCGGTGGCGCCGACCGCAAACGGCAGACCCGCGCCGACGCACAGCCCGGCGAGCAGCCATCGCCCGGAGGTAACCGCAAGCGCCGCGACGATGAGCAGTGCGGCCGAGCCGACTGCGCAGTGAGCGCATGTCGAGCCGGCCATCGGTGTGACTGCGGCGTGTCGGCCGGTCCTGCCGTGCCGCAGCGACGCAAAACCACCGAGCGAGACCGACATCGGAGCCTTCGTAGTGGGGCAGGAACCCGCGAAGCATTCCGAAACGCCGCGCCGCAACACAACAGCAGCGCGCGCGTTTGGTGATCTGCATCAACGATCCGCGGCCCCGGCCAATCCCGCCAGACGCTCGAGTTCGAACAAGTCCCGGATGCGGACGTGCTTGCCGGTGAACGACACCAGCCCACGGCGCTGAAAGTCCGTGCACAGGCGACTGACCGTTTCCTTCGTCAACCCGAGATAGGAACCGATATCGCCGCGCGACATCGGCAGCCGGAACTCGGCGGCCGAAAACCCGCGTCGCGCGAAGTACGCGGATAGGTTCACAAGAAACGCAGCGAGCCTGCCGGCGGCGTTGGTGCGACAGTGCAGCCTGTGCAGCAGCATGTCGCGGCGGATCTGCCCGCTCATCAGCCGCACGAGCTGCTGCTGCACGCTCGTGACCACGCTGCCCAGCGCCTCCAGCTGATCGAACGGCAGCTCGCACAGACTGGTGGTCTCGAGCGCACGCGCACCATACTGGTAGAAGCCAGTGCCGACGGCATCGAGCGCGAGCAAATCGCCCGGCAGTTGAAAGCCGATCACCAGCGGCGCATTCCCCTCGAGCGGCAGAAAAGACTTGATCGCCCCGGACTTGACCGCATAGACGGCGTGGAAGCGGTCGCCCTGTCGAAACAACAACTCGCCGCGCCGCACGAGGCGCCGGCGCTTGACCACACGCTCGAGCAGGTCGAGGTTGGCGTCACCCATGTGAACCGGCAGACACAGCGCGAACATCGCACAGTGCCGGCACGCTGCATCGGGCCGGTGCAGATCGGCCGGCGCGCGCAGCCAGCCGCGCACGAGCACATTCGGTCGCGCCTGCGCCGCGCTATCTTCAAACACGCCCGAAACAGTCACCTTGGGTGACGGATCGTGCTGGGTCGTTGTGCGATGGCTCATCAGTGACCCGTGTGCTGCGGCCGGTCTGCTCCGATGGTTCCGTGCGGCATGCGAGGTTCGGCGCGCTAGCCCGGATATTTCACGAGGGGCGCGGCAATTGCGCGGATGCATGCGGGATGCGGATTGCGCGAGACGGCCACAGCCAAGGCCTGCAGGCCTTGGCGAGGAGTTGAGCGCAAGCCCGCGCCCGCAGGCGCCGTGCAAACCCGCGCAGCCCCGGCGGTACAAACCGGATCGACACACCGCGGGCCGGAGGTGCCGATTCACCGAGACGGAGCCTGCACATACGGGGGCGACCTCGTGAAATATCCGGGCTAGCGCCGTTAAACGGTGAAGGCCTCCCGCGCAGGGACGGTTCTGGCCAACAACGATATGGCGCGGCTGCAAAGCTTATGCTGCCACTGGCGGCCAGGCCAGGGGGCCGATGCGAAAACGATGCCTGTCGGCCCCACGTCGGACCGTTGGCGTCGGCCCGGGCGACTCGCGCATGGCAACAGCCAGCACGGCCGGTTCCACTCACGCCGACGGCCGTCGCCGCAACAACCAGGACGCCAGCAAGGTGATCGCGACCCACACGCAGGTGCGCAGGCCGAGCGCATAGACGGTGCGCGTGTGAAGCGCGCCGCCGGCGGCGACGTAAAGGCCGAACGCGG
>JBBIJJ010000185.1:0-7192 GCA_037446035.1 Burkholderiales bacterium
GCTCGCTGGCACGGGTGACGACACTCGCTGGCACGGCGCCGAAGCTCGCTGGCACGGGTGACGACACTCGCTGGCACGGCGCCGAAGCTCGCTGGCACGGGTGACGACACTCGCTGGCTCGGCGCCGAAGTGTACCGGCGCCGAAGCTCGTTGGCACGCGGTATTTCTGATCCGCCTCCCATGTTGGGAGACCGACGATCGCTGGCTCGGTGCCGAAGCTCGTTGGCACGGCTGACGGAGCTCGTGGGCTCGGATGACCAAGCTCATCGGCACGGAATCACGCGGCGCGCCGGGATGGAAAGACCGCGAGCGGCCGACGGGCGAATTCAGCCTAAATTCGGCAGTTGGCGTCACGTCGAAACGGCAGAAAGCCAGCATTCATGCGGGTTTCAAGCCGATTCTGACGACTGCGGAGCAGTTCCAAACGGGTGATGGTCGTGGTCACTACAAGCCTCTGGCGCGAATACGTTTCTCGGTACTTCACCGACTTCAAGTGCCGTTTCTAGGTTCAGGGTCAGACCGTGCCGCGGTCAACCGCGCAGGCTGCCGCGCGTGATATCCAAAACGCCGATCGTGCGCCCAGCCGGTAGGTCGTTCGTCTGACGTACCGCGCGAACCGCGATCGCGTAAGCTCGCTGCCACCCAAGTCCGAAGCGCCCGACCGCATCGCAACGATGCCGCTGCCCAGAAGACGGATATTGCGCCTGGCACCCGGAATCCTGCTGGGACTGCCGGCGTTGAGCGCCTGCGCCGGTGCGACGAGGGCGCAAGCGGCGCCGCCGATCGCGGCACTGATCGTCAAACCGCGCACGCCGGCGCGCGATGCCGACGCACTGATGCGGGTCGTTCGACTAAACCTGCCGCAGCCCGAGATGGCCCGTTACGCCCGCGCGATGTCAGGCGGCGCGCACGTCGTGTACCTGACGCCACCGGCCACGCGCGAGCAGGTGCCGGCGCTGATCGAGCGGCTGCGCGCGTCGGGCGACTTCGAGTACGTCGACCTCGATGCGCCGGTTAGGATCAAGTGAGCGCCACCGTCCGCAGCCGCCGCAGGACAGCCCCATGCGCCAGAGTCCGAAGATCGCCATCGCCGCCACCGTGCTGGCCGCCGCGCTCGTTGCAGCGTGGCCTGCGTCGGTCGGCCATGCGACGGCCCCCACTGCGAAGAAGCGATCCGCGTCCGAACTGCGCGCGCCGATGATCCGCCAGATGATCGTCAAGCTGCGCAATCCGAAGGCGGTGGAATTGACGCAGCCGCTCGGCGCCGAACGCGTCGCCGCGCTGTCGGCGCGTGCGGGCGTCGGCATGAAGGCGTTCCGCCCGATGTCGGGCAACGCCTCGGTGCTGAGGCTCGAGCGGCCGATCACGCTTGCCGAGGCGAACGCGGTCGCGGCGCGGCTCGCGCAAGATCCGAACGTCGAGTACGCGTCGCCCGACTTGCCGGTGCGCGTGTACCAGACGCTTCCGCAGGACCTCGGCTACACGACGCGACTGTGGCATTACTACCCTCCCGCGCAGACCTTCAGCGCTGACGGCAAGACGGTTCTGGCCGTGGGGGGCGCGAACTTGCGCAACGCATGGAATCTGCCGGGCGCATCGAACACGCTGCGCGGTTCCCGGAAAGTCGTCGTTGCGCTGATCGATACCGGCGTCGCGTTGAACCACCCTGAGCTGTCCGGCACGCTGCTGCAGGGCTACGACTTCATCTCGTCCGACGTCTTTGCGAACAATGGCGTGCCCGCGAACTTCGTGGCCAACGACGGCGACGGCCGCGACGCAGACCCGAGCGATCCGGGCGACTGGGTCACCAGCCAGGAGATCAGCGCCTATCCGAACGCCTGCAATCCGCCGGCGAGCGACAGCTCGTGGCACGGCACACACATGGCCGGCACCATCGCCGGCGTATGGAACAACGGCGTCGGCAACCCGCCGCCACCCGGGACTTCGACGGCGGGAATCGCGCCGAACGTCCGTATATTGCCCCTGCGGGCGCTCGGCAAGTGCGGCGGCGCCGCGAGCGACGTCATCGACGCGATGCGCTTTGCGGCAGGCATTCCGGTCACCAACCCCGGTGGCGCAACGATCGTCAATCTGACGCCGGCCAAGATCATCAACCTCAGTCTCGGCGGACAGGGCGGGGTCTGCAACCATGCTTACCAGGCAGCCGTCGACGACGTCGTCAGCGCGGGCGCTCTTGTCGTTGCCGCTGCGGGAAACGACGGCTTGGACGGCATCAGCCAGCCCGCCAACTGCCGCGGCGTCCTTGCCGTCGCCGGGCATGCGATCAACGGCGACAACGCCGACTATTCGAACGTCGGACCGGAGGTTGGCATCAGCGCCCCGGGCGGCGGCATGCCGCAGCAGCTTGGGACCACCATCACTTCGAGCGACACGGGGTACTACACGTGGTCTTCGATGCTTTTCGGGGCCTTCGGCCCCGACAGCGTCGGCGCGCCGCCGAATCAGGACAAGACCGGTCCGGCGATCGGCGGCTTTACCGGGACGAGTTCGGCGACGGCGCACGCGTCGGCCGTCGCGGCGCTCGTGAAATCCGTGATGCGTACGGCGTCGCCCGCGCAGGTGCGGAACTTCATCGTCGGCACCGCGAGGCCGCACCCCGCAGGGGGTTTTTGCGCAACGGGTCAGCCGGGGGCGGGACTGTGCGGCGCAGGGCTGCTGGACGCGTCTGCGGCGGTGGCGGCCGCGGCCGTCGACGCGCCGCCGCTGGCCGACGCCGGACCGGACAGAACGGTGGCGCCGGGCGCGGCCGTGACGCTCGACGCGCGCGCCAGTATCGCGTTCAACGGAAGGCAGATCACTTCGTACGCATGGCGCCAGATCGACAACGGCGCCACGCGGGTCGCGCTGAGCGGGCCATCGAGCCCGCTCGCAGGATTCACCGCGCCTGCGGCGAGCCAGACGCTCGTATTCGAACTGACCGTAACGGACGACAGCACGCCGACGCCGAAGTCGGACTCGATCGACGTGGCGATCACGGTGCAGGCTCCTTTACCCCCGCCGTCCGGTGGCGGCGGCACGCTGCCGCTGTGGCAACTGCTGCTGCTGGCGGCATTCGGACTGGCCGCGCGCATCCGCCGCGGCGCCTGAACGCGCTGTCGCCTACGAAACGCCGCGCACCGTCGCGGCGTTTTTGTTGGCGTCGCGCCATGCGAACGCCAATCCAAGCAGCGTGCCCGCGAGCGCGCCGAACAGATGCGCCTGCGGCACGGTTGTCGCGCCGAGCCAGTCGGCGAAGGGCGTGGCGCTTCCGACCGGCTGCTCCAGTACGACCTTGATCCAGCCGCCAAGCGCAAGCGCCGCTGGCAGCCACAGCGCGCGCGGCGTGCGCGCATCGGGCCGCGCCAGCGCGTTCGCCAGCCAGCAGGTCGCGCCGGCGAAATACAACGCGTGCAGCACGCCCGAGAAGCCGCGATACCAATCGATCGCCGGATACAGCAGCGCAAGTCCCGCGCCGATCGCGATCGCGCCGGCGACAAGCGCGATCAGTTGCCGGCGCACGTCCAGATCGGGGCCGAACAGCCGCGCGATGAGCCACCACGCGGCGGCGTTGATCAGCGCGTGCTGCCAGTTGACGTGCACGAGGTGTCCGCTGACCAGACGCCACGGTTCGGCCGCGAGCAGCGCGCGACGGTATTCGAGCGCTGCCCCGACGGCATCGAGCTGCTGCAGCAGCACGATCAGCGCCGCGCCGACGAGCGCGGCCCATTCGGTGCGGGCGAGAGTGAGCCGGGTCACGATCGCGTGAAAGGTGAAAGGTGCGTTCGTATAATGCCGCAGCCTTCGGCGCTGCGGCTCGACACACGCCCCCAGCGTGCGCCGCCGCGGCGCGCCCGCCGCTTTCCCCACCTTTGCGGATCGCCCCATGAACGTGCTCACGCTCGAAGCTCTCGCCCGCGACGGCAAACTGCGCGGCAAACGCGTCTTCATCCGCTCGGACCTGAATGTCCCGCAGGACGACGCCGGCAACATCACCGAGGACACGCGCATCCGCGCGTCGGTGCCGGCGATCCGCATGGCGCTCGACGCCGGCGCCGCGGTGATGGTGACCTCGCACCTGGGGCGGCCGACCGAAGGGGAACTGAAGCCCGAGGACTCGCTCGCGCCGGTGGCCAAGCGGCTGGAAGAACTGCTCGCCCGTCCGGTTCCGCTCGTGCAGAACTGGGTCGACGGCGTGCAGGTGGCGCCGGGCGAAGTCGTGCTGCTGGAGAACTGCCGCGTCAACAAGGGCGAGAAGAAAAACAGCGACGAGCTGGCGCAGAAGCTCGCCCGGCTCTGCGATGTCTACGTCAACGACGCCTTCGGCACCGCGCATCGCGCGGAGGCGACCACGCACGGCATCGCCAAGTACGCGCCGATCGCGTGCGCCGGCCCGCTGATGGCCGCCGAAATCGAAGCGCTCGGCAAGGCGCTCGGCCATCCCAAGCGCCCGCTGCTGGCGATCGTCGCGGGGTCCAAGGTCTCGACCAAGCTCACGATCCTGAACAACCTCGCGCAGAAGGTCGACCAGCTGATCGTCGGCGGCGGCATCGCCAACACCTTCCTGCTCGCCGAAGGCTTCAAGGTCGGCAAGTCGCTCGCCGAGCCGGACCTGGTGCCCGAGTGTAAGAAAGTGCTCGCCACACTGGCGGAGAAAGGCGGCACGCTGCCGCTGCCGATCGACGTGGTCGTCGCCAAGGAGTTCTCGGCCACGGCCGCGGCGACCATCCGGCGCGCCGACGCGGTGCAGCCCGACGAGATGATCCTCGACGTCGGTCCGCAGACCGCGCTCGGCCTCGTGCACGGCATCAGCACGGCCGGCACGATCATCTGGAACGGGCCGATCGGCGTGTTCGAGTTCGACCAGTTCGGCGAGGGCACCAAGCAGATGGCGCTGGCGATCGCGCAGGCGACCGTCAACGGCGCGTTTTCGATCGCCGGCGGCGGCGACACGTTGGCGGCGATCGCCAAGTACCACATCGGCGACCGCATCAGCTACATCTCCACCGGCGGCGGCGCGTTCCTTGAGTTCCTCGAAGGCAAGACTCTGCCGGCGATCGAGATCCTCGAGCAGCGCGCCAAGGGCTGAGCCGGTGGCGCGCTCGACCAAGATCGTCGCCACGCTCGGCCCCGCGTCGAGCGATCCGCTCGTGCTCGAGCGCATGCTTGCCGCCGGCGTGGACGTCGTGCGCTTCAACTTCTCGCACGGAACGGCCGCGGATCATCTGGCCCGCGCCAAGCTCGTGCGCGAGGCGGCGCGCGCCTGCGGGCGCGAGGTCGGCATCATGGCCGACCTGCAGGGGCCGAAGATCCGCGTCGGCAGGTTCGAGGGCGGCAAGGTCGAGCTGCACGCAGGGCAGCGCTTCGTGCTGGACGCCGGCTGCGAGCTGGGCGACGCGCAGCGCGCCGGCCTCGACTACAAGGACTTGCCGCGCGACGTGCGGCCCGGCGACGTGCTGCTGCTCAACGACGGGCTGATCGTGCTGGACGTGGAGCGCGTCGAGGGCTCCGAGATCCACACGATCGTGCGCATCGGCGGCGAGCTGTCGAACAACAAGGGCATCAACAAGCAGGGTGGCGGACTGTCGGCGCCGGCACTCACGGCGAAGGACGTGCGCGACATCGAGACGGCGATGGAATGCGGCGCGGATTTCGTCGCGGTGTCGTTCGTCAAGAACCGCACCGACGTCGAGATGGCGCGGCAGCTCGCGACCATCGCCGGCGAAAAGCACGGCATCCGCCCGCTGCTCATCGCCAAGATCGAGCGCGCCGAGGCGGTGCCGTTGCTGCGCGAGATCCTGGCGGCGGCCGACGGCATCATGGTCGCGCGCGGCGATCTGGCGGTCGAGGTCGGAGTCGCCGCCGTGCCGGCGCTGCAGAAGCGCATGATCAAGATGGCGCGCGAGGCGAACAAGCTGGCGATCACCGCGACGCAGATGATGGAGTCGATGATCCACAACGCGGTGCCGACGCGCGCCGAGGTCAGCGACGTCGCCAACGCGGTGCTCGACGGCACCGATGCGGTGATGCTGTCGGCGGAAACCGCCGCCGGCAAGTATCCGGTCGAGGTCGTCGAGACGATGGCTTCGATCGTCGAGGCGGCCGACCGCTCCGAGGCGGTCGTGCTCGACACGCAGTTCCTCGACCAGACGTTCACGCGCGTGGACCAGTCGATCGCGTACGGCGCGCTGTTTACCGCGTTTCACCTGCGCTGCGCTGCGATCGTCGCGCTGACCGAGTCGGGCTCGACGACGCTGTGGATGAGCCGGCACGACATCGACATCCCGATTTACGCGCTGACGCCGAGTGTGGCCACGCAGCGCCGGCTGGCGCTGTACCGCAACGTGCGCCCGCTGCACTTTCCGACCGGGCAGGAGCGCGATGCCGCGCTGGCCGCGGCGGAGAAGCTGCTGCTCGACCTGGGTCGCGTGCAGCGCGGCGATCTGATCGTGCTGACGTGCGGTGAGCCGATGGGGCAGGCCGGCGGCACCAACACGCTGAAGATCGTCCGCGTCGGCGGGCACGGATGACGGCGGACGATCTCTGCGCGGTCATTGAGCCTTACAAGTCCCTGCGACACGTGGCAATCGCGCGGCGCCCGCAGCCCCGTCATACCGAGCCGCCTCTTGCCTCCCCATACCGAGCCGCTGCTTGCCTCGTCGTTCCGAGCCGCTCTTTCCTCGTCATTCCGAGCCATGGGTGAGGAATCCCAGCCGCTCGAAGTGCCGAGATCCCTCGCTTCGCTCGGGATGACGAACGCGTCAGTGCGAGCCGCTGCTTGCCTCGTCATTCGGAGCCGCTGCTTGCCTCGTCATTCGGAGCCGCTTCTTGTCTCGTCATTCCGAGCCGCTGCTTGCCTCGTCATTCCGAGCCGCTGCTTGCCTCGTCATTCCGAGCCGCTGCTTGCCTCGTCATTCCGAGCCACCGGCGAGGAATCTCGGCCGTCCGCAAACACGGGCGCTCTTGCTCGCAGCCCACCTGATCCGCCAGCACCGACTTTCTGCGACTCTTGTCAAACATGGACAGCACGGCGAGAGACTCGAAACCGCAGGCGCTGTCCTCCGTGTTCTCCGTGGGAAAGACCCGCCCGTCCGAAAACCCGAGATCCCTCGCGTGCGTTCGGGATGACGGAACCGATGCGTTCGGAGCCGAAAAGACTCGCAAGCCAGTGGCGTCACGAAGTCAGGTAATCATC
>JBBIJJ010000186.1:0-7159 GCA_037446035.1 Burkholderiales bacterium
TCGTGCTGCTGCTGCCCGCCCTCGAACGCTGGCGCGGCGACGAGCGCCGCGCGCTCGTGCAAGTGCTGCGCGCGAAAGGCGGCCGCAGCGAACGCGAGTTCGCTCTGCGGCTCGTCGCGCACGAGCGGCTGCACGACGCGCTGTTCGCGCTCCGCTGAAAAGGTGTGAAGATTTCGTCGCGAGCGGTCCGCTGGCTAGGCGCACGCAGCCGCAGGGCCGAGACATATCAGGTAGATAGGCGAGGCCCGAGCAGCGCGCAACGACGCCAGCGGGCCGCGCAGCAGAAAGATTCACACCTTCTGAGTGCTGCCCCGGCAGCGTCCGCGGCGCACGGTTGTGTGACGCTGGGGCGGCCGTTCCATGCGAGTCGGCCGTCTTCACGCGGCGCGCAGCCGTTGTCGGACGGCGCACGGCTTCGCGCGCATCTGCCCCACGACGGCGGCGCTTTGTCGAGACGGGACGGGCGACGACACGTGGCGGCGTCATCGCCCAGACGACCTACCCCGGATATTTCACGAGGTCGCCCCCGTATGTGCAGGCTGCATCTCGGTGAATCGGCACTTCCGGCCCCCGGTGTGTCGATCCAGTTTGTCCCGCCGGGGCTGCGCGGGTTTGCACGGCGCCTGCGGGCGCGGGCTTGCGCTCAACTCCTCGCCAAGGCCTGCGGGCCTTGGCTGTGGCCGTCTCGCGCAATCCGCATCCCGCATGCATCCGCGCAATCCCCGCGCCCCTCGTGAAATATCCGGGCTACGGCCCGCCTTGTTCGTCTGGCGGGCTTGCAAATGGCCGCGCGACGAAGCGGATGCGCCGTTCGGCCGGTGGTGGACAGCCGCTGCAGCCGTCGCAGCCCGCCGCGCATGCGCTGCGCTCGCCGCGCGCCGCCGTCGTTGCAGCGGGCCGCAGGCGGACGAACGCGTAGCGCGCTGCGGCGGCGACCGCGAGCGCGATGGCCGCCGTCTCGAACAGTTCGTACGCGGTCATGAGAGTGCCGATGCAACGCGGTAGGTGACGAAGGCCGCCGCATACGCGAGCAGCGTCAGATAGCCGGCGGCGACGGCCATCGTGCGCCACGAGTTGGTTTCGCGGCGGATCACCGCGAGCGTGGCGATGCACTGCGGCGCGAACACGTACCACGCGAGCAGCGCGAACGCGGTGGCCGGCGCCCACTGCGCGGCGATCACCGGCGCGAGCTGCACAGCGGCGTCCTCGCCGGCCGCCGACAGCGCGTACACGGTCGCGAGCGCACCGACCGCGACTTCGCGCGCCGCGAGCCCCGGCACCAGCGCAATGGCGATCTGCCAATTGAAACCGAGCGGAGCAAAGACGACCTCGAGCGCGCGGCCGATCTGCCCGGCAAGGCTGTAGTGGATCGCCGGCAGCGCGGCGTCCGCCTGCGGCGCAGGAAAATTCGCCAGCGCCCACAGCAGCACCGTCAGCGCGAGGATGATGGTGCCGACGCGGCGGATGAAGATGCGTGCGCGCTCGAGCAGCCCGAGCGCCAGATCGCGCGGGTTCGGCAGCCGGTACGAAGGCAGCTCCAGCAGCAGCGGATGTTCTCCGGTGCCGGGCGCGCTGCGCTTGATCGCGTACGCGACGGCCACCGCGCCGGCGATGCCGGCGGCGTACAGCGCAAACAGCACCAGCCCCTGCAGGTTCAGCACGCCGGCGACCTCGCGCGGCGGGACGAAGGCGCCGATCAGCAGCGCGTACACCGGCAGCCGCGCCGAGCAGGTCATCAACGGCGCCACCAGGATCGTCACGAGCCGGTCGCGCGGATGCTGGATCGAGCGCGTGGCCATGATGCCCGGGACCGCGCACGCGAAGCTCGACAGCAGCGGAATGAACGAGCGGCCGGACAGTCCCGAGCCGACCATCAGCCGGTCGAGCAGGAAGGCCGCACGCGGCAGATAGCCGGACTCCTCGAGCGCGAGGATGAACAGGAACAGGATCAGCACCTGCGGCAGGAACACGAGCACGCTGCCGGCGCCGCCGATCACGCCGTCGATCAACAGGCTCTTGAGCGGGCCCGGCGGCAACAGCGTGTGAACCCGCGCGCCGGCCGCCTGCATCGCCGCTTCGATGCCGTCCTGCAGCGGCGCGGCCCACGCGTAGACCGCCTGGAACATCAGGAACAGCAGCAAGGCAAGCAGCGCAAGCCCGGCGACCGGGTGCAGCACGACGCGGTCGATCGCATCGTCGATCGCCGCGGTCGCGCGCGGCATCGTCACCGCCACCGCGAGCAGCCGCGCGGTTTCCGCATGCGCATCGGCGACCTCTCCGCGCGCAGGCGCCGGGATCGGCGCGCGGTCGAGCAGCTCGACCAACGCGTGCGCGCCGTCGCGCTCGACCGCGACGGTCGTCACGACCGGCGCGCCGAATTCGACGGCGAGCCGCGCCACGTCGATCGCGATGCCGCGCCGGCGTGCGGCGTCCATCATGTTCAGCACGAGCACGAGCGGTCGGCCGAGCGCGCGTACCTCGAGCGCGAAGCGCAGATGCAGCCGCAGGTTGGTCGCGTCGGCCACGCACACGAGCACGTCGGGGCGCGGTTCGTCGGCGCGCTCGCCGAGGCAGACCGCGCGCGTCACCGCTTCGTCGGGGCTCTTGGGGTCGAGGCTGTAGGCGCCCGGCAGATCGAGCACGCGGAAGGCGCGGCCCGACGGCGCGCGATACCGGCCCTCGCGCCGCTCGACGGTCACGCCCGGGTAGTTCGCGACCTTCTGCCGCGCGCCGGTCAGCCGGTTGAACAGCGCGGTCTTGCCGCAGTTGGGGTTGCCGACCAGCGCGACGCGCAGTGCCGCGGCGTCGCTCATCGCTCAACTTCCGCGATCGGTTCGACCTGTACGCGCTGCGCCTCGGCGCGGCGCAGCGCGAAGCGCGTGAACCCGACCTGAACGACGATCGGTTCGCGGCCGAACGGGCCATGCGCCACGAGCCGCACGGTTTCGCCGGGGACGAAGCCGAGTTCGCCGAGCCGGCGACCGATCGCATCGGCCGGCCCGCGCGCAACCACCGCGCAGACGCGGGCGGCCTGCCCGCGGGGCAGCCGGTCCAACGTCATGGGCGTTGTCCTTGCGGGTTCTGACATCGGTCAAAGCATGCGTCGCCGTTACGCTTGCAAATGATAAGCATTCTCATTAAGATCGCCTTGACTCAAATCAGGAAACGGCGGGACAGATCCCGCGCTTGTCCGAGCCACAGGCCGACCATGTACGTCTGCATCTGCCAAGCGGTCACCGACCGCGAGATCCTCGCGGCCGTCGCGCGCGGCGCCACGCGGCTCGAGGACTTGACGATGACGCTCGGCGTGGGCGCCGGCTGCGGCTGCTGCCGCGGGACGGCCGCCGCGCTGATCGAGGCGCGTCTGCTGCAGATCGAGGAGCCGGCGGCGAGTAGCATCGCCGCGTAATGTCCCGTCGGCGGAGGTGCAACCATGCAAGGCGACAAGCAGGCGATCGCGCATCTGAACGCGCAACTGAAGAACGAACTCACCGCGATCAACCAGTACTTCCTGCACGCGCGGATGCTCGACAACTGGGGCTTCGGGCGTCTGGCCAAGCGCGAGTACGACGAGTCGATCGGCGAGATGAAGCACGCCGATCGGCTGGTCAAGCGCATCCTGATGCTCGAAGGGCTGCCGAACCTGCAGGACATCGGCAAGCTCGCGATCGGGCAGGACGTCGAGGAAGTGCTGAAGGCCGATCTGGCGCTGGAGCGCACCGCGCAGGGCGCGCTGAAGGCGGGCATCGCGTACTTCGAAAGCGCGCAGGATTACGTGTCGCGCGAGATCTTCGTCGACATCCTCGACGACACCGAGGAACACATCGACTGGCTGGAGACGCAGCTCGAGTTGATCGGCAAGGTCGGACTGCAGAACTACCTGCAGTCGCAGATGGACGGGCCATCGAGCTGACGCGCGCCCGCGAAGTCGCTCGACGGGCTTCCGTTCGCGCTTCGACGGGCTCAACGCGAAGGGTTCGTCCGGGCCACGCTAGCGGTACACGAGCACCGGCACCTTCGCGTGCGTCAGCACCTTTTGCGTTTCGCTGCCGAGGATCACCGCCGACAGGCCCCGCCGGCCGTGCGAGGCCATGAAGATCAGGTCGCACTTGTGCCGGCGCGCGGCCTCCACGATCGCGTCGGCGGGATAGTCGCTGGTGACGTGCTCGCAGGTGCACGGCACGCCGGCCGCCTGCGCGGCCTGTTCGATGACGCCGAGGTACTTCGCCGCCGCGTGCTCGATCAGCTTGGCATGCTCGTCCGGCGGCAGATAGCTCACTGGCAGCAGGTTCTCGTACACGAGCGGCGTGGCCGCGGGCGCGGCGAAGAATCCGGTCACGCGCGCGCCAAGCGCGCGCGCCAGCTCGACGCCGGCAACGGCGGCCTTTTCCGACAGCCTGGAGCCATCGGTCGGAATCAGGATGTGCTTGAACATGGCGCCCTTCCTTCGTTTCGAACTCACTGGGCGAACGGCAGCACCCAGATCAGCATGCCGAGCGCATAGCAGACGCCGGCGGCGATCAGCGTAAACGGCACGCTCCACGCAAGGAACTCGCGCAGCGAAACCCGGCGCTTTTCCTCGCGCTCGCAGATGTTCACCGCCGCGAACAGCCCCGGCGCGCCGGCCACCGTCAGGTTGCTGCCGAGCGTGCCGGACCACAGCAGCATCCACCACAGCGGCCACACCGCCACGCCGGTCGACTGCATGTCCTTGATCGTGTACAGGAAGGTCAGGATGAACGCATCGTGCTCGACGATGCCGGCGATCGGAACGGTCACCCAGTACAGCAGCGTGGCGCCGACCGCGAGATCTTCGGCGAACAGCGGTCGCAGCGCGTGCGCGAGCGCATCGATGATCTTCATCTTCTCCAGGCCGCCGACCAGCGCGAACAGCGCGATGTAAAGAAGATCGCGCGCCAGTCCAGTTCGCCGAGGATCTGCTCGAAGCTCGGCGCCCGCACGCGGCCGCGCAGCGCTTCGAGAACGAGCACCAGCGTCACCGCACCGGTCAGCGCGATGAAGCCGAGCTTGACACCGAGCAGCTCGCGCAACGCCATGCCGACGACGGTCGCCAGGAACCAACCGACCACGATCGCGGCAAACCGCCCGTCCTGAATGCGGGTCTGGATGCCGAGCGTGGCGATGTCGACCGCCTCGCGCCCGCGCGCGCGGAAACCGTACGCGTACATGGCCGCGAGCGTCACGGCGAAGGTCGTCATCAGGATCGGCAACGACGACGGCCGCCCGCGCTGCCAGATGAAGTCGCGAAACTCCGCGCCCGACACGCTGTGCAGCATCTGCGGCGGCAGATCGCCCAGCGGTAGCGCCGTTCCCATGAAGTTGGCCGAGAAGCCGATCATCAGCACGACCGGCGTCACCGGCAGCCTCATCGCGCGCGCCAGCGGCAATGCCACCGGCGCCATCATCAGGATCACGACGACGTTGTCGACGAACATCGAGATCACACCCGCCAGCAGCGACAGGATCATCACCAGCAGACCGGGACGGCCGCCGGAAAGACGCAACGCCTGCACCGACAGCCAGCTCGGCACGCCGGTCTTGCCGAAGTAGCCGGCGATGATCCAGATGCTCACCAGGATCGCCATCACGTTCCAGTCGACGAGCTGGAACGCCTCGACGTCGGTCATCACACCGGCCCAGATCATCGCGGCGACCCCGATCAGCGCGGCCACCGCGCCGTCAATGACGTTGCTGATCACCGCGAGGATCGTGAGCGCGAAAATCGCGAGCGCGATCCATGCCATCGTTTCCATCGCCGCTTCCCCCCTCGACGCGGACGATAGGCGCCGTGCACCCACGCCGGCTTGCGCTCGATCAGTCGCAACCCGCGATCGCCCCTGCCGCAATGCTAGAGTGAGCCGACAG
Source organism: Burkholderiales bacterium (assembly GCA_037446035.1). Taxonomy (GTDB): domain Bacteria; phylum Pseudomonadota; class Gammaproteobacteria; order Burkholderiales; family Burkholderiaceae_F; genus DSNY01. The sequence continues at coordinate 5,887 of JBBIJJ010000186.1, forward strand.
GGCGCCTGCGGGAGAAGCGTGCGCGATCGCAAGACCTGGTTCTCGATCCATCGCTGGCTCGGCATCGGGCTGGGACTGTGGTTCGCCCTCGTCGGGGCGACCGGCAGCGTGCTGGTCTTCGAGGACCCGATCGACGCCTGGTTGAATCCCGGGCTGCTGACGACCGCCGACCGCGGGCCGTACCTTGCGCCCGACGCGATCGCCGCCCGCGCGACCGACGAGTACGCGCTCGGCAAGGTCGAGCGGATCCGGCTGCCGCTCGCGCAGGGCGAGGTGTATCGGCTGTTCATTCGCACGGCGCCGCACCGGCGCGTCGGCTCCGAACGCATCGAAGCGTTTTTCAACCCGGTCACCGGCACCCTGCTGGGCACGCGCGGCGCCGAGACGCTCGGCCTGTCGGCGCCCTACCTGCTGAAGACCGTGTACGAATTCCACCGCAACGTGCTGCTCGGCAACGCCGGTTCGAACATCGTCGGCATCGCCGGCTTTCTGCTGCTCGCCAACGCGATCAGCGGTTTCGTCGTGGCGTGGCCGCGCAAGCGCGAAGGGTTCAGGCGGCTCGTCTGGATCAACTGGCGCGGCAACGCCACGCGCGTCTTTTTCGACCTGCACCGCTCGGCCGGTGCGGTCTTCTTCGTTCTGCTGGTGCTGGCGACCGTCACCGGCAGCACGCTCGTTTATTTGAACTACGTGCGCGATCTGGTCAATGTGTTCTCGAAGGTCGCGTCGTTTCCGACGATCCCGTGGGTGCCCGGCGCGCGCGACGAGCCGAAGCCCTTCGGCGAGATCGTCGCCGTGGTGCGCGGCGCCTATCCGGACCGCGCGATCACCGAGATCCACGGCCCGCCGGGACGCGCCAGCGGGTATCTGTTCTACCTGAAGCGCGCCGGCGACGAACACCGGCTCGGCGACACGATCGTCTGGGTGCATCCGGTCACGGCGCAGATCCTGGTCGAGCGCAGCGATCGCACACGCACCGCCGGCGAAACGCTGATGCACTGGCTGTTCCCGCTGCACAGCGGCACCGCGTTCGGCACCGCCGGCATGGTCGCGATGAGCGCCACCGGTGCGATGCCGATCCTGCTGGTGCTCACCGGCCTGTGGGTGTGGTTGCGCAAGAAGCGCGGCGAACGCATCGGCCGCGAGCGGCGCGACGCGCGTGCGCGGGCGTCGCTCGCGGCATCGGCCGCGGGGGAGTGAGTCGCCGGTGAGTCCCCTTAGACAAGGGGCTAACCCGGATATTTCACGAGGTCGCCCCCGTATGTGCAGGCTC
>JBBIJJ010000187.1:0-7153 GCA_037446035.1 Burkholderiales bacterium
CCCTGATAAAGAAGGGATTACGACCGGTCGCGCCTTGTCGAGCTCATCAAGCAACAGCAGGCGTGAATCGCAGCCCTGATAAAGAAGGGATTACGACCCGACGCTGCTGACCAAACGCGAACCGCGTCTTCTGCGTGAATCGCAGCCCTGATAAAGAAGGGATTACGACTAGGGTTTGGCCGGTTCCGCAGGTTTGGCCGCGTGAATCGCAGCCCTGATAAAGAAGGGATTACGACGACCGGCGATCAGCGCGGCGCGTGTAAAACGGTGTCGTCCCAAGGAAAGAGGCTTCTCACAGCCCCAACGCAACCAACCCATACGCGATCGCGTTGTGCGCCATGTGCAGCGCGATCGCGGCGGGCAGCCCGTAGGCAAGCCGCGCGTACAGGCAGGCATAGCCGAGGATCAACTGCGGCAGTACGAGCAGCGGCAGCAGCGCGATCGCCGCGGCGCTGAACTCGTAGTTGAGCGCGTGCGTCAGCGCGAATGCAAGGGTCGCGCCGTGCGCAAGCAGCGCATAACGCCGCGCGAACAGCGTGCGCGTGCCGTCGACAGTGGTGAACCGATGCCGCTCGAGCGCATCGTCGAGCGCGAGCAAGGCGATCGCGGATGCCGTCGCGGCGACCGCGATCGCCGGCAGCCGTATCCAGCCGTCGGACCCTATGGGCGCCGCGCGCACGATCGCAAACAGCGCGAGCCCCGCGAGCGGCAGCAGCACGATGCCGCGCTCGAAGGTGCGGCGCGACTTCAACGGCCAGCGAAAGACCAGTTCCTCGAACACGGGCGCGATCGCCAGTACCAGCGCGACCTCGAACGCGCCGAAGCGCAGATCGAGCCGGCTGTCGACATCGAACCGGTCCGCCAGCGGTGCGACGAGCACGGCGGCGGCGAGCGCGAGCGGGGTGGCGATCGCCAGCAGCATGGCGAGCACGGCGAAGCGCGGCCCGGCGCCCGCGGGCGGATCGACGTCGGGCCGCGGCCGCGCGACGAACGCAATCCAGGCGCGCGCGACCGCAAGCCAGCGGGCGCGCAGCGTGGCCATCGGCGCTGGCCTCAGAGCGGCGCGAGCCGCGTCGGGTCCGGCCGCTCGAGCCAGGCCATGACCTCGTCGGCAAAGCGCTCGCACTCGCCGATGGCGCGCCGCCACGCGCGCATGCGTGCGGCGTGGTCGAGTGCGTAGCGGTAGAAGTCCTGCCGTTCGGGCAGCCGCCCGCCCGGCAGCCGCGCGAGTAGCTCGCGCGAGGGCGCCACGAGCAGCACGTTGTCGAGCCACGGGTGTGTGCGCGCGCGCTTGCGCCACGGCAGGTACTTGTCGAGCCAGCCGGGCGTCACGTAAGGCACGAAGTGCGGATACAGCACGATGCCTGCCAGCGTGTGATACGGCAGCAGCAGGTGATAGTCGATGAGCCCGCCGTCCCAGTAGTCGCCGCGCGCAGCCCCGGCCGGATCGCGCACCGGCTCGCATACGAGCGGGATCGAGCCCGTTGCGAGCAGCGCGTCTTCGCAGTTGTCCGGCGAAAGCGGCACGCGCTCGAGCCCGAAGGCGTCGAAGCGCTGCGCCGGAAAGCGCGCCGCGCCGGCGTGGAAGATCACACGCTGCATGTGCGCGGCCAGCGCGTGGCGCGCGCGCGCGTTGGCCAGTGCTGCGCGCGCGAATGCGGGGCGCGAGCCGTTGCGGGCGAGCACGCCGCGCGCGCGGGTGGTGATGATGCTCACGCCGACGTTGCCGCGCAGTGGTGGCATCCGCTCGCCGTCGAGAACCGCGCGCGCCAGCTTGCGGCATTCGTCGCTGACGAAGCGCGGCGTGGGCTTGCGCGGATAACGCTGCTCGACGTAACCGTCCGCCAGCCGCGCGAGCGCGGCCGCGGGATCGCGCTGCGCGGCGGCGAGCATGCGCCACGCGCCGATCGATGCGCCGATCAGCTCGACGTGCGGTGCGGCGCGCAGCCAGCCGCCGAACAGCCGCCGGTCGAGCGGGATCAGCGCGAGTCCCTTCGGCCCGCCCGCGGCGGCCGGGATGCAGGCGATGTCCGCGGGCCGCAGTCCCTGGCTGCGCACGTGCGCCGCCGCACGCGGGCCCGCGTGCAGGGTGAAGCTGGCGCTCATGGCTTGCCGGGCGGGGCCGCGGGCGGCGCGGGCGCGCGGTGCAGCTTCATCATCGCGCGCTCGAACTGCCCTTCGACGAGTTGCGGCACGCTCTCGAGCGCGCGGCCGATCGCCTCATCGATCGCGTGCTGATGCTCGCGGCTCGGCGGGTGCAGCACGAAGTCGGCGACTTCCTGCCGCAGCGCGAGCGTGCGCGGATGGCCGACGCCGATGCGCAGCCGCCAGAAGTCGGGCGTCGACAGCCTGGCCTGGATGTCCTTCAGCCCGTTGTGGCCGGCGGTGCCGCCGCCGCGCTTGAGTTTCACCGCGCCCGGCGGCAGATCGACTTCGTCGTGCGCGACGAGAATCTGCGTGGGCAGGATCTTGTAGTACAGCGCGAGCGCGACGACCGCTTGCCCGGAGCGGTTCATGAACGTGCCGGGCTTCAGCAGCCAGAGTTCGTGCGCGTGGTCCCGGATGCGCGCGAGCTCGCCGTGGAACTTGCGCTCGTGCGCGAACGAGGCGCCGGCGCGGCGCGCGACCGCATCGACGAACCAGAAGCCGGCGTTGTGGCGCGTGGCTTCGTACTCGGCGCCGGCGTTGCCGAGGCCGACGATCAGGCGGATGGCGGCGGTGGTGTCGATGGTCATCGCAAAGAAAAAGCCCGCGCGTGTCGCCACGCGCGGGCCGGATTGTGCAACAGGCGGTGCTTACTTCTTCTTCTCTCCGCCCTTTTTCTCGGGGGCGGACGGCGCGGCGGCCGGCGCAGCCTTCTGCGCGGTCGCCGGAACTTCGGCGGCCGGCACGACGGCGGCTTCCTCCTCGATCACTTCTTCGCCCTTGATCGACACCGACACGACGACCGGGTTTTCCTTGCCCTTGAGCACCGGCGTGACCCCCGGCGGCAGCGCCAGATCGCGCACGCGGATGGTCTGATGCGCGCGCAGAGCCGACAGGTCCACCTTGATGAACCCGGGCAGGTCCTTGGGCAGGCACGCGATGTCGAGTTCGGACATCACGTGGCTGACCAGACCGCCGGACTCCTTGACCGCGGGCGAGCTCTCCTGGCCGACGAAGTGCAGCGGCACGCGCATGTGGATCTTCTGGTCCTCGGACACGCGCTGGAAATCGACGTGCAGAACGATCGGCTTGTACGGGTGCATCTGGAAGTCGCGCAGCAGCACCTTCTCGCTCTTGCCGTCGAGTTCCATGTCGAGGATCGACGCGTGGAATTTCTCCTTGCGCAGCGCGTGGAACAGCGGGTTGTGCTGCACTTCGATCGGCACCGGCTTGCCGGCGCCGCCGTACAGGATGCCCGGCACCTTGTCGGCGCGGCGCAGGCGGCGGCTCGCACCCGTGCCTTGCGCAGTACGTGTATTCGCAACGACTTTCATCATTCGCTCCAGTCCTTCGCCGCGGGCCGCGACCAGCCACGACGGCGGATTGATGTTTACCGCGAGAGAGAGTGTCATCCCGAGCCGCAGGCGAGGGATCTCAAGCATGTCGGCGTTTGAGATTCCTCCGCCGCGCGCAGCGCGGCGGAGGAATGACACCCTCGGACTTCGTCTTCCTCCGCGGTTCCTTACTCGATGAACAGGCTGCTCACCGAGTCTTCGCGCGAAATGCGCGAAATCGTTTCCCCCAGCAGCGCCGCGCACGACAGTTGCCGGATCTTGCGGCACGCGCGCGCCGCCTCGGACAGCGGGATCGAGTCGGTGACGACGACTTCGTCGAGCACCGAATTGGCGATCCGCTCGACCGCGCTTCCCGACAGCACCGGGTGCGTGCAGTACGCCATCACCCGCAGCGCACCGGCCTCGCGCAACGCCGCGGCGGCCTGGCACAGCGTGTTGGCGGTGTCGACCATGTCGTCCATGATCACGCAGTTGCGGCCTTCGACCTCGCCGATGATGTGCATCACCTCGGCAACGTTGGTGCGCGGCCGGCGCTTGTCGATGATCGCGAGGTCCGCATCCATGCGTTTGGCCAGCGCGCGCGCGCGCACGACGCCGCCGACGTCCGGCGACACCACGACCAGGTTGTCGTAGTTGTGCTTCCACAGGTCGCCGAGCAGGATCGGGCTGGCGTAGATGTTGTCGACCGGGATGTCGAAGAAGCCCTGGACCTGATCCGCGTGCAGGTCCATCGTCAGCACGCGGTGCACGCCGACGGCCTGCAGCATGTTGGCGACGACCTTCGCGCTGATCGCCACTCGCGCCGAGCGCGGCCGGCGGTCCTGCCGCGCGTAGCCGAAGTACGGAATCGCCGCGGTGATGCGTGCGGCCGAGGCGCGCTTGATCGCGTCGACCATGATCACCAGCTCCATCAGGTTGTCGTTGGTCGGCGCGCAGGTCGACTGCAGCACGAAGCAGTCCTTGCCGCGGACGTTCTCGTTGATCTCGACCATCACCTCGCCGTCGGAGAAGCGCGCGACCGTGGCGCGCCCGAGGCGGATGTTCAGATGCTGGACGACGGCGTGGGCGAGCTTCGGGTTGGCGTTACCCGAGAACACCATCAGGTTTTCCGGCACCATCGCTCGCACCCGTCGGGCCGCAGCCACTCGCCGCCGCCGTCGAACAAAACCGCCGACGCGCCGCGACAGACAGCGGCGCTTCGGCGGCGATCGTTATGGCTGGGGAGGAAGGATTCGAACCCTCGAATGGCGGAATCAAAATCCGCTGCCTTAACCAGCTTGGCGACTCCCCAGCGCGAAACCTCTGTTTCCGCGCTCCTCAGCGGCGCCGGTGGCGGCTGGTCACCACGCGGCGAGCGGATGCGCCGTCAGGCTCTGCACCGACCAGCCCTTCCAGCCGTCCGGCAAGTCGCCGATCGCTGCGCGCGCCTGCTGTTCCGATTCGAGCGGCACGAACACCGCCGAACCGGAGCCCGTCATCCGCGCCGGACCGAAGCGCGCGAGGCGCTCGATGGCGGCAGCGACTGCCGGGATCCGGCGCCGGACGACCGCTTCGAGGTCGTTGGCGCCGAACAGCGCGCGGGGAAAAGCACCCCGCTCCGCGGAAAAGGCCGGCATTGTCGTGAGTTTCGCGTGCCGTGTCAAACCGGGATCGGCAAAGATTTCCGCAGTCGAAACAGCGACTTGCGGGTGGACGACGGCAAAGTGCGAACGCGGCCAGTCGATCGGCGTGAGCCGCTCGCCGATGCCTTCAACGAAGGCCGGCCCCGGGCCGAGAAAAAACGGCACGTCCGCACCAAGCCGCAGCGCCAGTGCGGCCAGCTTCTCGCGCGACCAATGCAGATCCCACAGGCGGTTGAGCGCGATCAGCGTGGTCGCCGCATCGGACGAGCCGCCGCCCATGCCGCTGCCGGCGGGGATGTTCTTCTCGACGTGGATCGAGACGCCGAGCGAGGTATTCGACTCGGCCTGCAGCAGCCGCGCGGCGCGCACGGCGAGGTCGCGTTCGATCTCGCCGATCACGTCGCCCGTGCGTTCGATCGCGCCGTCGGCGCGGCTTTCGAAGTCGAGCGTGTCGGCCAGATCGATCGGCACGAAGACGCTCTGCAATTCGTGATAGCCGTCGGCGCGCCGGCCGACGACGTGCAGGAACAGGTTGAGCTTGGCCGGCGCAGGCAGACCGAGGAACAGGCGCGCCATGGCAGTGCTCAGCGCCGAGGCGGCACAGTCCACAGGAAGATCCGGCTGCGGTCGATGTCGACGCGCCGCTCGGGCGTCCAGTCGCCCATGTCGAAGTCGTGTGAGACGACGCGCGTGCCGGGTTTGAGTTCCTTCAGCAGGCGCGGGCGAAGCTGCAGGTTGATGCCGGGCAGCAAATACATCGTGACGACCGTGGCCGGCGCGATGTCGAAGTCGAACACGTCGCCGACTTCGAAACGCGCGAGCTGCGCCACGCCGGCCTTCCTCGCATTGGCGCGCGCCTCGACGATGCGCTGCGGATCCAGATCGACGCCGACGCCGCGGCAGCCGAAGCGCTGCGCGGCGCGCACGACGATGCGGCCGTCGCCGCAGCCGAGGTCGTAGACGAGATCGTCCTTCGTGACCCGCGCCAGATCCAGCATCGCGTCGACGACCTTCATCGGTGTCGGCACGTAGGGCACGTCGAGCGCACGCCCCGGCTCGCCCGGGCGTACGTCGGCCGCCGCCTCGTCGGGAGCGAACAGCGTCGCGGCGGGCAAGGTGCTGGCAACGGGCGCGAGCGCGGCACCGAGCAGCAGGCGGCGGCGTGCGGTCATCCGGCTTCTCCTTCGCGGATCATCCCGCAGGATCGTCGAGCACGAGCTGCAACCGGATCGCCGGCGAAGCGGTGTGCGCGGGCCGCTCGAACGCCAGACGGCGCGGCAGTCCGTTTGCAGCGAAGCGCTCGAGCACGCGGATCGTCCAGCCGTCCTGCTCGATCACGCGGATCTGCCCGTCCTGCAGCGTCGTGCTCGCCGCGCGGTGCGCGACGGGGCGCCCGACGATCCAGTCGCCGATGCCGGAGGCTGGCAGCGCAAAGCCCAGGGCCTGTTCGGCGAGCGCTTCGGCGCTTGCGCCGCGCAGTTCGCGCGGCGGCGAACCGGGTTCGGTGAGCCGCGCCCCGTCGGGGCCGGTTTCCACGCGCGCGAGCGTGGTTCCGAGCGCAGAGGCAAGATCGAGCGTCAGCGCGTCGTCGCGCACGGCGAGCACGAACCGCCCCGACAGGTTCTCCTGGCGGTCGCCGAGCGTGGCGATCGCCGAGAAACGCCCCGTGTGAATGCGCTCGGCCGGCGCCAGCGCCGGCAGACTCGCACACGCGCCGAGCCCGACCGAAAGCGCCAGCACACCCAGCCTCGCGCAGGCAGCCAGCTTGCCCGTGAGGGCAAGCGCGCGCAGGCGCGCGCGGGCCGGTCGGCCAACGGGACCGTCGCCCCGGCGAACGCCGGATTCGGTCGAGCATCGCGCCAGCCAGGTCATCGCGTCATTGCGCGTGAACGCTGGGGCATTTCGGCAGCCGTCTCGTCATCCCGAGCGATCTCGTCATCCCGAGCCGTCTTGTCATCCCGAGCGGTCTCGTCATCCCGAGCCGTCTTGTCATCCCGAGCGATCTCGTCATCCCGAGCCGTCTTGTCATCC
>JBBIJJ010000188.1:0-7073 GCA_037446035.1 Burkholderiales bacterium
CGCTGGCGTCGTTGCGCGCTGCTCGGGCCTCGCCTATCTACTTGATATGTCTCGGCCCTGCGGCTGCGTGCGCCTAGCCAGCGGCCCGCTCGCGACGAAATCTTCACACCTTCTCAGCCCTCGTCATTCCGAGCCAACGGCGAGGAATCTCCGCTGCTCGCAGTGCCGAAATCCCCCGGCTCCGCTCGGGATGTCGGAACCGGCGACAGCCAGCGCGAAGCGAACTCGCAAGGTGGGGGTGTCACGAGGTTGCGCAATCGTCAATAGAATGCCCGCATGATTGCGCTGATCCAGCGTGTCGCGCAAGCGCGCGTTCTCGTCAATGGCCGCGTGGTCGGCGCCATCGGCACCGGGCTGCTGGCGCTGGTCTGCGCCGAGCGCGGCGACGCCGAAACGCAGGCCGACGCACTGCTGTCCAAGGTGCTCGGCTATCGCGTGTTCGCCGACGATGCCGGCCGGATGAACCGCAGCGTGCGCGACGTCGGCGGCGCGCTGCTGCTGGTGCCGCAGTTCACGCTGGCCGCGGACACGAACACGGGCACGCGGGCGAGCTTCACACCGGCGGCGGCGCCGGACGCGGGCCGCCGGCTGTTCGAGCACATCGTTGCACTGGCGCGCCGGCAGCACGCCCCGGTCGCGACCGGCGAGTTCGGCGCCCACATGCAGGTCGAGTCGGTCAACGACGGCCCGGTGACCTTCTGGCTGCGGGTTGCGCCGAAGCGGACGTCGGAACGCGCCGCAGCATGAGGGACGTCGCGAATCGAACACGGCGGCTTTGATGCGTACACTTGCGCGCAGGCAACGCAGGAGGTGGCGATGAAACTGTGGAGCAATTCTTTTGCGGACGGTGGCCGGATTTCGGGCGAGTTCGCGTTCGCGGTGCCCGACCCGGCGCATCACGTCAAGCTGTCGTCGAACAAGAACCCGCACCTGGCGTGGGACGACGTGCCGGCGGGCACCAAGTCCTTCGTGCTGATCTGCCACGACTACGACGTGCCGAGCAAGCCGGACGACGTCAATCAGGAGAGCCGCGAGATTCCGGCGTCGCTGCCGCGCGTGGACTTCTACCACTGGGTGCTGGCCGACATCCCGGCGACCACACGCTCGATCGAGGCCGGCGCGTACTCGCATGCGGTCACGCCGCGCGGCAAGAATGGCCCGGCCGCGATCAACGGCACGCGCCAGGGCATCAATGACTACACGGCCTGGTTCGCCGGCGACCACGACATGGAAGGCGACTACTACGGCTACGACGGACCGTGCCCGCCGTGGAACGACTCGATCGTCCACCACTACGTGTTCACGCTGTATGCGCTCGACATCGAGCGGGTTCCGATCGAAGGTCGTTTCACGGGTCCCGACGTGCGCCGCGCGATCGAAGGCCACGTCCTCGCCTCCGCGAAGATCACCGGCACCTACACGCTCAATCCCAGGCTGGCGTGAAGCAGGCGCCGGCGACGCTTCTGCTGATCCGCCACGGCGAGACCGCCTGGAACGCTGAGCATCGCATCCAGGGCAGCCTCGACATCCCGCTGTCGGCGACCGGCATCTGGCAGGCCGGGCGCCTCGCGCAGCGGCTGGCTGCCGAACGCATCGATGCGTTGTACGCGAGCGATCTGGCGCGCGCGTGGCTGACGGCCGAGCCGGTCGCCGCGCGGCTGGGGCTCGAACTGCGCGCCGACATGCGTCTGCGCGAACGCTGCTTCGGCGTCTTCGAGGGCCACACGCTCGAGCAGATCGCCGCGCGCTGGCCGGCCGAGTTCGCCGCCTGGCGCGAGCGCGATCCGGCCTGGGCGATGCCGGCGGGCGAATCGGGCGCGGCGTTCATCGAACGCGTCAACGCCGCGCTGCACGACATCGCGCGCGCCTGGGCCGGCGCCACGGTCGCGGTCGTCGCGCACGGCGGCGTGCTCGACGTCGCCTACCGTACCGCGCGCGCACTCGCCTGGGACGCGCCGCGCGAGCACGTGATGGCCAACGCGGCGATCAACCGCATCGCCGCGGCCGCGCCACCGCTGCGCATGGAGATCGTCGACTGGGGCGACGTCGCCCACCTGGCGCAAGCGCGCGACGAGACCTTGACCTAAGGTCATTCGTGCGCGCGCGGCCTTCGTAGACTCGCTGTATGCGGGTCACCGTCGATCTGGCCATCACGTTCGCCACCAGCGCCGGCATCGGCCTGCTGGTCGGCATCGAGCGCGAGCGCAACCCGTACGCGAAGGCGGGGCTGCGCACGTTCGCGCTGATCGCGCTGCTGGGCACGCTGTGCGCGCTGCTCGCGCGCGAAGCCGATTCGGGCTGGGTGTTCGCGCTCGGGCTCGCGATCGTCGGCGCGGCGATCGCCGGCGCGTACTTTGCCGATCCGCGCACGACCGCCGACGACTCCGGCACGACGACGGTCATCGCCGCGCTGGTCGTCTACGGGCTCGGCGCGCTGAACTACTACGGCGAGCCCGTGCTCGCGGTCGCGCTTGGCGTGGGCATGACCGCGCTGCTGTACTTCAAGGCGGAACTCGAGGGCACCGCGCAGAAGCTCACCGCGCGCGACATCCGCTCGATGCTGCAGTTCGCCGCGGTGAGCCTGGTCGTGCTGCCGCTGCTGCCGAACGAGGCCTACGGGCCGTACGGCGTACTCAACCCGTTCCACATCTGGCTGATGGTCGTGCTGGTGTCGGGTGTGAGCCTGGCCGGCTACGTCGCCTGGCGGCTCACGCTCGCGCGCAAGGGCCTGCTGCTCACCGGCGTGCTCGGCGGGCTGGTGTCGAGCACCGCGACGACGCTCGTGTACGCGCGCCACGCGCGGCAGGCCACCCACACGCCGGCCGCGGCGCTGGTCGTGATCGTACTCGCCAACGCGACGATGCTCGCGCGCGTGCTGCTGATCGTCGCGATCGTCGCACCGCGCGCGGCGCCGAGCATCGCGGTGCCGATCGTGCTGGCATTGCTGCTCGCCGCGCCCGCGGTGGCGCTGCGCTGGCGTTCGGTCGGAGCCGAAATCGGCGACGGCGGCGACGACTATCGCAACCCGACCAACCTGCTGGCTGCGCTCGCCTTTGGCGCGCTGTACGCGGCGATTCTGGTCGTCTCGGCCTGGCTGTCGGACAAGGTCGGCGCGCAGGGCGTCTACGGGCTCGCGGTCGTCTCGGGGCTGACCGACGTCGACGCGATCACGCTGTCGTCGTTGCAGCTTTTCAACACCGGCGCGCTGCCGGCGATCGCCGCGGCCACCGCGATCTCGCTCGCGGTCGGCGCCAATCTCGTGCTGAAGTCGTTGCTCGTCCACGGCGCGGGCGGACGCACGATCGGTCTGGCCACGGCGGCCGCCTTCGCCGGCCCGCTCGCGGGCCTGGCCGGCGGCGTCGCACTGCTGCGCTGGCTCGCCTGAGCGGCCAGGATAGGGTTGCGCAGGCCGAAACCGGTCGTTCCTTCGGCAAAGGCGCAGAGGGCGCAGGCAACCCGTTGAAAGTCAACAGGAAGATCGCTGCGCCCGCGCGATCCGGAGCGCGCAGGAAGGCCGTAAGGCCCAGTGCGCTTATGCGGGCAGAGGCGGCGCGAGGCGACTGGCATAATTTCTCCGCCATCCCGACCTGCGCGACTGGCGAATCGAAGAGTGCAAACACTCGGGGAGCGCAGGGCCTCCGCAGCCGCTCGCCTGGGCCCGATGGCAAGTGATGTGTCCCACTTGCAACCGCGCCCCACGAGGAATCCATGTTCAACCGCAGCACGCACACCATCGCCAACGTCGACCCCGAACTGTGGGCGGCGATCGTCGCCGAGAACACGCGCCAGGAAGAGCACATCGAGCTGATCGCTTCCGAAAACTACGCGAGCCCCGCGGTGATGGCCGCGCAGGGCACGCAGCTCACCAACAAGTACGCCGAGGGTTACCCGGGCAAGCGCTACTACGGCGGCTGCGAGCACGTCGATCGCGCCGAAACGCTCGCGCTCGAGCGGTTGAAGGAGCTGTTCGGCCTGCCGACGATTGAGATCACCGCCAACGTGCAGCCGCACTCCGGTGCGCAGGCCAACGAGGCGGTGTTCCTCGCGCTGCTCACCCCCGGCGACACGATCATGGGCATGAGCCTCGCTGAAGGCGGGCATCTGACGCACGGCATGGCGCTGAATATGAGCGGCAAGTGGTTCAAGGTCGTCAGCTACGGCCTGAACGAGCGCGAGGAGATCGACTACGACGCGATGGAGCAGCTCGCGCACCAGAAGCGGCCGAAGCTGATCATTGCTGGCGCCTCCGCGTACTCGTTGCGCATCGACTGGGCGCGTTTCGCGCGGGTCGCGCGCGACATCGACGCCCATTTCATGGTCGACATGGCGCACTACGCGGGGCTGATCGCCGCGGGCCTGTACCCGAGCCCGGTGCCGTACGCCGACGTGATCACCTCGACCACGCACAAGACGCTGCGCGGCCCGCGCGGCGGGCTGATCCTGATGAAGCCGCACCTGGAGAAGCAGATCAACAGCGCGGTGTTCCCCGGTCTGCAGGGCGGCCCGCTGATGCACGTGATCGCCGCCAAGGCGGTCGCGTTCAAGGAGGCACTCGCGCCCGAGTTCCGCGCCTACCAGCAGCAGGTCGTGACCAACGCGCGCGTGATGGCGGAAACGCTCGCCAGGCGCGGCCTGCGCATCGTCAGCGGCCGCACCGAAAGCCACCTGATGCTGGTCGACCTGCGCGCCAAGGGCATCACCGGCCGCGACGCCGAGGCCGTGCTCGGCCAGGCGCACATCACCGTCAACAAGAACGCGATCCCGAAGGATCCGGAAAAGCCGATGGTCACCAGCGGCATCCGCCTGGGGTCGCCGGCGATGACCACGCGCGGCTTCAAGGAGGCGGAGGCCGAGCAGACCGCGAACCTGATCGCCGACATCCTCGACAATCCGCGCGATCCCGCCACCGTCGCGCGCGTGCGCGAGGAAGTCGCCCGGCTCACGCGCAAGTTCCCCGTCTATGGCTGAGGACTGCGGAGGGCGCGCGGCCCATCGCGCCGAGCGCGGTGCGTCGCCGGCAAGCGATGTCGCTCGCCGCGCGGCACTCGACGAACGCAAGTCGCGCCCGGCGTCGCGCGATCCGCGATGAAGTGCCCCTTTTGCAGCCATCCTGACACGCAGGTGATCGATTCGCGCGCTTCCGACGAAGGCGCGACGATCCGGCGCCGCCGGCGCTGCCTGTCGTGCGACAAACGGTTTACCACCTACGAGCGAGTCGAACTCGCGCTGCCGACCATCGTCAAGCGCGGCGGCAGTCGGGCAGACTACGACCGCGAGAAGTTGCGCGCATCGATGCTGCTGGCGCTGCGCAAGCGCCCGGTGCCGCGCGAGGCGGTCGACGAGGCGATCGGCCGCATCGAGGACAAGCTGCTGTCTTCCGCGCAGCGCGAGATCAAGAGCGAGAAGCTCGGCGAACTCGTGATGCGGGAACTCAAGCGCCTCGACAAGGTCGCCTACATCCGTTTCGCGTCGGTGTACCGGAGTTTCGAAGATGTCGACGAGTTCGCCGAAGTGGTCAAGGAAGTCCGCCCGCCGCGCAAGCGGCGTTCGTAACGGCGCGCTGGCCGCATTGGCGGCCGGTTTCGTCGCTGCCTGCGGCAGTGGCGGGGCCATCGACGCCGGCATCGGACAGCCGCCGGGGCAAGGGCCGATCAACTGGGGGCCGGTGCAGACGCTGGCGACGAACGCGAGCAGCGTGACGCCGCCGGCCGCAACGATCGACGCCAACGGGCTCGCATCGGTGCTATGGAGTCAGATCGGCATGCCGCTGCCCGGGGGTGGGACCAGCGCCGTGCCGCTGGTCGGGGTGGCGGACAGCAGCAGCGCAACGACGTTCGGCGCTGCGCAGGCGATCGAACAGTCTGGATCGTTCGGCGCGGGCGATCAGATCGACGACCTCACGGCCCGCACCGCCGTGAGCAACACGGCCATCTGGCGGCGTCGGCTCGCCTCGAACAACAGCACGCAGATCGGCACCGCCAACCGGGAAGCGGCCGGCTGGGCGACGGAAAACATCGCTTCGCGCCCGGTGGGCGCCCTCGTTCAGGATCTTGCGTTCGCAGTGAACGCCGCGGGCACCCGCGTCGCGGTTTGGACGGAAGTCGACGTTGCCGCGGGCGGCACCCGTCGCGTGCAACTGTCCTTCCGGGCCGGCACGACCGGATGGACCCCGCAGGTCGCCGTCAGCGGCACGATAGAAGACGCTTCGGAGCCCGCCGTCGCTGTCGATAACAACGGGCTGGCCATGATCGTGTGGCGCCAAGGCCAGGGCGGGATCGTCAAGAGCGTCAGCTTCGATACCGCCACGAGTTCCCCGCTCGGCATCGAGCGACAGGTGTTCACTCTGCAGGCGGACGAAGGCCGCCGCCCTCAGGTGCTGGCGCTGGGGCCGAACGACTACCTCGTAACTTGGGAGCAACGGGCCGCAGGCACCGTCGACCTTAGAGCCACGTCCGGCACCGAGGCCGCCTGGATCAACCCACCCGCAACCGTCGAGATCGGCGCCGGCGCGGTCGATCAATCGCGCTTGGTCGCCGGGCCGAACGCGAGCGCGTATGCGGTTTGGCGGCAGAACGCAGCCATCCACTTCGCCCGCTACACGGCCGCAGGCGGAATTTGGTCGACTGCGCGGCAGGTCAACAGCGGGCAGGCGGGCACGAGCGCGGAACCCCGCGTCGCCGTCGACGGCAACGGCAACGCGATCTTCGTCTGGCTGCAGACGCCCGCCGGCGGCGGCGCCGACGATCTGTTCTACGCGACCTTCACCGCATCGAACAGCGATATCTCCGGCGCGTTCCAGCTCGACACGGAAACGACCGGCGCGGCCGCCTCGCCCGCGCTTTCGGTCGCGGCCAACGGTGCGGCGGTGGTGGCTTGGCTGCAGGACGTCGGCGGCCAGAGCAACCCGAACGTCGCCGCGCGCGTGTTGCGTCCCTGAGAGGGTGTGACGATTTCGTGGCGAACGGCCCGCTGGCTAGGCGCACGCGGCCGCAGGGCCCAGAGATATCAAGTCGATAGGCGAGGGCCGAGCACCGCGCAACGACGCCAGCGGGCCGCGCAGCAAAAAACTTCAC
>JBBIJJ010000189.1:0-7004 GCA_037446035.1 Burkholderiales bacterium
CCGCCGCACTACGGCTATTCGCCGCGCGCCTTCGCGCGGCCGCCCGAGATGGCCACCGACACGCTGTACGTGATCGGCGGGCTGTACGGCAATCCGTACGCGCTCGATGCGATCGACGCGATGGCGGCCGCCGAGCCGCAGCCGCCGCGGCTGGTCTTCAACGGCGACTTCCACTGGTTCGACGCCGAGGCCGCGCTTTTTGCGCAGGTCGAGCGGCGCGTGCTCGCACACGTCGCGCTGCGCGGCAATGTCGAGACCGAGATCGCGAGCGACGACGACACGGCCGGCTGCGGCTGTGCGTATCCCGAATCGGTGCCCGACGACGACGTCGAACGCAGCAACGCGATCCTCGCGCGGCTGCGCGCAGTGGCGCGCGCGCTGCCGGGCGCGCGCGCGGCGCTCGCGCAGCTGCCGATGCACGCGGTGGCGCAGGTGGGACAGGCGCGCATCGCGATCGTGCACGGCGACGCCTGGGCGCTCGCCGGCTGGCGCTTTGCGCACGACAGCCTGCACGCCGAGGCGCGCGCAGCCCAGCTCGCCGGCGCGCTCGAACTGGGCGCAGTCGACGGCTACGCGTGCAGCCATACCTGCGCACCGGCGCTCAAAGCCTTCGAGCGCGGCTTCGTGGTCAACAACGGCGCCGCGGGCATGGCCAATTTCGCCGGCACGACCTTCGGCGTGCTGACGCGCATCTCGACACGCGCGCTGCCGCCGGCGCTCGAGCCGATGCGGCTTTATGGACTCGTCGATGCGCACTGCTTCGTCGATGCGCTGAGAGTCGAGTTCGATCTCGCCTCCTGGCTGGCTCGCTTCGACGCGATCTGGCCGTTTGACTCGCCGGCAGCGACTTCGTATCGCCGCCGCATCGTCGAAGGACCCGCATTCACGATCGACCAGGCGCTCGGTCGCGCGCCGGCCGCGGCTTGCCCGCCTCGAATCGCAGGCCAAGCCCGGATGACGTCGCCCCAGGACCGAGAACCCGACTCCCTCCCCTTCAAGGGGAGGGCCGGGGCGAGGATGGGGTAACACGGCGCTTGCAACCCCATCCCAACCTCCCCCTTGAAGGGGGAGGTGCAAAACGCGGGGCGGTCGCCCCGCATGTGTCAGCCCTCTGCGTAAGATCGGCGCCGACGCGTCGACCACTGCCGGGTTCGCGCGCCGCACTACACGAAGCGTCGGCGCGCAAGGAGATCCGATGGACAAGAAAAGGCTTGCGCTGCTCGTCGCCCTCGTTGCGGCGATCGCGGCGTTTTTCATCTTCGATCTGAAGCAGTACCTGACGCTCGAGTTCTTCCAGGCGAGCCGCGCGAAGATCGACGCCTACTACGCCGCGCATCCGCTCGCGACGATCGCGATCTACTTCGCCGTCTATGTCGTGGTCACCGCGCTATCGCTGCCGGGTGCGGCGGTGATGACGCTCGTCGGCGGCGCGATCTTCGGGCTCGTCGTCGGTACGATCGTCGTCTCGTTTGCGTCGAGCGTGGGGGCCACGCTGGCCTTCCTCGCCGCGCGCTTCCTGCTGCGTGACTGGGTGCAGGCGAAGTTCGGCAACAAGCTGGCGCCGATCAACGACGGCATCCGCAAGGAAGGCGCGTTTTATCTGTTCGCGCTGCGGCTGGTGCCGATCTTTCCATTTTGGCTGATCAACCTCGCAATGGCGCTGACGCCGATTCCCGCGCGCACCTTTTACTGGGTCAGTCAGCTCGGCATGCTCGCCGGCACGATCGTCTACGTGTACGCGGGCACGCAGCTCGGACAGTTCCGCCTCTCCGCCGGGCTGATCTTCGCGTTCGCGCTGCTGGGCATCTTCCCGCTCGTGGCCAAGCGCGTGCTGGCCGCCGTCAAGTCGCGCCGCGTCTACGCGAACTGGAAAGACAAGCGGCCGGCGCGCCACGACTACAACCTGGTCGTGATCGGCGCCGGCTCCGCAGGGCTCGTGTCCGCCTACATCGCCGCGGCGACCAAGGCGAAGGTCGCGCTCATCGAGAAGCACAAGATGGGCGGCGACTGCCTGAACACCGGCTGCGTGCCGAGCAAGGCGCTGATCCGCTCGGCCAAGCTGCTGTCGCACATCGCGAGGAGCAAAGAGTTCGGCATCCGCGCAGCGCGCGCCGAGTTCGACTTCGCCGACGTGATGGAGCGCGTCGCGCGCGTGGTCAAGGCGGTCGAGCCGCACGATTCGGTCGAGCGCTATACGGCGCTTGGGGTTGACTGCATCCAGGGCAACGCGAAGATCACCTCGCCGTGGACCGTCGAGGTGGACACGGCCGACGGAAGGAAGACGCTGACGACGAAGTCGATCGTGATCGCCGCCGGCGCGCGCCCGCTCGTGCCGCCGATTCCCGGTATCGACGACGTCGGCTACCTGACATCGGACACCGTGTGGAACCTGCGCGCGCAGCCGCAGCGGCTCGTCGTGCTGGGCGGCGGGCCGATCGGCTCGGAGCTCGCGCAGGCGTTCGCGCGGCTCGGCAGCCAGGTCACGCAGGTCGAGATGCTGCCGCGCCTGCTGATCCGCGAGGACCCCGAGGTTTCGGAGATCGTGCAGCGCCGCTTCGAGGCCGAAGGCATCCGCGTGCTGGTGAACCACAAGGCCAAGCGCTGCGTCGTCGAGGGCGGCGAAAAGATCCTGATCGCCGAGCGGGTGGACGACCATGGCGCGGCGCGCGAAGTGCGCATCCCGTTCGACGCGCTGCTGGTCGCGGTCGGCCGCGTGGCCAATACCGAGGGCTACGGGCTCGAAGCGCTCGGTATCGGAACGACCAAGGCGCGCACGGTCGAGACCGACGAGTATCTGCAGACGATCTATCCGAACATCTACGCGTGCGGCGATGTCGCCGGGCCGTTCCAGTTCACGCACACGGCGTCGCACCAGGCATGGTACGCGGCGGTCAACGCGCTGTTCGGCAGGTTCCGCCGATTCAAGGCCGACTACCGCGTGATCCCGTGGGCGACCTTCACCGATCCGGAGGTTGCGCGCGTGGGACTGAACGAGTCCGACGCGAAAGCGCAGAACGTTCCGTACACGGTGACACTTTATGGCATCGACGATCTGGACCGCGCGATCGCCGACGGCGAGGCGCACGGGTTCGTCAAGGTGCTGACCCGGCCCGGCACCGACAGGATCCTCGGCGCGACGATCGTCGGCGAGCACGCGGCCGACCTGCTCGCCGAATTCGTGCTCGCGATGAAACACGGCCTCGGCATGAACAAGGTCCTCGGCACGATCCACATCTACCCGACGCTCGCCGAAGCGAACAAGTACGCCGCCGGCAACTGGAAGCGCGCCACGGTGACGCTCGGCCAATGGGCGTTTCTCTCCGCGCTGCACGGCTGGCGGCGCGGCGAGTTCGCGATCGGGACGGTGCTCGGCAAGGTGGGCGCGCTGCTGCGTGACAAGCGGCCGGCGTATGCGGCCCGGTCGGAGCACTGAGGCGTCTGCACGCATGCGTCGCACGGTCGCAGCCTCGTGCCGCCTCCCCTGTCGAGCGGGCGGCAACGCCGCGCCCGAGGTGAGAGGCGCGAAGGTTTCGTCGCGAACGGACTGCTGGCTGGGTGCACGCAGCCGCAGGGCCGAGACAGATCAAACGGATAGGCGAGGCGCACGCACCGCGCAACGACGCCGGCGGACCGCGCGGCAGAACGATTCACAGCTTACGAGCCGAGCCCTTCGGCGCCTGCCCCGGCCGTTTTCTCGAGGGGGAGGGCGCGCTGCCGTCGCGCCGGTGCGTCGATGAACCCGATCGCCCGCTGGCTTGGCGGCCGACTCGCCGCGTACCTGACGCGCCCCGTCGGCGCGGCGAGCGCGAGCACCAGCGATGCGGCCGCCCTCGCCGCCACGCTGCAGCCGGGCGACGTGCTGCTGGTCGAAGGCAACACGCGCATCAGCGTCGCGATCAAGTACCTGACGCAATCGACCTGGTCGCACGCCGCGCTGTACGTCGGCCGGCGGCCCGAGCTGGCGCCGATCGACGGCGAGCCGGCCGAGCTGATCGAGGCGGACCTCAAGGATGGCGTGCGTGCGGTCGCGCTGTCGACATACGCGACGCTGCACACGCGCATCTGCCGTCCGGTCGGACTCGCCGACGAGGACCGCGAGCGCGTGATCCGCTTCGCACTCGAGCGCATCGGCCATCGCTACGACCTGCGCAACGTGATCGACCTGGCGCGCTATCTGCTGCGCACGCCGCCGGTGCCGACGCAGTACCGCCGGCGCCTGCTCGCGCTCGGCAGCGGCGATCCGACGCGCGCGATCTGCTCGACGCTGATCGCGCAGGGGTTCCAGTCGGTGCGCTATCCGATCCTGCCCGCAATCACGCGTGAAAAGCTCGCCGACCCGAACTGCGGCGACTGTTACCGCGAATACCTGCACATTCGCCATCACAGCCTGTTCGCGCCGCGCGACTTCGACATCTCGCCGTACTTCCGCATCGTCAAGCCGACGCTCGAACTCGGCTTCGACTACCGCCGCGTGCTGTGGGCCGACCGGGTCGAGGACGCAGCGCCGGCGCCGCTGACCGCACCCGGCACGACGCCCGCACCCTCCCGCCGGACCGCGCGCTGAAACCACGGAGACCCCGCATGTCGCATCACCCCCGCATCGCCGCCCTGCTCTGCGCCACCGCCATCGCGCTGCTCGCACTGCTGCCAGCCGCCGCACGCGCACGGTTCGATCACACGCACGCGGCGTGGACCGCGCTGCTGCACAAACACGTGCGTGTCGCGCCCGACGGCGTGAGTTCGCGCGTCGACTACAAAGGCTTCGCGGCCGACCGCGCGCAGCTTCAGGCCTATCTGAAGTCGCTGTCCGCGGTCGGCGCCGACGAATACGCGCGCTGGAGCAAGCCGCAGCAGTACGCGTTCCTCGCCAACGCCTACAACGCGTTCACGGTCGAGAAGGTCCTGACGCGCTACCCGAACCTGAAGTCGATCCGCGACTTCGGCCTCGTGTTCGGCAATCCGTGGAAGGACCGCTTCTTCACGCTGCTCGGAAAGCCGCAACACCTCGACGGCATCGAGCACGAAACGATGCGTGCGCCCGGCGTGTTCGACGATCCGCGCGTGCACGTGGCGGTGAACTGCGCGTCGATCGGCTGCCCGATGCTCGGCCGTCAGGCTTTCACCGCCGACCGCCTCGACGCGCAGCTCGAAGACCTGATGCGGGCTTTCCTGTCCGACCGCGCGCGCAACCGTTACAACACGCAGACGAAGACGCTCGAGCTGTCGCAGCTGTTCGACTGGTACGCCGACGACTTCAAGAAGGGCGGCACGAGCTTCCTCGGCTACCCGGGCTTCACCTCGCTCGCGGATCTCGGTGCGCGCTACGCCGATCTGCTCGCCGACGCCGAGCCCGACCGCGCCGCGCTGCGCGCGCGCGCCGTCCCGCTCGGTTTCATCACCTACGACTGGTCGCTGAACGACGCCCGCTGACCGCGGCCATGTCGTCGCCGGCCTCAACGGCCAGGCAACGCGATCTCCACGGTCTTGCCGCCGTAGCCGTACTTCCGATCGCGCGCCTGCACGATGACCGAACGCACCCCGGGCGGGATCGCCACGGCCGTCAGTTCGCGCGTGAACGGCTGCTCGTCGGCATGATCGTGCAGCAGCTTGCGCTCGCCGTAGATCTCGCCGCCGCGGCCGACGATGCGGAAGCCGTCGGCGTAGCGCTCCGGTGTGTCGTACGGCGACGAGATCGTGACGTCGAAGTCGAAGCGGTCGCGGCCGCGCGCTTGCACCTTGACGGCAAGGACATCGGGGTAACGCTGCGTCGCGGCTGCGGCGGGCTGCGCGGACGCGCTGGCCGCGCCGAACGCGCCGAGCGCAAAGACGCTCAGCAGGATCCGGCGGTTCATGACGATTTCCTGACGATCGAACGCGGGGGCGGCACCACACCGCCAGTTTGCCAGCGCGCGAGCGCCGGCGCGTCGCGCATTCGCGGGCGTCGATGCGTGCGAGCCGCCGGCGCTCGCCGCCGCGCGCCGGGCTGTTAACCTCGCGCCGCCATGCCGGATGCGTCATCGGTCGAGTCCGCCATCGCCGCCGAGCGCGCCGGCAACGTGCGTACGGCCAACGGCGCACGCAGCGCGCTCGCGCTCGGCATGGTCGGCGCGCTCGGCGAAGAACTGCTCGCGCTGCTGGTCGCATCGAGCGAATACCGCGTCGTGCACGTCGGCGTCAAACAGCCGATCGGCTCTGCCGCGGCGCGGTTCCGTCCATGGGTCATCGGCCAGGGCGTGGTCGTCGCCGACGATGCTTACGTCTGCCTTGCTGGCCCCGAGACCTTCGTTCCCGCCGGCTCGCCGCTGCGCGCGTTCGCGCCGGCCGAACTGCTCGCGGCCGCGCGCATCGCGCGCGACTGCGGCGCACGGCGCCTCGTCGTCGTCGCCCCGCTCGATGCACTGTTGCAGATGAGCGCGGCGGCGGCGACGATCGCCAGCGCCGACGAAGTCGAACTCGCGCGCATGGGATTCGAATCGGTGCTGATCGTGCGCCCGACCGCGGCCGACGACACGCGGGCCGCGGGCGGCTGGATCGCCGGGCTCGTCCGCGCCGCGGGCCGCGCGCTCGCCGACATCATGCTGCCGCCGTACGCGCGTGCGCTGTCGGCGAAGTCCGCCGCACGCGCGATCGTCGAGGCCGCCCGCACCGCGCGCCCCGGCGTCACCGTGCTCGGCGCGCGCGAACTGCTCGCGATCGTCGAAGCGAAGTGGCCGCAGCTTGCGCCGAAGCACCGCAAGCTGCGCTGATCGGGACGATTCGAACACCGAGAAACCGAGCACACCGAGAACGGCCGAATGTCCTTAGTCTTCCGTCCGTGTCCTCCGTGTCTCCGTGTTGAATTGTTGAGCCTTACAAGTCCTTGTGACACGTGCCAACCGTCCGGCGCCCTCAGAAGGTGTGAATCTTTCTGCTGCGCGGCCCGCTGGCGTCGTTGCGCGCTGCTCGGGCCTCGCCTATCTACTTGATATGTCTCGGCCCTGCGGCTGCGTGCGCCTAGCCAGCGG
>JBBIJJ010000190.1:0-6984 GCA_037446035.1 Burkholderiales bacterium
GACCGGGCGTCGCGGCTTCGAGCGCGCACACCCATCGGGTGAATCCGTGATCGGCCAGGTCGTTGTGCCGTCGGCGCAAGGCGCAGCGTCGGCGTTGTCGCGCCCGCGCCGACCCGGGCGCCGTCGCTCTTACCCCGAGCGCCGACGGTGCCGTCCGCAGTGCTCGCGCCGTCATCCCGAGCGGCTACTTCGTCATCCCGGGCGCCTGTTTCGTCATCCCGGGCGCAGCGAGGGATCTCGGCGCAGCAAGCGGGTGAGATTCCTCGCCTTCGGCTCGGAATGACAGCGTGGGGGCGCTCGGGATGACGAGCAGCTTCGCTCGGAATGACGAGGAATTTCGCTCGGAATGACGAGATCCCAGACGCCCTATTGGACCCGTGGAAGCAGTCGCTCGGAATGACGAGGAATTTCGCTCGGAATGACGAGGGACTACGGCTCGGAACGACGATGGCCTTCGGCCTGGAACGACGAGGGAATCGGGATGACCCGAGGCGGCGGAGCGATCAGACGACCAATGGTCAACTGCCGGATTCAGTATGAATCCAGCTCCGCCGGCAGCCCCGCCGCGCGCAGCGCGCGCAGCACTTCGTCGATGTGCTCGGGGCCGCGCGTCTGCAGCACCAGTTCGAGCTGCGCGTTCTGCGCGGGCAGCGTGGTGAAAGCCCGCTGGTGCTCGACTTCCTCGATGTTCGCGCCCGCACGGCCGATGATCGTCGCGGCGCGCGCCAGCTCGCCCGGCACGTCGCGCGTGGCCACGCGAATGCGCGCCAGCCGCCCGGCGCGCACCATGCCGCGCTCAATGATGTCGGCGAGCACCATCGGGTCGATGTTGCCGCCGGTCAGGATCAACCCGACCTTCCTGCCGGCGAAGCGGTCGCGATGGCGGATCACCGCCGCCAGCGCGGCGGCGCCGGCGCCTTCGACGACCGTCTTCTCGATCTCCAGCAGCAGCACGATCGCGTGCTCGATGTCGCCTTCGGAAACGAGCACGATGTCGGCGACGAGCCGCTTGACGATTTCGCGCGTGATCAGCCCCGGCGACTTCACCGCGATGCCTTCGGCGAGCGTGGCGTTGGCCGAAGGCAGCTCCAGACCCTTGAACAGCGCGTACATGGCGGGAAACTGCTCGGTCTGCACACCGACGACCTCGATGTCGGGCTTCATCGCCCGCGCTGCGATCGCCACGCCCGAGATCAGTCCGCCGCCGCCGATCGGAACGCACAGGCAGTCGAGCTGCGGCTGGGCGGCCAGCATCTCCAGCGCGATCGTGCCCTGGCCGGCGATCACGTCGGCATCGTCGTACGGGTGCACCATCGTCAGACCGCGTTCGGCCGCGATGCGCGCCGCCTCGGCCCTGGTGTCGTCGAAAGATTCGCCGACCAGCACGATCTCGGCGCCGAAGCCGCGCGTGCGTTCGACCTTGACCATCGGCGTGAACCTGGGCATCACGATCACCGCAGGCACGCCCATGCGCTGCGCGTGATACGCGACCCCCTGCGCGTGGTTGCCCGCCGACACGGCGATCACGCCGCGCGCGCGTTCGTCGGCGGTGAGCCGGCTCATGCGGTTGAACGCGCCGCGCTCCTTGAAGCTCGCGGTGAACTGCAGGTTCTCGAACTTCAGGTACACGTCCGCGCCGGTGATCTGCGACAGCGTGCGCGAATGCAGGCACGGCGTGTTCTCGATCTGGCCGGTCAGCCGCCGGGCGGCGCGGCGCACATCGTCGATCGCAATGGCAGGCGCATCGTTCATGTTTTTCACCAAAGGACGGCGCAGTTTAGCGATCGGGCGCGCGCGTCGTGCGCGCCTGATCCACGACCCCTTGGCGATCGTCCCGCCGCGGGCGCAGCGGGCGTGCACGGCAGCCAGACCCGCGCTCGCGCCGGAAGTGACGCCGCCGTCCTTACAATGCCGCGCATGCTGCGCATCGCGGGCCTCGCCAAACGTTTCGGCCAGCGTCCGATCCTCGATGGCCTCGACCTCGAGCTGGCGGGCGGCGAGTACGTGGCGATCGTCGGCGAATCCGGCGCCGGCAAGTCCACGCTGCTGAATCTGATCGCCGGGCTCGACGTGCCCGACGCCGGCCGCATCGAGATCGGCGGCGAGGTCCTGAACCGGCTCGACGAGGACGCGCGCACCCGCCTGCGCCGGACGAAAGTCGGTTTTGTCTTCCAGGCGTTTCACATCCTGCCGCACCTGACGGTCGCGCAGAACGTCGAACTGCCGCTCGTGCTGCTCGGTGTGCCGCTGGCGGAGCGCGCCGCGCGCGTGCGCGACCTGCTCGCCGCGGTCGGGCTCGGTGAGCGCGGCGGCTCGTGGCCGCGCGAGCTGTCGGGCGGGGAGCTGCAGCGCGTCGCACTGGCGCGCGCGCTCGTGCACCGGCCTGCGCTCGTGCTGGCCGACGAGCCGACGGGCAACCTCGATCCGGAGACCGCCGACGGCGTGCTGCAGCTTCTCGCGCACACGATCAAGGCGCGCGGCGCCACCGGCATCCTGGTCACGCATTCGCCGCACGCGGCGGCCACGGCCGACCGCGTGTTGCGGCTGGAACGCGGCAAGTTATGCGAGGCGGCGCCGGTGGCCGTCGCGTTGCACGCTGTGCAGCGGGCATGACCTGGCTGCTGCGTCACATCATCGGCGGCTACGCGCGCGCGCACCCGTTGCGCGTTATCGTGCAGATCGTCGCCATCGCGATCGGCGTCACGCTCGGCTACGCGGTGCATCTGATCAACACCTCGGCGCTGGCGGAGTTCTCGTCAGCGGTGCGGCAGGCGAGCGGCGCAGCCGACGCATCGATCGTCGGCGCGCCCGGCGCGTTGGGCGGATTCGACGAACGGGTCTACGGCGACGCGCTGCGCGATCCGGCGGTCGAGCTGGCCAATCCGGTGCTGGAGATCGAAGCGGCGCTGGTCGAGCCGGCGCGGCTGCGCGGCAAACCGCTCGCGATCCTCGGCATCGACATGCTGCGCGCCGCGTTGCTCGCGCCGCAGACGATCGGCGAACCGGACGAGGCGGTTGGCGCCGACCGCCGTTTCGCGCTGCTCGACGACGGGGTGTACCTGTCGCCCGCCGCGCTCGAATGGCTGCAACTCGCGCCCGGTGATGCGATCGCGGTGCAGGTCGGCGGCCGCATCGAGCGGCTGCGCATCGCCGGGCGGCTGCCGGGCGCGCGCGCCGGGCAGATCGTCGGCTCGATGGATCTCGGGTTCGCGCAGTGGCGCTTCGACAGGCTCGGGCGGCTCACGCGCATCGATCTGCGGCTCGCACCCGGCGCCGACATCGCGGCGCTCGCGCGGCGGCTCGCTCTGCCGGCCGGCGTGCAGGTCGTGCGCGCCGACGAAGCGGCCGCGCGCGTGTCGAACCTGTCGCGCGCCTATCGCGTCAATCTGAACGTGCTGGCGCTGGTGGCGCTGTTCACGGGGGCGTTCCTCGTCTACTCGCTGCAGTCGCAGGCGGTCGCGGCGCGCCGCACGCAGCTCGCCTTCCTGCGCGTGATCGGCGCGCTGCGCGGCGAGGTCGAGCGGCTGCTCGTGCTCGAATCGGTCGCATTCGGCGCGGTGGGTGCCGCGCTCGGCGTGCTGGCGGGGCTCGCCGTGGCGGCAGCGGCGCTGCGCATTCTCGGCGGCGATCTCGGGGGCGGCTTCTTCACCGGCGTGCAGCCCGCGCTCGTGTTCGAACCGCTGAACGCAGCGGGCTTCTTCGCACTCGGCGTGGCGGCGGCCGTTGTTGGCGGCTGGCTGCCCGCGCACGAAGCGGCGCAGGCCACACAGGCGCCGGCGCTGAAAGCCGGCAGCGGGCTCGACGCCGACGCCACACCGCAGCGCGCGTGGCCCGGGCTTGCGCTGCTGGCGGCCGCCGCGGCGCTGCTGGCCGCGCCGCCGATCGCCGGCACGCCGATCGCCGCTTACCTCGCGATCGCGCTGCTGCTGGTCGCCGCGATCCTGCTCAAGCCGTCGATCGCGCCGTACGTCTACGGTCCGCTGGCACGCAGTCTGCAGCGGCGCACGTTGCGCGCCGGCGCAGCGCCATGGTGGCTTGCGGCCACCCGCCTCGCGGCCACACCGCGCTTTGCCGCGATCGGGGCCGCCGGCATCGTCGCTTCGTTCGCGCTGATGGTCGCGATGGCGACGATGGTCGCGAGCTTCCGCCACTCGGTCGACGAGTGGCTCGGTCGCGTGCTTCCGGCCGATGTCTACGTGCGTGCGGCGCCGCCGGCGACCTCGGGCGTGACCACCGCGGCGTTCTCCGCGCGCGATCTGGCCACGCTCGCCGCTCATCCTGCGGTGGCCCGAGCCGACTTCACGCGCAACCTGAAGATCTCGCTCGACGCCGCGCGCGCGCCCGTGACGCTGATCGCGCGGCCCGTCGACCGCGCGAACCCGATCCGCACGATCCCGCTGACCGGTGCGAGCCTCGCGTGGCACCCCGGCATGCCGCCGCCGGCATGGGTGTCGGAGGCGATCGTCGATCTGTACGGCGCGCGCGTCGGCGGCGAGATCGCGTTGCCGATCGCCGGCCGCGCGCAACGCTTCGTCGTCGCCGGTGTCTGGCGCGACTACGCGCGGCAGTTCGGCGCGATCGTCGTCGCCATCGAAGACTACGAGCGCGCCAGCGGCGACACCTCGCGCACCGAAGCCGCGCTGTGGCTGAAGCCGGGTGCCAACGCCGCGCAGGTGATCCGCGAGCTGCAGGGCACGCTCGACGCGGCCGCCGCCGATTTTCACGAACCCGGCGAAATCCGCGCGATCAGCCTGCGCATCTTCGACCGCAGCTTCGCGGTGACCTACGTGCTGGAGATCGCGGCGATCTTCATCGGGCTGACCGGCATCGCGGCGACGTTTTCCGCGCAGGCGATCGCGCGCACGCGCGAGTTCGGCATGCTGCGGCACGTCGGCGTGACGCGCGCGCAGATTCTTGCGCTGCTCGCGCTCGAAGGACTGCTGGTCACGGGGCTGGCGCTCGCGCTCGGACTCGCCACGGGGCTCGCGGTCGCGTGGGTGCTGGTCGAGATCGTCAACCCGCAGTCGTTCCACTGGACGATGGACTTCCGGCTGCCCGCCGGGCTCGTGCTCGGCCTCGTCGCCGCGCTGCTCGCGGCCTCGACGATCACCGCTGTCGCCGCTGGCCGCCGCGCCGTTTCCGGCGAAGCGGTGCTCGCCGTTCGGGAAGACTGGTAACGCGGGCAGGTGCTTGAACCACCGAGACACCGAGGAAGGACAATGCGCTTCTCCGTACCTGCGTGTCTGCGTGGTGACGTGGTCGGCTCGCGCAGGCCGAGGGTCGAACCGCCGAGAGCACCGAGAAAGGACGATGCACTCCTCCGCGTTCTCCGTGTCTCGGTGATGAACAGCGTACTTCGATGCCGATCCGCCGTCCCTTCGTGCGCTCGGGCACCACGCTGTCTCCGTGGTCGCGTCTTCGGTCCGGGCCGGCGGAAGGTCGAACCACCGAGACACCGAGAGCACCGAAAACAGACCATGCACTTCTCGGTGTCGCGGCAGTGAACACCGTCCTTCGATGCTGACGCGCCGCCACCTTGTGCTCGCCGCCGGCGCGCTGCCGTTCGCCGCGCGCGTTGCGGTCGAATATCCGACTGTGACGCCCCGCCCGCTCGCGTTCCCGCGCGATCATGGCGCGCATCCCGACTACCGGATCGAATGGTGGTACCTGACCGGCTGGCTCGACGCACGGCCGCCGCTCGGCTTCCAGGTGACCTTCTTTCGCACGCGCACACCGATCGATCCGGCCAATCCGAGCCGTTTCGCCGCGCACCAACTGATCATCGCGCACGCGGCAATCGCCGATCCGGCGCGCGGCGCACTGCTGCACGACCAGCGCATCGCGCGCGCGGGCTTCGGTGCAGCCCGCGCCGAGAAAGGCGACACCGACGTCGAACTCGACCGCTGGACCTTCCGCCGTCGCACCGACGGCGCGTATGTGTGCGCGATCCCTGCGCGCGCGTTCGCGCTGCGCTTCGTCGCGCGGCCGACGCAGCCGATCCTGCTGCAGGGCGAGGCCGGCTTCTCGCGCAAGGGGCCGCGGCCCGAGCAGGCGAGCTACTACTACTCGCAGCCGCAGCTGCGCGTCGACGCCGAACTGGCGCGCGAAGGGACAACGCTGCGCGCTGGCGGCATCGCCTGGCTCGACCACGAGTGGTCGAGCACGCTGCTCGACGCCGATGCGGCCGGCTGGGACTGGATCGGCATGAACCTCGACGACGGCGGCGCGCTGACGGCCTTCCAGATCCGCCGCAAGGACGACGGCGCGCGCATCTACGCGTACGCGGCGCTGCGCGCCGCCGGCGAGGTGCGGGTGCAGGCCTTCGCGCCCGACGAGGTTCGCTTCGAGCCGCTCGCACGCTGGACCTCGGCGCGCACGCGCGCAACCTACCCGGTCGCGCAACGCATCGTGGTCGGCGCGCGCACGTTTGAGACGCGGCCGCTGTTCGACGATCAGGAACTCGATTCGCGCGCCACGGCCGGCGCGGTGTACTGGGAAGGTGCGAGCACGCTGCTCGAATCGGGTCGCACGGTCGGGCGCGGCTATCTCGAGATGACCGGCTACGTCGCACCGATGCGGCTGTGACTTCGCCGCCCGACCAAAGGATTCACCACCGATGACACCGAGAGCACCGAGAGGCGTCCGAATTGGTCTCTCGGCGTCCTCGGTGCCTATCTATTGACCATTTCTTATTCTCGTGACACGCGCCAACCGCTTGGCGCCAGCATGCCTCGGCCCTCGTCGTTCCGAGCCAACGGCGAGGAATCTCCGCTGCTCGCAGTGCCGAGATCCCTCGGCTGCGCTCGGGATGACGCAACCGGCGACAGCCAGCGCGAAGCGAAACCGCAAGGTGGGGGTGTCACGAGGTTGCGCAATCCTCAATAGCATGACCCATCCTCGTGACATGTACCGACCGCCCGGCGCGCGCATCACTGACCGGTGGTCGTTCCGTGCCGCACTTTCCTCGTCATTGCGAACCACCCA
>JBBIJJ010000191.1:0-6981 GCA_037446035.1 Burkholderiales bacterium
CTTCGGCTCGGAATGACGAAATGCTTCGGCTCGGAATGACGAAATGCTTCGGCTCGGAATGACGAAATGTTTCGGCTTGGGATAACGCGACGCTTGGGCTCGGATTGAAGGACACTTCGACTCGACGCGAAAGGGCCTTCGGCGAGACCGGAGGCGTCGGCACGCAATGACGCGGCGCGCCGGGCCGGCTGCGCGACGAGCCGCCGTCTGGCGGACCTCGGGGCGGCGGCATGTCGCCGTCGAGTGCAGGGAGCCCATGGCCCGCCTCCTGGACGAAGCGGGTGCCGGGCGCGCGCTACTGCATCGACTGCGCAAGAAACTTCATCGCGGCCGGATTCAGGCTCGTAGCGGCGGACACGCGCATCCACGTGCTCGGCAACTGCGTCGGCGAAAACAGGCTGCCGGGTGCGCACACGATGCCCCGCTCGGCGCCGGCGGCGGCGATCGCGTTGGTGTCGCGGCCGAAGTCGCCCCACAGGAAGATCCCGGCGTCGGGTTGCGCGAAGAGCTTCACGCCCATTTTCTCGAGCGCGCGCGCGGTGCGGTCGCGCGCGGCATCGAGCTTGCTGCGCAGCCGCTCCAGGTGCCGCCGGTACTGCCCTTCGGCGAGGATGCGCGCGACCACGCGTTCGGTCAGTTCCGGTGTCGTCAGCCCCGTCAGCATCTTCAGCTCGGCGATCGGCTGCGCGATGTCCGGGTGCGCGGCAACGAAGCCGACGCGCAGGTTGGCTGCGAGCGTCTTGGAGAAACCGCCGACGTAGACGACTCGCCTGAGTTGATCGAGGCTCGCCAGCCGCATGCACGACGACGACGCGCGGCCCGGGTGCAGGTCGCCGTAGACGTCGTCCTCGACGATCGTGAAGCCGTACTCGTCCGCGAGCTTCAGCAGCCGATGCGCGTTGGCCGCGGACAGCGACGTGCCGGTCGGGTTGTGCAGCACGGATCCGACGACGAACAGCTTCGGCTGATGGCGCGTCAGAAGATTGGCGAGCACGGTCGTGTCCGGCCCGTCGAGAGCGCGCGGAACGCCGACCACCTTCGCGCCGAATGCGGCGAAGCGGCCGAACATCAGATACCACGCGGGGTCCTCGACGAACACCGTGTCGCCCGGCGCGATGAAGTACCGCGCAACCAGATCGATGCCGTGCGTTACACCGTTGGTCGTGACGATCTGCTCGGGGCCGGCGCCGATGTCGGCCAGCGCGAGCCGCTGCACGAGTTGCTCGCGCAGCGGCAGATAGCCTTCGGGCACGCCATAGTTCAGCAGCGCATCGCCGGCGCCGCGGCCGATCGAACGCACCGCCGCGGCGACGAGTTCGCTGTCGAGCCAGGCGGGCGGCAGCAGTCCTGCACCCGGATGATCGCTCGCAGGCGATTGCCGCAGCAGGCTGCGCAGCAGCCAGACGACGTCGATCGACTGCGCGCTTGCCGTCGCGCGTGCCGCGCTCGTGGCCCGTGCAGCCGGCGCGGCGGGCCGCCCGCGCCGCGCCCGCACGTAGAAGCCCGAGCCGCGGCGCGATTCGACGTAGCCGGCGGCGATCAGCCGGTCGTACGCCTCGACCACGGTCGAGCGGCTGACGCGCTTGTCGTCGGCGAAGCGGCGGATCGACGGCAGCCGCGTGCCGGGCTTCAGCGCGTGCTCGTCGATGCGCAGCGCGAGCCACGCGGCGAGCTGGTCGGCGAGCGTGCGTTCCGCGCCTGCGAGCACGCGCGGCGTGGCCGCGGCGAGTGCGGCCGTCTGGTCGCGGGCAAGGTCGTTCATCGCTGCACCTGCCTGCGATCGAGCCTTCGCTGCATCACGTACTTGACGATGCCGTGCGGAAAGCCGTCGAAGCGGCACGCGACCTCATAGCCGTTGCGCTCGTACAGCGCCGGCGCCTGAAAGCTGAACGTGTCCAGATAGATCAAGGTGCCGCCGCGTTCGCGCGCGGCGCGCTCGACGCGGCGGAGCAGTTCGGAGGCGATTCCGCGCCGCCGATGGCGCGCATCGACCCAGAGCTGCTGCACCTCCCATGCGCTGCCCCACCAGCGCGCGCGCAACCCGCCGACGAGCTGGCCGCTCGCGTCCCGTGCGAAGCAGAACAGCGGACGCACCGCACCGAGATCGGCCGCTTGCAGGTTGAACAGCTGCAGCCCGGCGTCGAGCGTTTCGATATCGGCCGCGCTGGCCGCCTCCGCCGTCTCGTAGTGCACCTCGGCCTGCATCATGCGCTTCTGCGGCGGCCCGACTGTCCTGCCCGCATTGGCAGGCCAGTGGCCGCGATTAACCGTTCAACTGTACTGGCACTGTACTGGTCGTTGCGGGTACAGTGCAAGCCCGCACACACCGCGCTTTACATCGCTACGCGCCCCACGGTGCGTCCGTCGTGCTGCCCCTTTCGTAAGGGGACCCGAGGGGGATTTGCCATGCTGCCGAACCGAACCGCCATCGAAGACGCCACCCGCATCGTCTACGCCGCGATGACGGCCACGCCGCAGTACGCGTGGCCGCAGTTGTGCGAGCTGCTGCGCGCCGAAGTGTGGGTCAAGCACGAGAACCACACGCCGGTCGGCGCCTTCAAGCTGCGCGGCGGGCTGGTCTACTTCGACGGGCTGAAGCGCCGCGCGCCGGACTGCCGCGGCGTGGTCGCCGCCACCCGCGGCAACCACGGGCAGTCGATCGGCTTCGCCGCGCGCCGGCACGGGCTGGCGGCGACGATCTTCGCGCCGCACGGCAACAGCCGCGAGAAGAATGCCGCAATGCGCGCGCTCGGCGCCGCGCTGATCGAGCATGGCGACGACTTTCAGGCCGCGCGCGAGGAAGCCGACCGCTACGCGCGCGCGAACGGGCTGCACTACGTGCCGTCTTACCACGCCGATCTCGTGCGCGGCGTGGCGACCTATTGGATGGAGTTCTTCGGCGCGGCACATGATCTGGACGTCGTCTACGTGCCGGTCGGCCAGGGCTCGGGGATCAATGCCTGTATCGCTGCGCGCAACGCGCTCGGCCTGCGCACGCGCATCGTCGGCGTCGTCTCCGCGCACGCGCCTTGCTACGCGCTGTCCTTCGAGGCACGCCGCCCGATCGAAGCGCCGGTGACGACGAAGCTCGCCGACGGGCTCGCCTGCCGCGTGCCGGATCCGGAATCGCTCGACGTCATCCTCGCGCACGTCGCTGGCATCGTGCAGGTGACCGATACGGAGGTGGCCGACGCAATGCGGCTGCTGTTCGCGACGACCCACAACACGGCCGAAGGCGCCGGCGCGGCGTCTCTGGCGGCGGCACTGCAGCAGCGCGAATCGCTGGCCGGCCGCAAGGTCGGGCTGACGCTGACCGGCGGCAACGTCGACGCCGACGTGTTCGCGCGCGTGCTCGCGGGCGAGACGTCATGAGCACAGAGCAACTGCTCGCGCTCGTCGTCTTCGCGCTGGTCGGCTCGTTCACGCCGGGGCCGAACAACGCGATCGCGACCGCAACCGGCGCGAACCACGGCTTCGCGGCCGCGTTGCCGCACATCGCCGGCGTGCCTTTCGGCTTTTCGACGATGCTGCTCGCGGCGGCCGGCGGTGTGGCGGCGCTGATCGTCGCCTCGCCCGCGCTGTCCGCGCTGCTGAAGTGGCTCGGCATCGCGTATCTGCTGTGGCTCGCGTGGGGGCTGGCGCGCTCGCGCGATGGCGGCAGCGCAGCGGGACCGTTCAGGCTGCCGCTCGCGTTCTGGCAGTCCGCGCTGTTCCAGTACCTGAATCCGAAGGCGTGGATGCTCGCGGTCGCCACCGCCGCCGCGTGGCTCGCGACCGACCGGCCGTGGCAGCGCGCTGCGATCGTCTGCGTCGTGTTTTCGATCGCCTGCGCAGCGAGCCTCGTTCTGTGGGCGTGGATCGGCGCCGCGCTGCGCCGCTGGCTCGCGCACGGCGAGCGACTGCGGGCCTTCAACGTCACGATGGGCGTCGCGCTCGCGGCGACCGCGGTGTGGATGGGGGTGGCGTGAACCTCGTCGGCCGTCGTTCGTCGGGAGTCAGTCGCGGACCCTGGCGCATCGCTCTGAATCCCGAATCCCGAATCCTCGATCCTCGAGCCGTCGCATGAATGCACCCACGTTCACATCCGCCCTTCCCCGCCTCGCGACGCGCGCCGCCAATGCGAACAGCTCGATCATTCGCGAGATACTCAAGGTCACGCAGCGGCCCGAGGTGATCTCGTTCGCCGGCGGACTGCCGTCGCCGGCGACGTTTCCGGTCGACGTGCTGCGCGCGGCGTTCGATGCGGTGCTGCGCGCCGCCGGGCCCGCGGCGCTGCAGTACGGCGCCACCGAAGGCGACGACGCGCTGCGCGCGTGGGTGGCGGCGCGCGAGACCGCGAAAGGCATCCCGACTGCGTTCGAACAGGTGCTGATCGTCGCCGGCTCGCAGCAGGGGCTCGACCTGATCGGCAAGGCGCTGATCGACGCCGGCAGCACGGTGCTGTGGTCGAATCGCCGATTTATCTCGGCGCGCTGCAGGCGTTTGCGCTGTTGCAGCCGAAGTGGCGCGAACTGCCGGTCGACGCCGAAGGGCTGCAGCCCGCCGCGATCGACGCCGCACTCGCGCGCGGCGCGCGCTTCGCCTACGTGATGCCGAATTTCCAGAACCCGACCGGACGCACGCTGTCGCGCGAACGGCGCGCCGCGTTGGCGGACAAGGCGCGCGCACATGACTTGTGGCTGGTCGAGGACGATCCGTACGGCAAGCTGTGGTACCGGCACGCGCCGCCGCCGGGGCTGCGGCAGTTCGCGCCCGAGCGGACGATCCGGCTCGGGTCGTTCTCGAAGATCCTGTCGCCGGGACTGCGGCTCGGCTACGTGATCGCGCCACCGGCCTTCGTCGACGTGCTCGTGCGGCTGAAGCAGGCGACCGACCTGCACACCTCGACGCTCGCGCAGCGCGTCGCCGCGCAGGTCGTGGCGAGCGGGCTGCTCGACTCGCACCTGCCGCAGATCCGCGCGCGCTATGCGGCGCAGTGCGAAGTGATGCTCGACGCGCTGCGCGCGCACTTCCCGCGCCAGGTGCGCTGCACGCAGCCCGACGGCGGCATGTTCGTCTGGGCGGAGCTTCCCGCCGGCGTCGACGCCACGCGGCTGCTCGACGCCGCGATCGCCCGCAACGTCGCTTTCGTACCGGGCGCGGCCTTCTACGCGAACGCGCCGCGCACGAACACGCTGCGGCTCGCGTTCGTGACGGTGCCGCCCGAGCGCATCCGCGCGGGCATCGAAATCCTCGGCGAGCTGCTGCGCGAGCGCGTGGCCGACGCCGTCAAGGCATGAGCAAGACGGTCGACGCGATCGACGCACGGCCACGCGTGGGGCTGGGTCTGTTCCTTGGCCTGCTTGGCGTGATCGCGTTCAGCCTGACGCTGCCGATGACGCGCTACGCAGTCGCCGAACTGGACCCGTGGTTCCTCGCTTTCGGCCGCATGTCGATCGCCGGTGCGATCTCGGCGCTCGTGATCGCCGCCAGCGGCGTGCGGCGGCCTGCGCGCGAGGACTGGCCGCTGGTGCTGTGGGCCGCGGTCGGTGTCGTCATCGGCTTCCCGCTGATGTCGTCGCTCGCGATGAAGCACATCCCGGCCAACCACGGCGCGATCATCAACGGCGCGCTGCCGTTCGCGACGGCGCTGCTGGCGGCGCTGTGGTTCGGCGAGCGCCACTCGCGCCGCTTCTGGCTGTGCGCGGCGATCGGCTCGGCGCTGGTGATCGCCTTTGCGCTGCGCGGCAGCGGCGCGCATGCCTTCGGCTTCGGCGAGGTGGCGATGCTCGCGGCGGTCGCGATCGGCGCCGTGGGTTACGTCGCAGGCGGGCGGCTGTCGGCGCGGCTCGGCGGCATCGCGGCGATCCTGTGGGCGCTCGCGGTCGCGTTGCCGGTCACCGCGCCGATCACGCTCGCGCTCGTCTGGAGCGCGCCGCCGCACGCGGGTGCGGCCGCGTGGGCCGCGTTCGGCTACGTGACGCTCGTGTCGCAACTGATCGGATTCTTTGCCTGGTACAACGGCATGGCGCTCGGCGGCATCGCGCGCGTCGGCCAGGTGCAGTTGTTGCAGGCGTTCTTCACCATCGGGTTCGCCGCGCTGCTGTTCGGCGAACGTGTCGAGCCTGTGACGTGGCTGTTTGCCGCAGCCGTCGTCGCGACGATCGCGATCGGCCGCACCGGGCCAAGGACAAACGCATGACCCGCCGCTTTCCGTACGTCACCGTCGATGTCTTCACCGACCGTCGCTTCGGCGGCAATCCGCTCGCGGTGTTCACGGATGCGCAGGGACTGACCGACCGCGAGATGCAGCAGCTCGCCGCCGAGATGAACTACAGCGAAACGACCTTCGTGCTGCCGCCGGCCGATCCGGCGAACACCGCGCGCGTGCGCATCTTCAACCGCACGGCGCAGATGCCTTTCGCCGGGCATCCGAACGTCGGCACCGGCTGCGTGCTGGCGGCGATGAACCGCGATATCGGTGGCCTGCTGCGCTTCGAGGAGATCGCCGGGCTGGTGGAGGTGCGCGTGGAGCGCGATGCCGCCGGCAGGCTCATTGGTGCGTACATCGCCGCACCGCAGCCACTGTCGGTGGGCGAGGAACTGCCGGCCGACGCGATCGCGGCTTGCGCCGGCCTCACCATCGACGACCTCGTGCTGAGCGCACATCGTCCGCGCATGGCCTCGGTCGGGCTGCCGTTTTGCATGGTGCAGGTGACGCCCGAGGCATTGACCCGCGCCACGCCCAACCTCGCCGCCTTCCAGCAGCTCGCGCAGCGCACCGGCATGACCGACCGGCTGTCGCTGCACCTGCACTGCTACGCCGACGGCGGTGCGCCGCACCGGCTGCGCACGCGCATGTTCGCGCCGATCTCCGGCACCTGGGAGGATCCCGCCACCGGCAGCGCCAATGCGGCGCTGGCTGCGTTCCTGCTGCCGCTCGGCGATGCGCAGGAAGCGCGCTACGAGATCACGCAGGGCGTGGAGATGGGGCGGCCGAGC
>JBBIJJ010000192.1:0-6935 GCA_037446035.1 Burkholderiales bacterium
CGGCTCGAAATGACGAGGGCAAGCCGGCGCGGAATGACGAGCAGAAGCCGGCTCGAAATGACAAGGGCAACTCGGCTCGGCATGACCCTGGGCTGTCATCCCGAGCGAATGCGAGGGATCTCGGCGGTGCGAGCGGCCGGGATTCCTCGCCTGCGGCTCGGAATGACGAGCAGTTGACGGCGCGGAATGTCGAGCAGTTGACGGCGCGGTGTGTCGAGCAGTTGACGGCGCGGAATGTCGAGCAGTTGTCCGCGCGGAATGACGAGCGGGTGTCGGCCCGAAATGACACGCAGGGTGGCGCCCCATGAACTCGGTCGCTGCGCTGCTGAACCATCCGGCCGTTCGCGCCGTCCCCTGGCAGGCGCTCGCGGTGCCGCTGCTGGTCTTCATGGTGCTGGCCATGATGATCGTGCCGCTGCCGCCGTTTTTGCTCGACCTGCTGTTCACGTTCAACATCGCGCTGGCGCTGATCGTGCTGATGGTCGCGGTGTACACGCGCAAGCCGCTGGAGTTCGCCGCCTTTC
Organism: Burkholderiales bacterium; assembly: GCA_037446035.1. Taxonomy (GTDB): domain Bacteria; phylum Pseudomonadota; class Gammaproteobacteria; order Burkholderiales; family Burkholderiaceae_F; genus DSNY01. Next base: position 525 of record JBBIJJ010000192.1, read on the forward strand.
CGGTCGTGCTGCTGCTGACCACGCTGATGCGGCTGTCGCTGAACGTGGCCTCGACCCGCGTCGTGCTGACCGAAGGGCATACGGGGCCAGACGCAGCGGGCAAGGTGATCGAGGCGTTCGGCCACTTCGTGATCGGCGGCAACTTCGCCGTGGGCCTGATCGTGTTCGCGATCCTCGTGGTCATCAATTTCGTCGTCGTCACCAAGGGCGCCGGCCGCATCGCCGAGGTCGCCGCGCGCTTCACGCTGGACGCGATGCCGGGCAAGCAGATGGCGATCGACGCCGATCTGAACGCCGGCATCATCGACGACAAGGAAGCCAAGCGCCGCCGCGCCGAGATCGCGCAGGAGGCCGACTTCTACGGTGCGATGGACGGCGCCTCCAAGTTCGTCCGCGGCGACGCGATCGCCGGCATCCTGATCCTGTTCATCAACGTGATCGGCGGACTGGCGATCGGCACGCTGCAGCACGATCTGCCGCTTGCAGCCGCGGTCAACAATTACGTGCTGCTGTCGATCGGCGATGGCCTGGTCGCGCAGATCCCGGCGCTGGTGATCTCGATCGCGGCCGGCTTGATCGTCGCGCGCGTCGGCAAGGAAGACGCCGACATGGGCGCGCAGATGCTCGGCCAGATGTTTTCGGCGCCGCGCGTGCTCGGCATCACCGCCGCGATCCTCGGCGTGCTCGGCGTCATACCCGGGATGCCGTGGTTCGTGTTCCTGCTGCTCGCCGCCGCCTGCGGGTATGCCGCGTGGTGGCTCGCGCAGCGCGCCAAGCAGGCGCAGGCGCAGGCGGTGCAGGCCGCGCCGGCCGAGGCGGCGCCCGCGCAGGACGCCTCGTGGGAGGACATCGTTCCGGTCGACGTGCTCGGGCTCGAAGTCGGCTACCGCCTGATCCCGCTCGTCGACAAGGGGCAGGACGGCGAGCTGCTCAAGCGCATCAAGGCGATCCGCAAGAAGTTCGCGCAGGACATCGGTTTCCTGCCGCCGCCGGTGCACATCCGCGACAACCTCGAGCTGAAGCCCTCGGCGTACCGCGTACTGCTCAAGGGCGTGGTCATCGGCGAGGGCGAGGCGTTCAACGGCATGCTGCTTGCGATCAATCCGGGCGGCCTCAGTGGCGAACCCAGGCAGACCGTGCCCGGCACGCCGACCCGGGACCCGGCGTTCGGCCTGCCGGCGATCTGGATCGAGCCCCGCACGCGCGATGCGGCGCAGGTGCTCGGTTACACGGTCGTCGACTGTGCCACCGTGATCGCCACCCACATCAATCACCTGCTGCAATCGCACGCCGGTGCGTTGCTCGGCCGCCAGGAGGTGCAGGCGCTGATCGAGCACATCGGCAAGTTCGCGCCCAAGCTCGTCGACGACGTCGTGCCGAAGCTCATTCCGCTGTCGACGCTGCAGCGCGTGCTGCAGAACCTGCTCGACGAAGGCGTGCCGATCCGCGACATGCGCACGATCGTGGAAACGCTCGCCGACGCCGCGCAACGCACCACCGACGCACTCGAGCTCACCGCGCAGGTGCGCAGCGCGCTGCGCGCTTCGATCGCGCAGACGCTGTTCGGCACCACGCGCGAGCTGTCGGTGATCGCGCTCGACCCCGAGCTGGAGAAGGTGCTCGTGCAGTCGGTCAGCGGCAGCGGCAACGACACGCCCGCGATCGAGCCCGGGCTGGTGGATCTGATCCAGCGCGGTGCGGCGCAGGCCGCGCAGCGGCAGGAGGACATGGGCCTGCCGCCGACGCTGCTGGTGCCCGACCGCCTGCGCGTTCCGCTCGCGCGGCTGCTCAAACGCGCCGCACCGCGCCTGCGCGTGCTCGGCCACGCCGAAGTGCCGGAAGTCAGCACGATCCGCGTCAGCACGGTGCTGGGAGGGGCCGCGTGAAAGCGACGGCATTCGCCGGCCAAGACTCGCCGGCGCGCGCGGCGCAGATTCCTCGCTCCGGCGCCAGGCCGTGGCTCGGCATCTCGTGCCGAAGCCGGCTCTGGCTGTCGAGGGCAAGCCGGCGCGCAACTGCGGGGATGAACCGAGCCCGAGTGACCGCGGGGTTGTCGTCCCGAGCAAACGCGAGGGATCGCGGTCGTGCGTACCGACGCGATGACTCGCCCGACGCCAGGACCGGGTGCGCAGCGCACGTCGGTCGGGTATCGCGGCCGGCCGGGGATGACCGCCGGGCGAGCGTCATGAGCATTCACGAGCGTCAACTTTCTCTGCGGGGGCCGAAATGACCATCAAACGTTATGTCGCTGCGAACGCGCGCGAGGCGATGCGCGACGTGCGGCGCGATCTCGGCGACGAGGCCGTCATCGTGTCGAACAAGCGCGTCGGCCGGCACGTCGAGATCATCGCCGCCGCACCGGACGCGATGGAGGCGCTGGTCGAGGCCGGCGCGCCGCCGCGCGCATCGGCGCCGCGCAGCGCGCCCCGCGCCGACGCCGCACCGGTCGTGGCCGAATCGTTCCAGGAGTTCGTGCGCCGCCAGAGCCAGGCGCGCGCTTCCGGTGTGCCGCGCGCGAGCGCGCCGAAGACGGTCCACCGCCCGGCCGCACCTGCGCGTGGCGTGCAGATGTATCAGGACGTGGCCGCCGAGCTGCCCGCCGAAGACGCTGACGGGCACGCCTGGGCAAACACACCGTCGCGCCGCGCCGAGGACGATCTGCCGTTGCCGCGCGCGGCGACCAATGCGACGGTCGCGCTGCAGCCGCAGTTCGAGACGCATTGGCCGGGCGCGCCTGCCGCCGCTGCGGCGCCGACGCCGGCCAGCGAAGCGCAAGCCGCACCGGCGGTATTCCGCCGGCGTCCCGCGCGCAGCGCCGCGTCGCAGGCCCACGTCGTGCCGACGCCCGCCGCGAGCGCGCCTACGCATGCAGCGGCCACTGCTCCGATGAGCGCGTCGCCAACCGCAGCGGCCGCGCCCGCGACGTCGTTCGTCGGTGGCTCGGGGCTGAGCGCGCAGCCGTCTGCGCAGCGCGCTGCCGGCGCAGCGCCAGCGGTGCAGGCGGTTCCAATGCCGGCCGCGCCGCAAACGGCCGCTCGTGCCGAGCCGTTGCACGCGGCGCTGACCGCCGGCGAATCGGTCGCCTCCCGCGCCGCGGCCATCGGCGAAGCGGGTGCGGCAGCCGCCTCGGCTGTTGCGCTGCCGCGCGCGCCGTCCTCGCCGATGCCTCCTGCAGCGGGCCAGGCGCCGGGTGCCGCGGCGTCCGCCGACCCCAAGCTCGTCGCCGAGTTGCAGGCGATGCGCACGCTGCTGCAGGAACAGCTCGCGTCGCTGTCGTCGAGCGTAGCGGCGGTCGACGTGCAGCGCCGCAATCCGTTGCAGGTGAAGCTGATGACGCGGCTGCTGACGGCCGGCTTCTCGCCGGAACTGGCGCGCAGCGTGGCGGCGAACGCGCCAGCCGATGCCGACGGCGAGCGCGCGGACAGCTGGCTGCACGACGTGCTCGCGCTGAATCTGAAGTGCGTCGCCGAGCACGACGGCATCGTCGAACGCGGCGGGGTGTATGCGCTGGTCGGACCCACGGGCGTGGGCAAGACCACGACGGTGGCCAAGCTGGCGGCGCGTTACGCGGTCCGCTACGGCACCTCCACGCTCGGGCTGATCACGCTCGATGCGTATCGGATCGGCGCGCACGAACAGTTGCGCACCTATGGCCGCATTCTGGGCGCGCCCGTGCATCTGGCGCAGGACGGCGCCACGCTGCGCGAATTGCTCGCTTCGATGTACGGCAAGCGGCTCGTGCTGATCGATACCTGCGGCGTGTCGCAGCGCGACGAGCGGCTCGCGGAGATCATGAATGCGCTGGCGGCGGCCGGCACGCCGGCGCGGCCGGTCGCGCGCGTGCTGCTGGTCAACAGCGCCTCGCATGCGGAAACGGCCGATGACGTCGCGCGCGCCTGGCGCGCGCATGAGGCCGCCGGCGCGATCCTCACCAAGCTCGACGAGGCTGCGCGCATCGGCGGCGCGCTCGACGCGCTGCTGCGCTACAAGCTCGCGCTGTACGGACTGACCAACGGCCAGCGCGTGCCGGAGGACTGGCATCTGCCCAACGGTCGCCTGCTCGCGCATCTGAGCCTGAAGCCGGCCGCCCGCCTGTTCGAACTGGCCGAGAACGAAGGCGCACTCATGCTCGCGCAGACGGCCGCGGCCGCGCGGAGTGCGGCGCATGCTTGAAACGGCCGACCTGCAGCCGGCAGCCGTCGCCGGCGCTCCGGGCCCTTTCTGCGACGCGTGGCTCGAACCGCGCGACCAGGCCGCCGGCCTGCGGCGGCTGTTCGCGCGCCCGGCGCTGCGCGTGCTGCCGGTGCTCGTGCCGGCGCCACGTTGTCCGCGGCGCAACGCGTGGCTGGCGCGGCTGGCGCGCGCGTTTGCCGCCGCCGGTGAGCGCACGCTCGTGCTCGACGCTTCGCGCGCACAACTGGCGACGACCTTCGGGCTGAAAGCCCGTTTCGATCTGCTGCATGCGCTGCGCGGCGAGTGCGCGCTCGCGCAGGCGCGGCTGCCGATCGACCACGGACTCGCGCTGCTGCCATCGGTGCGCGCGTTCGACGACGCCAGCGCGCGCAACGCGTCGCTGGCGGATTTGCTCGCCGGGCGCAGCGCGCCGGCGGACGGATTCGATTTCGCAATCGCGTTGCTGGCCGCGCCGCACCTGGCGTTGCTGGCCGACACGGCCGCCGAAATCGCGCTACCCGTGACGCCGGACGCGCGCGCGGTCGCCGCCGCGCTCGCGTCCGTGCGCGCGTGCGCCCAGCGCGCGGACATCGCGGGATTTCGCTGGCTTTTTTTGGGTATGGACGACGCCGCAGCCGCTACGCTGGCCCATCGATTGGCGGCGACCGCGCGGACGTGGACGGCCGCGCCGCTGCACTACGGGGCGGCGGCGCGCGACGCACGCGACGCGGCGCGCATCGTGCGCGCCGCTGCCGGCTGGCGCACCGCGCGGGTCGAACGACGGCAACGAGAGAGGACGTTTTGAAGAGCGACGCCTTCGTGTACAACGCACGCGGCACCGTCGAGCGGGCAGACTACGTCAAGCAATACGCGCCGCTGGTGCGGCGGCTCGCGCACCAGATGATCGCGCGGCTGCCGGCCAACGTCGAACTCGACGACATGATCCAGGCCGGCATGATGGGCCTGATGGACGCGGCGGCACGCTTCGAGGAGGCGCAGGGCACGCAGTTCGAGGTCTACGCCGCCAGTCGCATCCGCGGCGCGATGCTCGACGAACTGCGCGCCAACGACTGGCTGCCGCGCTCGGCGCGCAAGAGCCAGCGCGACATCGAGAACGCGATCCATCGGCTGGAAGGCCGGCTCAAGCGCGCGCCGACCGAAACCGAGATCGCCCGCGAGATCGGCATCTCGGTGGCCGATTACCAGGAAATGCTCAACGAGGCGCGCGGTGCGCAGCTCGTGTACCTCGAGGACATCGGCGGCGGTGCCGACGAGGAGGACTACCTCGAACGCCACATCGCCGACGACGGCGCCGACCCCGGCGAGATCCTGCGCGACAAGCGGTTCCGCACCGCGCTGGTGGCGGCGATCGGGGAGCTGCCCGAGCGCGAGAGGCAGTTGATGAGCATGTACTACGAGCAGGACATGAACCTGCGCGAGATCGGCGCCGTCATGGGCGTGACCGAGTCGCGCGTGTGCCAGCTTCACAGCCAGGCCGTCGCGCGGCTGCGCGCCAAGCTCAAGCAGTGGTGACAGTGCGCGCCGTCGGGCCGCCGTCTCGTCGTCGCCGGCAGCGCTCCGCTGAACGCCAAGCGACGGTTCCGTCATCGCGAGCGCGCATGTCTGTCATCCCGAGCGCATGTCTGTCATCCCGAGCGCATGTCTGTCATCCCGAGCGCTTTGTCTGTCATCCCGAGCAAGGCGAGGGATCCCGGCGCTGCGCTGCGCGGAGAGTCCTCGCCCTGGCTCGAAGCCGGGGGTTCGGAATGACGAGCGGAAGCCGGCTCGAAATGACGAGCGGAAGTCGGCTCGAAATGACAGGGCTAACTCGGCTCGGCATGACCCTGGGCTGTCATCCCGAGCGAATGCGAGGGATCTCGGCGGTGCGAGCCGGGGAGATTCCTCGCCTACGGCTCGGAATGACGAGCAGAAGCCGGCTCGGAATGACGAGCGGAAGCCGGCTCGGAATGACGAGCGGAAGTCGGCTCGAAATGACAGGGCTAACTCGGCTCGGCATGACCTTGGGCTGTCATCCCGAGCGAATGCGAGGGATCTCGGCGGCGCGAGCCGGGCAGATTCCTCGCCTACGGCTCGGAATGACGAGCAGAAGCCGGCTCGGAATGACGAGGGGAAGCCGGCTGGGAATAACGGGAAAAGTCGACCGTCGGAGTGGCGCCGCGGATTGCGCGGAAAGACCTTGAGCGCCGGCTCGTCCTGCCGATAGAACGGTCCGTGTGA
>JBBIJJ010000193.1:0-6902 GCA_037446035.1 Burkholderiales bacterium
GTTGAGCGCAAGCCCGCGCCCGCAGGCGCCGTGCAAACCCGCGCAGCCCCGGCGGTACAAACCGGATCGACACACCGCGGGCCGGAAGTGCCGATTCACCGAGACCGAGCCTGCACATACGGGGGCGACCTCGCGAAATATCCGGGTTCAGCTCGGCGAGCAGGTTGACGCGGCGCTCTTCGTCGTCGAGCGCGTCGAGCAGCGCGCCATGCGCGCGGCGCACATCCTGGATGTGGCGCAGCCAGTTCTCGGCGAGCCCGACCGCCGAGCGCTGCAAGGCGAGCCGCACGCCGCTGCAGCCGTGGTGGCCGACCACGATCACGTGTTTGACGTGCAGCAGGTCGACCGCGAAGTCGATCACCGACAGGCCGTTCAGATCGGTATGGACGACCAGCCGACATTGCGATGGACGAACACTTCGCCCGGCGCGAGTCCGGTGATCTGGTTGGCCGGCACGCGACTCTCAGAGCCGCTGATCCACAGGTATTCGGGTGTCTGCTGGCGCAGCAGCTTTTCGAAGAACGCGGGATCGCGTTCGCCCTCGCCGCGCGCCCAGCGCCGGTTGTTGTCGAGCAGCCGTTGCAGCGGCCGGACCATCGTCGCCCCTTCAGAAGGGCTCGACCCAGGGGCGCAGCTCGACCTCCCAGGTCCATGCGCTGCGCGGCTGCTGCAGCACGTGCAGGCAGGTCGCTGCGATCGCGTCCGGATCGAGCCGGGCGTCGCCGCAATCGGCATCACCCGTGCGCACCTGCCCGTCGATCACGAAGTGCGCGACGTGTATGCCCTGCGGCGCCAGCTCGCGCGCCAGGCTCTGCGCCAGCCCGCGCAGCGCGAACTTGCCCATCGCGAAGGGCGCGGACTTCGCGTAGCCCTTGACACTCGCCGAAGCGCCGGTGAAAAGCAGCGCGCCGCGGCCGCGCGCGAGCATCCGGCGCGCTGCATGCTGCGCGACCAGGAAGGCGCCGAACGCGCTCACGTCCAGGCTGCGCCGAACCTCGTCGGGCGAAAGGTCGACGAAGGCGCCGCGCGCGCGATGGCTCGGGTTGTACAGCACGACCGCGAGCGGCGGCAGCTCCGCGTCGAGCCGCGCGAAAAGCGCGGCGACCGCGGCCGGATCGGTCGCGTCGCACGCGAGCCGCAACGCGGCCGGCACGCCGTCGGCGCGCGCGGCCGCGCTGCGCGAGGCAAGCGCGACCGCGTAACCCTCGGCCGCCAGCAGCCGCGCGAAGGAGGCGCTGATGCCGCTGCCCGCGCCGACGATCAACGCCGATTTGTCCATGTGTGCCCCCGCTCGTTCGCCACGGCGAGCTTACTGCGGGTGACCCGCGGGCGCATTCAACCGTGCGGGATCTGCGCTGCCTTGAACGCGTGCGCCAGCGCCGCGGGCGTGAGCTTGCGCAGTTCCTTCAGCGAGTGGAGTTGCTCGCGGCCGCAACGGCTGCAGCGGTACACGGGGGTGGTCAGGTCGACCGCGAAGGCTTCGACCTGCGGCAGGGCGACGTCGAAGCTGAACGTGTGCCGGTGGTCGGCCTGCGGCTGCAGCTCGCCGCCGCAATCGGCGCAATGGAAGTGCTTGACGATGAGCCCCTTTTCGGAGCCGGCGGGCAGCTTCGGCTCGTCGAGTTCGGTCAGGTGGTCGAGCAGCAGCAGCGGGAAGTCCGGATGCACGAACTGCCGGTGGCCGTTGCCGCAGACGAGCACCGGCATGCCGCGCAGCGTGACGGCAAGCCCCTTCTCCTCGCCGGTGACCTCGTCGATGCGCGCGGGGGCGGCGGGTTCGCGGCAGATCGCGCAGGTCTTGGGCTTGTTGGTCATGGCGGCCTCCTTGCCGATGGGACGGCTGCTACGCAGGCCGCCAGTTTCGGCCGATCGCGGCGCGGCTGCATCGTGGCATTCACGTAAGGGTTGGCGCCGAGCCGCGCGGTGCGATGATCCGCCCGCGAGCCGGCCGACGATGGAACATGCCCGCACGATCACCCGCGACGACGGTGTCTCCGTCGCCTACCGCGTCACGCCGGCGCGGATGCGCGCGCCCGGGCGCGCCGTCGTGCTGCTGCACGGACTCGCGAGCAATCTGACCCGCTGGTCCGAGTTCGTCGAGCATACGGCGCTCGCCGACCGTTGGGACGTCCTGCGCGTCGACCTGCGCGGCCATGGCGACTCGCCGACGCGCGGCGCGATCGGGCTGCAGCTTTGGTGCGCCGACCTCGCCGCAATCCTCGCCGCCGAGGGGCATCCGCGCGCCGTGCTCGTCGGTCATAGCCTCGGCGCTCAGGTCGCACTGCACTTCGCGGTGCAATACCCGCAGCGCACCGCCGGGCTGGCGCTGATCGATCCGGTCTTCCGCGAGGCCTTGCGCGGCCGTTGGCGCATGCTGGCGTGGTTCGGTCCGGTCATTCATGTCGCCGCGCTCGCCGTCCGCGCGGCCAATGCGCTCGGACTGCGCCGCCGAGCGATCGCGCGGCTGGACCTGCGCGCGCTGGACGAAATGGCGCGCCGCGCGCTGGGATCGAAGCAAGCCGAAGCCGAGTTCATCCGGCGCTACAGCTCGATGCGAGCGGACCTGCGCAGCTTTCGCACCGCACACTATCTGCAGGAGCTCGTCGAGATGTTCCGGCCGGCCCCGCTGGACAGAATCGCCGCGCCCGTGCTCGTGCTGCTGTCTGCCGGCGGCACCTTCGCCGATTCCGACGCGATGCAGCGCTGCCTGCGGCGGCTGGCGCGCGTGCAGGTGCAGCGGATCGACTGTCATCACTGGCCGTTGACCGAAAAGCCGGTCGAGGTGCGCGAGGCGATCGAGTCCTGGTGCAGCCGCCTCGACGTCGCGCAGGCCGCAGCGCCAGGCGACGCGGATTGACGCCTGCGGCCGGCGGCAGCCGCGGTCTGCGGCGGGACCGCGCGACTAACGCGGCGCCGGCGGATGATCGGCCGCGAGCAGCGGCCGCAGCATGCGCAGGCCGAGCGCCGGACCGATCGCCAGCCACGGCAGCACGACCCACAGCGGCCAGCGTTGCGCGAGCCACGCAAAGACCTGAATCGTCACGATCGAAATCGCAAAGCCGATGCAGTTGACGAAGGTGAGCACGCTGCCGACGTTGTCGCGCGGCGCGTTCTGCGCCGTGAGCGTCGAGAATTGCGGCGAATCGCCCGCCACGGTCACGCCCCAGAGCGCGAGCCACAGCGCGAACACCGGCAGCGGCGCGGCGAGCGCGAGCGGTGCGATCGCGCAGCACAACCCGCTCGCCGCGAGCTGGGTCGCCGCCACGCGCGCGCTGCCGTAGCGCGCCGCCAGCAGTCCGCCGGCAGCGCAGCCGATCGCGCCGGCGCCGATCACGCCGAACGCGGCCGCCGGCACGTGCGACGCGTCGATGCGCGTGGCGAGGATCGCGGGCACCAGCACCCACATCGCATACAGCTCCCACATGTGGCCGAAGTAGCCAAAGGCGGAGGCGCGCACGCGGCGGTCGGTCCAGATCACCGCGAGCGCCTGCGGGCGGATGCGCGCTGCGCGCGGCAGATGCGGGCTGTCCGGCACCAGCAGGTACAGCAACAGGCCGCCGGCGAGTGCCAGCAGCGACACACCCAGCATCACCCATTGCCACGGCCACGCGGCGTCGAGCGCGCGCAGTCCGTGCGGCGCGGCGGTACCGAGCACGAGTGCACCGATCAACAGCCCCAGGGCGCCGCCCAGTCCGCGCGAGTACCACGCCGCGGCGATCTTCATGCCGACCGGGTAGATGCCGGCGAGGAAGAAGCCGGTCGCGAAGCGCAGCGCGAGCAGCGTATCGAAGTCGCGGTCCAGACCCACGGCCGCTGCATTGCATGCGCTGCCGGCCAGCGCGCACAGCAGGAACACGAGCCGGGGCGAGTGGCGGTCGGCGATCGTCAGCAGCGCGAACACCAGCGTGCCGGCGATGAAACCCGACTGCACCGCCGAGGTCAGCGTGCCGACCGCGGCAGCGGGCAGCCCCCAGTCGCGCTGCAGGTCCGGCATCACCGCATTGACCGCGAACCACAGCGACGTGCCGGCGAACTGTGCGACGACGATCGTCGGCAGCACGCGGCGCGGCGCGCGCGCTTCGGAGCGGGTGGCGGCGGACATCGGGCGATGATGCCGCAACGGGCTGTCCCCTTTCGCAGAGCGGGTACGCGGATTTTCGATGCGCGCTCTGCGCCGTGCGCATCCGTCGCCTGCGCGCAAATCATTTGTCGCAACGCCGTTTACCGCTTCTAATGCCGGGGCCGCGCAGCAGGGCGCGGTGATCCGGAGCCGGAGTCATGAGTCAGGCGGACAGGGCAGGAAGCTGGTGGTTCGTCACGCTCGCCGCGGCGGCGATGCTGATGGTGACGATGGGCGCGCGCCAGTCGCTCGGGCTGTTCGTCTCGCCGCTGAACACCTCGACCGGGCTCGGGCTGGTGACGGTGAGCTTCGCAATGGCGGTCGGCCAGTTCGTCTGGGGCGCGGCGCAGCCGATCGCCGGCGCGATCGCCGACCGCTACGGCCCAGGCCGCGTGCTTGCGGCGGGGCTGGTGATACTGGCCGCCGGCAGCGCCTTGACGCCGTTGATGACGACCGGCTTCGGACTCGTGTTTTCGATCGGGCTGCTGTCGGCGATCGGCGCGGGTGCGGGCAGCTTTTCGGTACTGATCGGCGCGGCCGCGCAGCGCGTCTCGGTGCAGCACCGTGGCACCGCGACCGGCGTCATCAATGCCGGCGGGTCGTTCGGCCAGTTCGTCTTCGCGCCGATCCTGCAGAAGCTGATCTCGACGATCGGCTGGATGGGCGCACTGTGGTCGCTCGCGGTGGTCACGCTCGCCGCACTGCCGATCGCGCGCTTGCTGCGACGCTCGCCGCAAGCGGCCGCTGCGGCCGCCGCCGCGCACGCGGCCGACGGCGGATTGCGCAAGGCGGTGCGCGACGCCTTCGCCGACCGCAGCTATCTGCTGCTGCATGCGGGTTTCTTCACCTGTGGCTTCCACATCGCCTTTCTCGTCACGCACCTGCCCGGCGAAGTCGACCTGTGCGGCCTGCCCGCCTCGGTCGCGAGCTGGTCGCTCGCGCTGATCGGGCTGGCCAACATTGCCGGCAGCCTCGCCGCCGGCTGGTGGGTCAACCGCTACCGCAGCAAGTACGTGCTCGCCTGGATGTACGGTTCGCGCGCGGTGCTCGTGCTGCTGTATCTCGCGGCGCCCAAGACCGAGCTGACTTTCTATCTGTTCGCGATCGGGCTCGGCTTCACGTGGCTCGCGACGGTGCCGCCGACCGCGGGCGTGGTCGGCAAGCTGTTCGGCACGCGCTATCTGGCCACCCTGTTTGGGCTGACGATCCTGACGCACCAGATCGGCGGCTTCTTCGGCGCCTGGCTCGGCGGAATCGCGATGGAGACGAGCGGCAACTACCTGTGGATGTGGTATGCGGACGCGCTGCTCGCCGCCGCCGCGGCGCTGGTGAATCTGCCGATCCGCGAAGCGAAGATCGAGCGGCGTGCCGTGCCGGCCTGATCCGTTCGATGCGTGAAACGCTGTGACTTCCTGGTGATCGGCGCCGGCATCGCCGGTGCTTCCGCGGCGTACGAGCTGGCGGCGTTCGGCCACGTGCTCGTGCTCGAACGCGAGTCGCAGCCCGGCTATCACACGACCGGGCGCTCGGCGGCGCTGTTCACCGAAACCTACGGCAACGCGACGATGCGTGCGCTGACGCGCGCGAGCAAGGCGTTCCTGACTGTGCCTCCGGCAGGCTTCGCGTCGGTGCCGCTGCTCACGCCGCGCGGCACGCTGCTGGCGGCGCGCGCCGATCAGCGCGCCGCGCTCGAGCGCACGTTCGCCGAATGCGCGGCGCTGGTCGGCAACCTCGAACTGTGGACCGGTGAGCGGGTGCGCGAACGCGTGCCGGTGTTTACCGAAGCCCAGGTCGCCGGCGGGCTATGGGAACCCGACGCGATGGACATCGACGTGCACGCCTTGCATCAGGGCTTTCTTCGCGGGCTGCGCGCGCGCGGCGGCGAGGTCGTCTGCAACGCGGAGGTGGTCGCCCTCGAGCGCGGCGGCGAAGACTGGGTCGTCGCAACGCGCGGCAAACGCTACAGCGCGCCGATCGTCGTCAACGCCGCCGGCGCGTGGGCTGATGAGATCGGCCGGCTCGCCGCTGCGGCGCCGATCGGGCTGGTGCCCAAACGGCGCACCGCGATCACCTTCGACCCGCCGCGGGGGCTGCCGATCGAGCGCTGGCCGGCGGTGATCGATGTCGAAGAGCAGTGGTACTTCAAGCCCGATGCGGGCCGCATCCTCGCCTCACCCGCCGACGAAACGCCATCGCCGCCGTGCGATGCGCAGCCCGACGAATACGACATCGCCGTGCTCATCGACCGCATCACGACGGCGACGACGCTGTCGGTTCCGCGCATCCACGCCAAGTGGGCGGGGCTGCGCTCGTTCGTCGCCGACAAGACGGTGGTTGCCGGGTTCGATCCGCGCCAGCGCGGCTTTTTCTGGCTGGCCGGGCAGGGCGGCTACGGCATCCAGACCGCTCCCGCGACAGGCCGCGTCACCGCCGCGCTGGCGCGCGGCGCGCCGCTGCCCGCCGACGTGCAGGCGCTGGGCGTGCGCGCAGGCGACCTCGCGTCGGACCGCCCCGCGCTGCGCGGCTGACGGACGCCGCTCGCGCGCTGTGTTCAGCCGCGCGCGACGACCTGGTTGCCGGTGACGCGCACGTTGGCGCCGGCCGCGAGTGCCGGCGGTGTCGACCGCGTGATACTGCGCACGCTGCCGTCTTCCATCTTCACGTCGATGCGCCAGATGGTCTTCGCGCGCATCTGCTTTTCGATCTGGTGGCCCGCCACCGCGCCGCCGACCGCGCCGACGACGGTCATCGCGTCCTTGCCGCGGCCGCCGCCGATCTGATG
>JBBIJJ010000194.1:0-6878 GCA_037446035.1 Burkholderiales bacterium
CTGAAACGCCGGATCGGCGCGCGAGCGCGCGATCCGCGCGGCTGACCGGCGGCGAATCGCTGCATGACCGACGACACGAGCAAGATGACCCACTTCGGCTTCAAGGAAGTCCCGGAGCCGGAAAAGGCAAAGCGCGTCGCCGGCGTTTTCGACTCGGTCGCATCGAAGTACGACCTGATGAACGACGTGATGTCGGTCGGGCTGCACCGGCTGTGGAAGGCGTTCGCGGTGCGGCAGGCCAACGTCCGGCCGGGGATGCGCGTGCTCGACATCGCCGGCGGCACCGGCGACCTGGCGCTCGCGTTCGCGCGCCAAGCGGGCCCCGCCGGCGAGGTCTGGCTGACCGACATCAACGGCGCGATGCTGCGCGAAGGCCGCAACCGCATGCTCGACGCCGGCCTGCTGCTGCCGGTCGCGCAATGCGACGCCGAGCAGCTGCCTTTCCCCGACGACCGTTTCGACGTCGTCTCGGTCGCGTTCGGGCTGCGCAACATGACGCACAAGGAGCGCGCATTCGCCGAGATGCGGCGCGTGCTGCGCCCGGGCGGCAAGCTGCTCGTACTGGAGTTTTCCCGCATATGGCGGCCGCTCGAACCTCTCTACGATGCGTACTCGTTCAACGTGTTACCCTGGCTCGGGCGCAGGATCGCCGGCGATGCAGAGAGCTATCGCTATCTCGCCGAGTCGATCCGCGTGCATCCGTCGCAGCAGGAGCTCGCTGCGATGATGGAACGTGCGGGGTTCGAGCGGGTCGAATGGTTCAATCTGACGGCGGGCGTGTGCGCGCTGCACGTCGGCGTAAAGGTCTGAAGCGCGGGTCGGCGACGTCCCTGCGCAACGAGGAGAAAGCATGAAGAAGTGGCTGGTGGGGGCGATGATCGGTCTGGTGGCCGCGTCGTTCGCGTTCGATGCCGAGGCGCAGCGCCGTCTCGGCGGCGGCAAGAGCTTCGGCCGGCAGTCGCAGCAACTTCAGCAGCAGCGGCAGATGACGCCGCCGCAGCAATCGCCGCAACAGGCCGCGCCCGCGCAGCAGGCAGCCAATCCGGCGGCCGCGACCGGCGCGGCGGCGGCGACCAAGCCCGCGAGCCCGTGGCGCGGTGCGCTGATGGGGCTGGCCGCGGGGCTCGGCATCGCCGCGCTCGCCTCCTGGCTCGGCTTCGGCGAAACGCTGGCGGCGATCCTCACGGTCGTGCTGCTTGGCCTGGCGATCGCGCTCGCGATCGGCTTCGTGCTGCGTCGTCTGCGCGGGCCGCAACCGGCGTACGGCACGGCGGGCGCACCGGCGCGCGAACAGCCGATCGGCTACGAGGCGCAGCCCGCACCGATCGCGCGCACCGCCATCGAGCCGACCACTGCCGCGCGGCCGGGCTCGGCGATGGACGAGTTCATGCGCGGCGCGGCCGCCGCGCCGCAGCCCTGGGGCGTTCCTGCGGGCTTCGACGCCGAGGGCTTCCTCGCCAACGCGAAGTCCTACTACGGGCGGTTGCAGGCCGCGTGGGACCGGGGCGATCTGGACGAGTTCGCCGAGTTCACGACGAACGAGATGTTTACCGCGCTGACGCACGAGCTGCGCGCGCGCGGCGGCGGTGCGAGCAGGACCGAGATCATGGCGCTCGACGCCGCGCTGCTCGGCATCGAAACGTCGGCGACCGATTATCTGGCCAGCGTGCGCTTCACCGGCACGCTGCGCGTGGATGGCGAGGTCGAGCAGGTCGACGAAGTGTGGAACCTCGTCAAGCCGGTCGACGGCAAGACCGGCTGGCTGCTCGCCGGCATCCAGCAGTTGAGCTAGCCCGCGCGCGCGATCTGCGACAATCCGGGGCACCTGCGGGTGCCCTTTTCTTTTCGATGATCGACCAGCTCGCGTCTGGCGCCGCCGTCGCACTGCTCAACCGCATGCTCGCGCGTGAAGCCTGGGCGCGCGACAAGCTCGCACCGTACGCCGGCCGCGTCGCCCGCATTGAAGCGCTGCCCTTCGTGCTGAGCCTGGCGGTCGCCGCCGGCGGTACGTTCGCGGCGGCGCAGGGGGAACCGAGCGTGACCGTGACGGTGGACAGCGCGTCGCTGCCGCAGGCGCTGGCCGATCCGCAGGCGGTGCTGCGCAATGTGAGGCTCGCCGGCGACGCCGAGTTCGCGCAGGCGCTGTCGCAGGTGCTGCAGAACCTGCGCCCCGAGCCCGAAGAGGAACTGGCGCGCTTCGTCGGCGACGCCGCCGCGGTGCGCATCGTCGGCTTTGTGCGCGCCGCGCTGGCGCAGGCGCAGGACAACGCCGAGCGGCTCGCGCGCACCGCGGCCGACTACTTCGTCGCCGAGAATCCGATGCTCGTCGCGCGCGGCGAGGTCGACGCGTTTTCGCGGGAAGTCGCCCGGCTGCGCGACGACGCGGAGCGTCTGGCCAAGCGCATCGAACTGCTCGAGCGTGGCCACTGAAGCGTGCGAAGCGCAGATGACCGCCGCACGCCCGTCATTCGGAACCACGGCCGCGAGCCGGGGTGAGCCATCGCGGCGCTGCTCCGAAGCGCGCGCTGCGCAAGGGCGAAGGGTCGAGATCCCTCGCTGCGCTCGGGATGACAAGGACTCGTCATTCCGAGCCCGAGGCGAGGAAGCACGACCGCTCGCAGCGCTGAGATCCCTCGCATTCGCTCGGGATGACGAGCGCGTTGCTCGAGCGCGAGGGCGGCGCTGGGGATGGCGAGGGCGGCGCTGGGGATGGCGAGGGCGGCGCTGGGGATGACGAGAGCGGTGCGCCATGGCGAGCGCGGCGTGCGGGATGGCGGGCCCGTTCGTGGGATGACGAAACGGGCACTCGGAAGGCGAGCGAGGCGCGCGGGATGACGATACGGGCGCGCGCGATGGCACCGTCACGCGGGTCGGCACAACCTGATCGTTCGTCGCGATGCTGCGCCTGCTGAGGCTCGTCCGCATCGTTCTGACCGTCTACCGCTTCGGGCTGGACGAGATCGTCGCCGCCGGCCTGAAGAGCGCGTGGCTCGTGCGGCTGGTGCGCGCGGTGCCGGTGGGGCGCTCGTTCCGCGAGCCGCGCGGCGTGCGCCTGCGGCGCGCGCTCGAGGATCTCGGACCGATCTTCGTCAAGTTCGGGCAGGCGCTGTCCACGCGGCGCGATCTGCTGCCCGCGGACGTGGCGGACGAATTGGCCAAACTGCAGGACCGCGTCCCGCCGTTCGACTCCGAGGTCGCGGTGCGCGAGATCGAGCGCGGACTGGGCCGCCGAATCGACGAGGTGTTCGCGAGTTTCGAGCGCACACCGGTGGCCAGCGCGTCGATCGCGCAGGTGCATCTTGCGGTGCTGAAAAACGAGCCCGCGCTCGGCCCCTGGGCCGGCCGCGAGGTCGCGGTCAAGGTGCTGCGGCCGGGCATGCTGCCGGCGATCGAAAAGGATCTGGGCCTGCTCGAGGTCGGCGCCAGTCTCGTCGAGCGGCTTTGGCGCGACGGCAGGCGGCTGCGCCCGCGCGAAGTCGTGGCCGAGTTCGACAAGCTGCTGCACGACGAGCTGGACCTGATGCGCGAGGCGGCCAACGCGTCGCAACTGCGGCGCAACTTCGCCGATTCGAAGCTGCTGCGCGTGCCCGAGATGTACTGGGACGGCTGCCGCGACAACGTGCTCGTGATGGAGCGCATGCGCGGCATCCCGGTGAGCCAGGTCGAGCGCCTGCGCGCGACCGGCATCGACATCAAGAAGCTGTCGCGCGACGCGGTCGAGATCTTCTTCACGCAGGCGCTGCGGGACGGCTTTTTCCACGCCGACATGCACCCGGGCAACATCTACGTCGGCGACGCCGGCGAGGACTTCGGCCGCTGGATCGCGCTCGACTTCGGCATCGTCGGCACGCTGTCGGACAGCGACAAGGATTACCTGGCGCAGAACTTCCTCGCGTTTTTCCGGCGCGACTACAAGCGCGTGGCGGAGCTGCACGTCGAAAGCGGCTGGGTCCCGCCCGCCACGCGCGTCGACGAGCTGGAGAACGCGATCCGCGCGGTGTGCGAGCCGATCTTCGACAAGCCGCTGAAGGACATCTCGTTCGCGCACGTGCTGCTGCGGCTGTTCGAGACCTCGCGCCGGTTCAACGTCGATGTGCAGCCGCAACTGGTGCTGCTGCAGAAGACGCTACTGCAGATCGAAGGGCTCGGCCGCCAGCTCGACCCGGAGCTGGACCTGTGGAAGACCGCCAAGCCGATCCTCGAGCGCTGGATGCAGGCGCAGATGGGCTGGCAGGGGCTCGAAGACAAGCTGCGGCGCGAGGCCGCACAGTGGTCGCATCTACTGCCGCAGTTGCCGCGGCTGCTGCATCAGGCGCTGACCGACACCTCGCGCGACGAGCGCCTTCTTGCCGAGATGCGCCGGCTGCGGCACGAAACGCAGCGCCGCAATCGCCTGCTGCTGGTCGGCGTGACCTGCCTGGGCGCGCTCGTGATCATGCTCGCGTGGGTGTTCATCGGAATGCCGCTGCCCGGGCGGTAACGCGCGGATCATCCGTCGCGCGGCTTGACGGTCGGCGCGGCGCCGCCGACGATGCGCCGCGGCGTGCGGGCCGCGGGAGCGACGACGATGCAGACATCCGAAAGGCCGATGCGACGGGCCGCCGCGGCGTTGGCCGCGCTGGCGCTCGCGGCGTGCGGCGGCGGAGGCGGCGGTGCGCCGGCGCCGGCGCCGCTCATCTGCGGACCGGGCAGCGGCTCGTTCTCGACCTATGCGGAGACGTCCGTCGCGGTGGGCAAGGCGGCGGGCGCGGCGGTGGCCGGATGCACGGGCGCGTTGCGCGACGTGCGCTGGACCCAGATCGGCGGGCCGGCGGTTGCCTTGCTGTCCGACCGGACGCAGACGATCAGCTTCGAGCCGCCGGCGGCCGGCACCTACAGCTTTCGCGTGGACTTCATCGACAGCGCCGGCGCCGCGCGTTCGGCGACGGTGAGCGTGAGCGCGACGCCGGCGAGTGCCGGCGCGAGCGCGGTCGTGCTGCGCGTGGACCATGCCGTTCGCAAGGGCGGCAAGGTCTCGCTGCGCGCTTGGCCCCCGCTTGCCGCCGGCGAGACGCAGACCTGGGCGCAGATCGACGGGCCGACCGTCGCGCTCGACACGACCGACCCGAACCGGATCCTGTTCACCGGGCCGGACGTCGGCGTCGACACCGTCCTGCGCTTTCGCGTCACGCGCCGCACCGCGAGCGGAGCGACCGACAGCGACGATGCGCTCGTGCTGGTGGAGAACTACACGCAGGCGCCGGACAACAGCAATGCGCACGTCTTCAGCGGGCTGCATGTGTCGCGCGTGTACCCGTACAAGGCCACGAGCCCGTTCGCGGCCGATCTGGTCCGCTGTACCTACGACGCTGCGCTGCGATGGACCGGCGCGGGCAAGAACGCGTGCACGCTGGCGACGCTGCCCTTCCTGCACCAGACCACGGGCGGCGCCGAGCCGACGGTTGCGCAGATCATGGACCGCGTGCTCGTGTCGCACGACTGGATGGGTGCGGTGTTCGAGCAGTTCATCGGCGGTGCGGACAAGGCCGACATCCGCCGGCTGCTCAACGGCGTGACCGCGATCGTCATCGGCGCGCAGGTGCGACCCTCCTTTTACTACGGCCTGACCGGCGCGATCTATCTCGACGCCGACAACTTCTGGCTGACACCCGCCGAGCGCGACGTGATCAACGAAGCGCCCGATTTCCGCTCCGACTTCGACCGCGACCTCGCGTATTCGGGCGTGTGGCGCTACACGCTCGCCAACAACAACGTCCTTCTGCCCTGGCCGGCGACATCGCGGTTGACGCGCACCATCGACTACCTGCTGTACGAGGCGGGCTGGCTGCTGTACCACGAGCTGGCGCACGCGGGCGACTTCCTGCCGCCGGCGGCGCGCGGCGCGCTGAACAACGCCGCGACCGTATGGGACAACCTCGGGCCACGCTACGGCAGCGTGCAGCTGCCGTCCGACGAGCTGGCGCGCCAGTGGCCGCTGCAGTCGGCCGAAATGCTCGCGCTCGCGCTGGTGAAGTTCCGGGGCGACACGGCCACGCCGACGCAGCGCGCCTACACGCCGCAGCAGGTCGCGGGATTCTTCGCGCCCGACCGCGCCACCGACGAATACAACTACTCGACCACACGCGAGGACATCGCGATGCTGTTCGAGGAGTTCATGATGTTCCGCAACCACGGCGTGCGGCGCGACGTCGCGATCACCGACAAGATCGGCCCGACGACGACCGGCGACTCGCTGATCGTGCGCTGGGGACAGCGCGGCCGCGCGGCGGAGGCGGCGATTCGTCCGCGCGTCAAGCTCGCCGTCGCGAGCTTCGCACCGTGGATCGATCCGGCGAGCGTCGACGCCTTTCCCGCTCCGCTCGCGATGCGCGCAGGCGAAAGCTGGAACGCCAACCTCGTGCTGCCCGCGCCGCTGGGCGGCGCCGGTGTCGCGTCGGCGCGCGCGTCGGCGTCGAAGGCCGAGGACGCCTATCTGCTCGAGCGCGCGCAGCGGCGCGGTCGCGGCGGGATCCCGGGATTGCCGGGCGAACGCTCGGCCCCGTGACAACCCGGGGCCAGGCCGAACTCGCGCCGCCACCTTGCCGCCGGCAGCCCCTGAGGTGGCCCGACGACCGGCGCCGACGCGCGTGTTGACGTGGCGTGGCTGGCAACCGCAGCGGTCGAGGTCCTTGGACTTCTTCACGGTAGGCCTGACGTGGTGCAAGGCCGCACAGAGTTTGGCGATCACCCTAACCCGGATATTTCACGAGGTCGCCCCCGAATGCGTCGTGTTGGCAGCTTCGTCGAGCACTTGCACAACGAGCGCGGCGCGCAGCAATCTGGCGCGCCGGGGCTACGCGGGCTTGCGCGGCGGCTGCGCGGTCATCTTGCGCTCAACT
>JBBIJJ010000195.1:0-6874 GCA_037446035.1 Burkholderiales bacterium
TCGTCATGCCGAGCTGGTCAGCTCTCGTCACACCGAGCCGACCACCCCTCGTCATTCCGAGCCGCAGGCGAGGAATCTCAGCGTGGTCATTCTGAGCCGCGGGCGAGGAATCTCAGCGTGGTCATTCTGAGCCGCGGGCGAGGAATCTCAGCGTGGTCATTCCGAGCCGCGGGCGAGGAATCTCAGCGTGGTCATTCCGAGCCGCAGGCGAGGAATCTCCGCCGCCCGCAATGCCGAGATCCCTCGCATTCGCTCGGGATGACGAGTGTCCGCCGTTCCGAGCCGCCGACTCGTGCGATTTCGCGCCGCCTCTTCGCGGTCACTCCGAGCCGACCACCCGTCGTCACACCGAGCCGACCACCCCTCGTCATTCCGAGCCGCAGGCGAGGAATCTCCGCCGCCCGCAATGCCGAGATCCCTCGCATTCGCTCGGGATGACGAGCGTTGTCCGCCATTCCGAGCCGCCGACTCGTGTGATTCGAAGCCGCCTCCATCTCGTCATTCAGAGCCGAAGGCGAGGAATCTCGGCCGCCCGCAATGCCGAGATCCCTCGCATTCGCTCGGGATGACGAGTGTCCGCCGCTCGATCGCGCTCAACGCAGCGCGGTCGAGGGCAGCCGTTCCTTGGCCAGCCGAGCGGCCTCGGTGTCCGGATACTCCTTGATGATCCGGTTCAGCGTCGCGCGTGCCGACTTCTTGTCGTTCAGCTCGATCTGGCTGGCGGCGATGGTCAGCAGCGCTTCGGATGCGCGCGGCGAGTCGCGGTAGCGCTCGGTGACGACCTGCAGCGCGGCGATCGCCGCCTTGTAGTCCTTCAGCGCGAAGTGCGAGCTGCCAAGCCAGTAGTGCGCGGACGCGGCGTAGGCGGACTGCGGGTAGCGTGCGACGAAGGTCTGCAGGCTCGCGATCGCGCCCTTGAAATCGCTCGCGCGGAACTGCGCCAGCGCCGCGTCGAACGCGGCCTGCTCGCCGCGCTCGACGACCGCCTGCTTGCCGTCGACGGTCGTGGTCACCGGCTCGAGCTTCTTCAGTCGCGCGTCGAGGTCGACGTACAGATCGCGGTTGCGCTTCTGCAGCGTGGCGACCTCGTGCGCGAGCTGCTCGACCTGCCCGCGCAGTTGCGCGATCTCGCGCTTGAGAGCGTCGATCGTGTTGGCGAATTCGAGCTGCGCGCGGCTGGCCGCCTCGAGCCGCTCCAGCCGCGCGGCCAGTTCGGCATCCTTCTGCGCGAGCGCCTGGTTCTGCTCGTCGACCTTCTTGCGCAGGTCGAGGATCGCCTTGCGCGCCTCGTCGTCGCCGAACAGTGCGTGCGCGGGCGGTGCACCGACCGCGGCCAGCGCCAGCAGCAGAACGCCGGCCGCGCGGTGCGCGCGCCTCATTGCGGAGCGTGACGCGAGCACGGCGCAGCGGTCACTTGTACTTGATGTCCGCACGGCGGTTCTGCCACCAGCACTCCTCGTTGTGCTGCTGGCAGCGCGGCCGCTCCTCGCCGAAGCTCACCGTCTCGATCTGCGCCGCGCCCGCGCCAAGGATCTGCAGGCGGCTGCGGACCGCATCGGCGCGCTTCTGGCCGAGCGCCAGGTTGTACTCGCGGCTGCCGCGCTCGTCGGCGTTGCCTTCGATCACGACGCGACGATCCTTGCGCGAGGCGAGGTAGCGGCCGTGCGCTTCGACCAGGCCGGTGTACTCCGGCTTGATGTCGAACTTGTCGAAATCGAAGAACACTTCGCGCTTGGCGAGCGGGCTGCTCGGATCGTTCAACGGATCGATCGGCTGCGGCGCGGGTTCGGCGCGCGTGACCGGCGCCGGCGCCGGCGCCGGCGCGGGGGCCGGGGCCGCGGCAGGCCTTTCGGTCACCGGCGCGGGCTTGGGCTCTTCGAGCTGCGTCGTCGCGCAACCGGCCAGGAACGCCGCGGCCAGTCCGATCGTGAGGATGCGTCTTTGTTGCATGAGTCTATCTCCCTTCTTACTTGGAAAATGGTCCCCACGTCGGTTCGCGCACGTCGCCGTTAGGACCCGTCAGGCGGGTGCGCACGCGGCCGTCGGTCGATGCCGACGCCAGGATGCCGCGGCCGTTGACTTCGGTCGCGTACAGCAGCAGGCGACCGTTGGGCGCAAAGCTCGGCGACTCGTCCATCACGGTGTCGGTCACCGCCAGCTCCTGCCCGGTTGCGAGTTCCATCACGTACACCTGGAAGCGGCCGTCGCGGCGGCCGACGTACGCGATCTGCCGGCCATCGGGGCTGACGCGCGGCGTGACGTTGTAGTCGCCGTTGAAGGTCACGCGCTGTACGTCGGCGCCGGCCGGGCTCATTCGGTAGATCTGCGGCCCGCCGCCGCGGTCCGACGTGAAGTAGATGTAGCGGCCGTCGGGCGAGAACACCGGCTCGGTGTCGATCGCGCCGGAGTTGGTCAGGCGCCGCAGGTTGGTGCCGTCCACGCCGATCGAGTAGATCTGCGAGATGCCGTCGCGCGTGAGCACGACCGCGAGCGTCTTGCCGTCGGGCGACCACGCCGGCGCGCTGTTGCTGCCGCGAAAGTTGGCCACCGCGCGGCGCTCGCCGGTGGCCAGCGTGTGCACGTAGACGACCGGTTTGCCCGATTCGAACGACACGTAGGCGAGCCGCGCGCCATCGAACGACCACGCCGGCGAGATGATCGGCTCGCGCGAGCGCAGCGCGGGTTGCGCGTTGCCGCCGTCGGCGTCGGCGACCTGCAGTTCGTATTGGTTGCGTCCGAGCTGAACGACGTAGGCGATGCGCGTGGCGAACACGCCGCGGTCGCCGGTGAGCTTTTCGTAGATGCGGTCCGAGATGCGATGCGCGTTCAGCCGCAGATCGTTTGCGGTGCTGACGTACGACAGTCCGTCGAGCTGCACCTGCTTGACGGTGTCGTACAGCCGGAAGCGGATGTCGAAGCGGCCGTCGGCGAGCCGCGCGATCGAGCCAACCACCAGCGCATCGGCGCCGCGCGCTTTCCACTCGCCGTGCGCGACGGCGGCGTTTTCCGGGATCGCGGTGCCGCCTGTCTCGATCAGGCGGAACAGCCCCGAGCGCTGCAGATTGGCGCGGATGATCGCGTCGACTTCCTGCGGCACCTGGCCGTCACGCTGGAAGTTGGCCACCGCGATCGGAAACTGGTTCGATCCGACGCCGGTGATCTCGACGCGAAGCTGTGCCTCGGCGGCACCGATCGCGAACAGAACGAGTACGAACGCGACGGAGCGCGCGCGACGGATCGATCGAATCATGAGCGCGCGATTATAGGGAGCGATGTCCTGTGGACTGTACGTACGTCATCGCCTCTCGACGGGATAAAAACGGATGGTCACGACACGGTCGACGGTGCCGTCGGGTTTGCGCGGGAACGGATTGGCGCGCCCGATCGCGCGCTCGACCGCGGCGTCGTAGCCAGCCAGCCCGCTGGGCTTGACCAGCCGCACGCGCGCCTGCTCGCCGGTGGGCAGCAGCTCGACCTCGAACTCTGCGTAGATCTGCGGCGACGTGCCTTCGGGCACGGGGAAGACGATGAACTGCTTGATATAGGCGACCAGCCGCGCGGCGTATTCGGCGCTGCCGCGCGCGCCGCCGGCGGGCCCGGTCTGCGTCTGCGGCGCACCCTGTGCGCTGCCGGCCTGCGCCAGCAACCGCTCGACGTCGGCCTTGCGTTGCGCCTCGCGTTCGGCCGCGAGCTTCGCTTCGGCGCGCTTGCGCTCGGCTTCGAGCTTCTTCTTATCCGCCTCGACGCGCCTTTTCTCGTCCTCGATGCGCCTCTTCTCCTCTTCGATCCGCCGCTTCTCCTCCTCGAGCTTCCTGGTGTCGGGCTCGACTTTGGGCGGCTCTGTTTTTTCCTGTTTGACGACGATGTCGGCGTCGCGCCGCTCGGGCTCGGGCTCGACTTTCGTTACCGGCGGCGGTGGCGCGGGTGGTGGCGCCGGCACTTCGATCGGCGGCAGGCTGCCCCACAGTTCGGCCACCACGGGCGCTTCGGGCTGCGTGCGCCACTGCACGACCAGCGACAGCCCGCCGAACAGCAGCGCGTGCATCGCGAGTGCCAGCGCGAACGACGACAGCATGTTGTGCTGCTCGCCGGGCAGGCGCGGTCGGTTCAGAGCGGCTGCGGTCATCGGACTCGATCCGCGCGGGCGTTGCTGCGGTTCAAACCCATCGAACGTGACAAATCCTCAGGACGCCTGCGAACGGGCTGGCTTTCGCAGCCCACGCCCCCGGTCGTTCCAGGCCTGGACTCGAGCCGCAACGAAGAGTCCCTCCCGCGCGCGAGGCCGGGATCCCTCGCGTTGCTCGGGATGACTGCCGGAGCGTCATTCCGAGCCCCGGACCCGCGCCGGGGCGAGGAATCTCGGCCGCGCGCAACGCGCCGATGCCTCGCGTTGCTCGGAATGACACCGTCACGTCGTTCCCCGCCCTGGACTCGCGCCGCGGCGATGAATCCCGGCCGTTCGCGCCGCCGGGATCCCTCGCGTTGCTCGGGATGACTGCCGGAGCGTCATTCCGAGCCCCGGACCCGCGCCGGGGCGAGGAATCTCGGCCGCGCGCAACGCGCCGATGCCTCGCGCCGCTGCGAACGACGGCAACGCGACCGGCAACGGCGAAGTCGCCATCCGAGGCGGCGGTCTCGCGCGATCGGGTCACGCTCGAACGGCTCAAAGCGGCTGCCTCGCTCACGGAGCGGGGGGCTTGACCGACAGACCGACGCGCGCCACGCCTTCCTTTTGCAGCGCGTCCATCACCTTCATCACGTGGTCGTAGCGCACGTCGCGGTCGGCGGCGATCACCACCGGCGGCGGCTGATCCTTCCTCGCCTGCTGGCGCTTCTTGACCGCCGCCACCGCGCCCGGCAGGTCGTTCGCGAGTTCCTTGCCGACCTCGCGCAGCGTGAGCCGGCCGTCGGCGCGGATCACGATCTCCAGCGGCCGATCCGGCGCGCGGGAGGACTTGCCGACGGTCGGCAGGTTGACCAGGCTCGGGTTCACGAACGGCGCGGCCACCATCAGGATCACCACGAGCACCAGCATCACATCGATGTACGGCACGACGTTGATGTCGGCCAGCATGCGGCGCCGGCTGCCGGGTTGTCTGCGCGCGAGCAGGGCCATCGCCGCGCCTCGTCAGTGCTGCCGCTGCAGGATGTTCGAGAACTCCTCGATGAAGGTCTCGAAGCGGTTGGCGAGCCGGTCGATGTCGTGCGCGAAGCGGTTGTACGCGACCACCGCCGGGATCGCCGCGAACAGCCCGATCGCGGTGGCGATCAGCGCCTCGGCGATGCCGGGCGCCACCGTCGCGAGCGTGGCCTGCTCGAGGCTCGCCAGCCCGGTGAACGCGTGCATGATTCCCCAGACGGTGCCGAACAAGCCCACGTACGGGCTGACGGAGCCGACCGATGCGAGGAAGGCCAGCCGCGACTCGAGCGCATCCATCTCGCGCTGGTAGGCGGCGCGCATCGCGCGGCGCGCGCCGTCGAGCATCGCCTGCGCATCACCCTTGCCGCGCAGCTTCAGGAACTCGCTCATGCCGGCTTCGAAGATGCGCTCCAGCGCGCCGGTCTTCTTGCGCGGGTTCGACGCCGCCTGGTACAGCGCGCCCAGATCGGCGCCGCCCCAGAACGTGCTTTCGAAGCGCAGCGTTTCGCGCCGCGTGCTGCGGATCGCGAAGCCTTTGCTGAAGATCGCCGTCCATGAGGCGAGCGATACGACGAGTAGCAGCGCCATCACGAGCTGCACGACGATCGTCGCCTGCGTGATCAGCTTCAGTATCGAGAGGTCGGCGGCAGCGGTCATGGCATTCGGCGGATCGGATCAGGCAGCCGCGGCCGGCTGCAGGCGGGAAACGAGTTCGGCTGGCAGACGCGCCGGCGCGCCGCGCCGCGCATCGACGCACGCAACCTTGACCGTCGCCTGCGCGAGAAGTTCGTCGCCGCGAAGCGCCCGCTGCGCGAACACGAGGTAGCTGCGCGCCAGCTCGGCGATGCGCGCCTCGATCGCGAGTACGTCGTCGAGCCGCGCCGGCCGCAGGTAGTCGATCGTCAACTGCGCGACGACGAACTGCAGCCCGCGCTCTGCGGCCAGTTCGCGCTGCGCGAGGCCGAGCGCGCGCAGCCACTCGGTGCGGCAGCGCTCGAAGAAGCGCAGGAAGTTCGCGTAGTACACGATGCCGCCGGCATCGGTGTCCTCGTAGTACACGCGCACCGGCCAGCGGAAGGTCGCGACGGAAACTTCGGGGCGGTCGGTCGTGGGCACGGGCGCGAGTTTATCGCGCAGCCCCTTGGCCGCCGCTCGCGTCCGGTCGCGATCGAGCATTGCGAGTCCTCGCGACACGTGCCCGCCGCCCGGCGCCCGCTTCCATCACCCGTCGTCGCTCCGGGCGAACCGCTTCTCGCCCCTGCAAACCAACCACCCCTGGTCATCCCCGAGCCCGCCACCCGCGTCATCCGGAGCCAGCCACCCGCGTCATCCCGAGCCCGCCAACCGCGTCATCCCGAGCCAGCCAACCGCGTCATCCGGAGCCAGCCACCTTTTGTCATTCCGAGCCGAAGGCGAGGAATCTCAGCGTCGCGCCACGCCGAGATCCCTCGCTGCGCTCGGGATGACATCGCCCGGTCATTGCGGACCGCTCCATCTGAGTCACTCCGAGCCGGCCACGCCTCGTCATTTCGAGCCCGCCACCCCTGGTCATTCCGAACCGACTACCCCTCGTCATTCCGAGCCGGCCAACCCTTGTCATTCCGAGCCAGCCCCATTTGTCATTCCGAGCGAGCCCCATTTGTCATTCCGAGCCGAAGGCGAGGAATCTCAGCGTCGCGCCACGCCGAGATCCCTCGCTGCGCTCGGGATGGCAAGCTGTGCGTCATTCCGACC
>JBBIJJ010000196.1:0-6847 GCA_037446035.1 Burkholderiales bacterium
CGTAGCTGAACAGACCCTCCTGCTTGCTCTCGTATCCGCGCATCACTCGTCCCTGACCCGAAAGACCATGCCTTCGAAATCAATCACGAACAATGGTTCCTGCGGTCGAATTTCAACAGCCTGCTAGTGACTGGACTCACCATGAACTTACGGACCCAGCATGCGCGCCAACGCGGCCTGTCGTTGATCGAAGTGCTGGTGGCGATCGTCGTCATCTCGCTCGGGTTGCTCGGCATGGCCGGGCTGCAGGCGGCCAGCCTGCGCTCCAGCCAGAGCGCGTTGTACCGCGCCCAGGCCGCGCAGTTGGCCGATGACATGGCCGAGCGCATGCGCACCAACGTCGGGCAGGCGACCGCGTACGCGCTGACACTGGCGGCCACGGGGCCGGCGTGCGTCGGCGTGTGCGCAGCCGACATCGACGACTGGCTCGCCAAGCTACGCAGGTTGCCCGCCGGCGACGGCGCGATCGCGGTCGATACCGCGAACGAAGTCGTGGCGATCACCGTGCAGTGGGACGACTCGCGCGGCGGCGGCGCGGCAGCGGCCCAGCACACGCTGGTCACGCGCTTGTGGAACAACGACCGATGAAACGTGATTGCACTTCGAGGGCGCCCCGCGCGCAGCGCGGCCTGACGCTGGTCGAACTGATGATCAGCCTCACGATCGGACTGATCGTGCTGGGCGCCCTGACCTACATCTTCGTCGGCTCGCGCGGCACCTACCGCGTCAGCGAGAACCTGGCACGCGTTCAGGAAAGCGGGCGCTTCGCGCTCGACTACATCGCGCAGGACCTGCGCATGACCGGCTTCGCCGGCTGCCGGTCGCGCAGCCTGAATGCCGCCGACGGCACGCTGGCTAACGTGACTCAGCCGGCGGTGCCGTTCAACGGCGCCGGCGACGGCATCGCGGGCTTCGAAGACGGCACAGGCTGGGTCAACCCGGGCGGCGTCGCCCGCGCCGCTGGCGACGTGCTGACGATCCGCCGCGCGGCCGGACTGATGGTGCGGCTGACGGCCAACTCGGATCCGGTCGCGCGCACGGTCACGATCGAGCACAACGGCGCCGGTATCGGCAACGGCGACATCGTCGTGCTCGCCAACTGCGAGCGCGCGCTGATGTTTCGCGTCACCAATAACCCGGCCACGACCGGCATCGGCAGCTTCCCGACCACGCTCGAGTACCAGACCGGCGGCGCTGGTGTCGGCGGTGCCGACGGCAACGCCGCCGTGGTGCCGAACGACGCGTTCACGCCCGACTCGCGCGCGTACGTCATGCGTTTCGTCGAGACGTCGTACTACGTCGGCCTCAATCCGGCCGGGCGGCGCGCGCTGTATCGGGTTGCCGGCGGTGTTGCCGAAGAGCTGGTCGATGGCATCGAGGACGTCGACATCCTGTACGGCATCGACACCAGCGCACCGGAACCCGACGGGATTGCCGAGGCGTACGTGCGCGCCGACGCCGTGGCCGACTGGTCGCAGGTCGTGAGTGTGCGCATCAGCTGGCTGGCGGCGGGTAGCGACGACAACGTCGCCACCGGCGTGCAGACCTACGCGTTTCGCGACGACGACGGCGACGGCGTCGCCGATACGCAGAGCGCAGCCGATCGGCGCCTGCGCCGCGTGTTCACCACCACGGTCGCGCTGCGCAATCGGATGCTGTGACGAGAGCGACGACGATGGACAAGCGATTCGTGCTGGCTACCCGCCCGCGTCGGCCGCAACGCGGTGCGGTGCTGGTCGTCGGGCTGGTTTTCCTGGTGATGCTGAGCCTGCTCGGCGTCACCGCCTACTCGATGGCGACGCAGGAGGAACGCATGTCCGGCAACACGCGCGACCGGCTGCGCGCGTTCGAGGCCGCCGAAGCCTCGCTGCGGGATTGCGAGTCGGTGCTGACGAGCGCCGGCGGGCTGCCGGCGTTCGACGGTACCGGCGGCATGTACACCGCGGCGCCGGCGAACGCGCCGCAGATCTTCGAGACGATCGACTTCACGATTGACGCCAACGTGCGGGTGATGCCGGCCGCCGCCGGCATCTCCGACGTGGCGCGGCAGCCGCGTTGCACCGTCGAGCGCGTCGGCGACATCGAGGTGCGGCCGGAAATCGGCGCGCTGAAGCCGCGCGAAACGTTGACCGTGTACCGGATCACGGCGGTCGGTTTTGGCGCCCAGCCAGGTACCACCGCGCAGGTTCAAACCACCTACGTGCGGCCGTAACCGCACGCGGCCCAGGCCAGGAGAACTCGAGCATGCGAGCGAAGCGCGCTTTCCGTATCGACGCCCGTCGGCTGACCGCAGCGATCGCGCTGTCGGCGATGCTGTACGGACAGACCGTGCAGGCGTTCACGATCTCGACCGTTCCGCCCTTCCTGCCGAAGCCGCTGGATCCGAACATCGTGATCACGCTCGACGACTCGGGCTCCATGACCTGGGCGTATGCGCCCGATAGCCTCTTGAGCTACGCGTCGACGCGGCGGTTCAAGTCCGCCGCTTTCAACCCCCTGTACTACGATCCCAACATCGTTTACCGGCCGCCAGTGGACGCGCAGGGCAATCCGTTGACGACGTCGTTTACCGCGGCCCCCATCAATGGGTTTGCCAACGGGTCGAGCGGCCCGGCATCGCGCGGCACCGTCAACCTCAGTATCGCTTACCGCCCGACCCGCGCCTATAACCCCGCGAACACGACCCAGACGTTTGCTGCCCACGCCGACGTCGCGGCCGATCTTGCGGCGCTGCAGGCCGGCCGGGTGGCCAATGGCGGCACGCTGGTGACTCCGTTTCAGACGAACACCCCCGGCCCAGGGTACTACTACCGCTTCAATTCGGCGAACGCGAACTGCGACGGTACGATCGACGACGATGACTGCTACACGCTGGTGATCGTCTCCGCGACCTCGGGCACCAACCCCTTGATCGGCCCGGATGAGCGGCAGAACTTCGCCAACTGGTATTCCTTTTACCGGACGCGAAACCTGCTGACGGTCTCGGCCGCCGCGCTGGCGATGCAGGGCGTGCCCGCCAACGCGCGCATCGCGTGGCAGTCTTTGAGCAGTTGCAGGACCTTCGACGCCACCTGCACCGGCTGGACCGGTTCAGCGGTCGCCAGCCACATCCGGCGCTGGATACGCCCACCGTCCGACACCTCGCACCGGGACAACTTCTACTACTGGCTGTTTCGCTTGCCGGCGACCAGCAACACGCCGCTGCGCGGCGCCGCGCACCGTGCCGGCGAGTATTTCCGTCGCAGCGGGGCGACGCATGGGAACAACAACCCCTACGCGGAGGATCCCCAGTTTTCGCTCGGGACCGAGTATGCGTGCCGCCCGAACTTCCACATCCTGATGACGGACGGTTTCTGGAACGGCGAGGCCGATACGAACCCGTTCTGCAGCGGCGCGCAGTGCGGGGATCAAGACGGCACGGCGCGCACGCTGCCGGACGGTACCGCGTATGACGTGACCTCGCCGCTGACCGCGATCTTCCGCTCGAGCTCCGCGACGATTGCCGCGCAGCGATCCAACAATCTCGCCGACATCGCGTTCCATTACTGGGCCAATGATCTGCGCCCGGATCTGGCGAACAAACAGATCCCGTATTACGTCGACCGCTCGGGCACTGCGGCGCAGCAGTACTGGAACCCGAAGAACGATCCGGCAACGTGGCAGCACCTGGTCACGTTCACGGTGGGACTCGCCATGACCCGCGCAATGAACGTCACGACGCCGGTGGACATCCGCTGGGCTGGGAGCACCTACGCTGGAACGGGCTATCAGAACCTGCTCAGCGGCGCCGGCGCCTGGCCGCCGACCTTTGCGGATGCCGAGCCGGGCAACGTCTACGACCTGTGGCATGCGGCGATCAACAGCCGTGGACTGGCGTTCAACGCCGACCGGCCGCAGGAGATGGTCGATGCGCTGACGATTGCGATGAACCGCGTGCTGGAACGCGAAAGCTCCGCGGCGGCGCTGGCCACCAATTCGACCCGGTTGACCACCGACACGATGCTGTTCCAGGCACGCTTCAACAGCGGCGACTGGACGGGCAAGCTCACCGCCTACCGCATCAACACCGACGGCACGCTGGGCACGACGGTATGGGAAGCGACCGATCCGGGCAAGATCCCGGGTCACGCGAGCCGCGCGATCTTCACCTGGAGCGGCACGGGCGGCATCGCCTTCACCCAGTCGGATCTGACGGCCGCCGGCCTGTGGGCGCCGATCGGCTCCACGGCGCTGCTGGACTACTTGCGCGGCGACGCGGCCAACGAGCAGCGCAACGGCGGCGGGTATCGCAACCGCAGCTCGCCCCTGGGCGACATCGTCAACTCCGATCCGGCGTTCGTCGGCGCCGAAAACTACGGTTACGTTTCGTTGCCCGAGGGCGCGCTCAGCAGCTCGACCCCGTATCCGACCTTCCTGGCGGCCAAGAAGGCGCGGCGCAAGATGCTCTACGTCGGCGCCAACGACGGCATGCTGCACGCGTTCGACGCCGCCTCCGGCGAGGAGCGCTTCGCGTATGTTCCGGGCGCGGTCCTGCCGCAGCTGGCGCAGCTGGCGTCGCCGACCTACGCGCACCGCTACTACGTCGACGGCTCGCCGGCGGCGTACGACGCCTTCTTGGGCGGCGGCTGGAAGACCGTCCTGGTCGGCACCACAGGCGCCGGCGCCAAGTCCGTATTCGCGCTCGACGTCACCGACCCGGACGCCTTCGGCCCCTCCGAGGTGCTGTGGGAAATCAACGACACCACGCCGATGCGCAGCGGCGACGCCGCGGATCCTCAATACGCCACGCGTCTGGGCTACACGATCGGCAGCGCGGTGGTGTTCAAGGCCAACAACGGCGAGTGGGTGGCGGCGTTCGGCAACGGCTACCGCAGCGCCGGCAACCAGGCGTCGCTGTACCTGGTACGCGCGAGCGACGGCCGGCTGATCCGGCGCATCGACACCGGCGCCGGATCCCCTTCCGCGCCCAACGGTCTGGGCGCGCCGACGGTGTACGACGTCAACGGTGACGACGTCTACGACTACGCCTATGCGACCGACATGCTCGGCAACGTGTGGAAGTTCGACCTGAGCGCCGGCAACGCCGGCGCATGGGCCGTCGCCTACAGCGCCGGCGGCGCGCCGGCGCCGCTGTTCAAGGCACGCAGCGCAAGCAGTGCGGTGCAGCCGCTGCAGGCGCGCGTCGAGCTGGCGCGGCCGCCGTCGGGCGTGCCGGGCGTCATGGTGGTAATCGGCACGGGCCGCTTCTTCGCCGACGAGGACAAGACGGACACGACGCAGCACACCTTTTACGGGATCCTGGACAACGGCACGCCGGTGACGACGACCGACCGCAGCCAGCTGGTGCAGCAAACCATTTCGACGACCTCGATCAACCTGCGCGGCGTAGTCACGGACGTGCGGCAGGTCAGCGCCAACCCGGTCGATTTCACCACCAGGCGCGGCTGGTACATGGATTTGCCTTCGACCGGCGAACGGGTGATCGGACCGGCCGTCGTGCGCGCCGGCCGCGTGATCTTCACCACGGTCGTGCCGTCGACCGACCCGTGCGAATTCGGCGGCAGCGGTTGGCTGATGGAAGTGTCGGCCACCAGCGGGGCGAAGCTGCCGTACTCCGTGTTCGACACCAACGGCGACGGGCTGGTCAACGACGCCGACAGCGCGCTCGCCAGCGGCGTGCCGCTGTCGGTGGGGCTGGTCAAGCAGCCGCAGGTGATGGAGGGCAGCCCGACGGCGCTGAAGGCGATGAGCGGCACCTCCGGCAACATGCAACTCGAACGCAACCGCACGTTCACGCGGCTCGGGCGCGACTCGTGGCGTGAGGTGACCCGATGAAGCGCTTGCCGAGCGGCCGCGGGCGCGGCTTTACGCTGACCGAGCTGATGATCGCGGTCGTCGTGATAAGCATCCTGGCCGCGATCGCGATCCCCAATTACACGGCGTACGTCAACCGCTCCAAGCGCGCTGCGGCCAAGACCGTGCTGCTCGACGTCGCTAACGCGCTCGAGCGCAACTACACGACCAACGGCTGTTACAACAAAACCGCGGTCGCGGCCTGCCAGTCGCAGGCCGCGGGCAGCGACTTCGCGCTGCCCGCGACCGTGGCGCCGGCCGAGGGGCGCGCCAGCTACCTGGTGACCGTTGCGTTCGGCGGCGCCGCCGGCCAGCAATACACGCTGACCGCCACGCCGTGCGGCGCCGCCGGCACCTGCCCGGCCGGCAGCGACAATTTCACCGATGCCGAGTGCGGCGAGCTCACGCTCACGCAGGCGGGCGTGCGCGGCATCACCGGCACTGGCACGGTCGCTGCCTGCTGGCAGCGCTGACGACCCCGCATCCCTGCGCGGCGGGCGGTCCGCTGCCGCCCGCCGCAGCCGCACTCGCGACGTGGTCTTGCCGGCGCGCAAGAGCGGCTATGCTTGCGGCATGACCCGGTCACCGCAACCCACCGACATCACCCTGCACGCCGCCTCGCGCGTGCTCGAGATCGCCTTCGACGACGGCAACACCTTCAAGCTGCCGTTCGAGTTCCTGCGCGTGTACTCGCCCTCGGCCGAAGTCCGCGGACACGGGCCAGGGCAGGAGACGCTGCAGGTCGGCAAGCGCGACGTGACGATCACGTCGCTCGATCCGATCGGCCACTACGCCGTGCAGCCGAACTTCTCCGACGGGCACTCTAGCGGCATCTACTCATGGGAATACCTGTACCACCTCGGTGTCGAGCAGGAGCGGCTGTGGGCCGAGTATCTGGCGCGGCTGGCCGAAGTCGGCGCCAGCCGCGATCCGGCCGATCCGCGCAACGCGGCTTTCGTGCCCGACAGCGGTTCCGCGTGCGGACACCACTGAA
>JBBIJJ010000197.1:0-6782 GCA_037446035.1 Burkholderiales bacterium
CCTCCCTGTCTCTGCGGTCATGTCCGTATGAAGCGCGCGGTCAAGCACGTTCACTTCGTCGGCATGCCGGGCGCCCGGCATCGTCAACCTGCGGCTGCGCCGATGCCGACGAAGCGCACGTCGACGATGGAGGCCGCGGAATGAAACACGCGGTCAAGCACATCCACTTCGTCGGCATCGGCGGCAGCGGCATGAGCGGCATCGCCGAGGTGCTGCTCAACCTCGGCTATGCGGTGAGCGGCTCGGACGCCGCTGACAGCGCGACCACACGCAGGCTGGCGCAGCTCGGCGCGCAGGTTGCGCTGGGACATGCGGCCGAAAACATCGCCGGTGCCGACGCGCTCGTCGTCTCGACCGCGGTCAGACCCGACAACCCGGAGGTGATCGCCGCGCGCGCGCGGCGCATCCCGGTCGTGCCGCGCGCGGTCATGCTCGCCGAGCTGATGCGGTTGAAGCAGGGCATCGCGATCGCCGGCACCCACGGCAAGACGACGACGACGAGTCTGGTTGCGAGCGTGCTCGCCGCCGGCGGGCTCGATCCGACCTTCGTGATCGGCGGCCGGCTGAACTCGGCGGGCGCGAACGCGCGGCTCGGCAGCGGCGACTACATCGTCGTCGAAGCCGACGAGTCGGACGCGAGCTTCCTGAACCTGATGCCGGTGATGGCGGTCGTGACCAACATCGACAACGATCACATGGAGACGTACGGGCACGACTTCGCGCGGCTCAAGCAGGCGTTCGTCGAGTTCGTCTCGCATCTGCCTTTCTACGGAACCGCCGTGCTTTGCCTCGACGATCGGCACGTGCGCGAAATCCTGCCGTTCGTCTCCAAGCGGGTGCTGACGTACGGCTTCGCGCCGGAAGCGCAGGTGCGCGCCGTCGACGTCGCGCCGGATGGCATCGCGATGCGCTTCACCGCGCTGCGCGAAGGCGCAGCCGCGCTCCAGGTGAAACTCAATCTGCCGGGCCGGCACAACGTGAGCAACGCGCTGGCGGCCATCGCGGTGGCGACCGAACTGGACGTGTCCGACGCATCGATCTGCGAGGCGCTTGCGAAGTTCACCGGCGTGGGCCGCCGCTTCGCGCGCCATGGCGAAGTGCCGATCGACGGCGGCACGTTCACGCTGATCGACGACTACGGTCACCACCCGGTCGAGATGGCTGCGACGCTGGCCGCCGCGCGCGACGCATTTGCGGGCCGGCGCATCGTGCTCGCCTTCCAGCCGCACCGCTACACGCGCACGCGCGACTGCTTCGAGGACTTCGTCAAGGTGCTGTCGACCGCGGACGTGCTGCTGCTCGCGGAGGTCTATGCGGCCGGCGAGGCGCCGATCGTCGCCGCCGACGGCCGCTCGCTGGCGCGCGCGATCCGCGTCGCCGGCAAAGTCGAACCGGTGTTCGTCGAGTCGATCGACGAGATGCCAGCCGCGATCCGTGCTGCCGCACGGCCCGGCGACGTCGTGATCACGATGGGCGCGGGCTCGATCGGCGGCGTGCCGGCCAGGTTGCTGGAGCGCGGCGGATGAAAAGAATCGGGTCGACCGCCGAGACACAGAGAACGCCGCGGAGCGCATTCGGAGGTTGCGCGGTGATCGTGATGGCGCGGTCCTCAAACGGGTCGATATGCAAACCGTGATCGATCCCAGATCGTTCGGCAAGGTCGGCGTGCTGTTCGGCGGGCGCTCGTCGGAGCGCGAGGTGTCGATTATGTCCGGCACCGGCGTGCTCGCCGCGTTGCGTTCGCGCGGGGTCGACGCGCACGCGTTCGATCCGGGCACGCAGACGCTCGCCGAGCTGGAGGCGGCGCAGTTCGATCGCGCGTTCATCGCGTTGCACGGGCGCTTTGGCGAGGACGGGACGATCCAGGGCGTGCTCGAGACGCTGCGCGTGCCTTACACCGGCAGCGGTGTGCAGGCTTCGGCAATGGCGATCGACAAGCTGACGGCCAAGCGCATCTGGGCCGCCGAGGGCCTGCCGACGCCTGCGTGGCGCGTCGCGCACGCCGATACCGACTGGAAGCGCGTCGTCGCCGAGCTGGGCGACGCGCTGATCGTCAAGCCGGCGCGCGAAGGCTCGACGATCGGCATCACCAAGGTCACGCAGCACGACGGCAACGAGCTCGCCGCGGCGTTCGAGGCGGCCGTGCGCTACGACGATCGCGTGCTCATCGAGGAGCTGATCCACGGCCGCGAGCTGACCTGCGCGATCCTCGGCGAGGGTGCGACCGCACGCGCGCTGCCGCTGGTGGAGATTTGCGCGCCGGCCGAGAACTACGACTACCAGGCGAAATACTTCTCGGAGGACACCCAGTACTTTTGCCCGGCACCGCTCGAAGACCGCCTCGCGCGCGACATCGAGCGGCTGTGCGTGCGCGCGTACAACGCGCTCGGCGCGCGCGGCTGGGGCCGCGTCGACTTGATGCTGCGCACCGACCCGCGCGGCGATCGGCCCTATCTGCTCGAACTGAACACGGCGCCGGGAATGACGAGCCACTCGCTCGTGCCGATCGCGGCACGCGCCGTCGGCCTGAGCTACGAAGACCTCGTGCTCGAGATCCTCGCTGCGGCCAGGCTGGAGGTGGCCGCGTGAACGGCACACGCGCGATGCAATGGGGCGCGCGCGCGTTGCTCGCCGCGGCAGTCGCGCTCGCCGCCGCCGGCGCCGCGCTGTGGCTCGCGCAGCGGCCGTGGTTCGATCTTCGCCGCATTGAAGTGCGCGGCGAGCTGCAGCACGTCAGCGGCGCGGCGATACGCGCCGCGCTCGCCGGCCGGCTGCGCGGCAACTTCTTCACGATGCGGCTCGATGAGGTGCAACGCGTGTTCGAGACCGTGCCTTGGGTCGCCGCCGCGTCCGTGCGCCGCGCCTGGCCCGATCGGCTGGTCGTCACGCTCAGCGAGCATCGCGCCGTCGGCGTCTGGAGTGACGGCCGGATTCTGTCGGACCAGGGCCGGCTGTTCGTCGCCAACGTGGCGGAAGCGGAGTTGCACGGGCCTTTGCCGCAGTTCGACGGCCCTGCCGAGTTCGCCGCGGAGGCGGCGCAACGCCTGCGCGAGTTCAGCGCGCTGCTCGCGCCGCTGGCGCTGACCATCGAAGCGGTGCGCATCTCGGAACGCGCGGCCTGGTCGCTGGAGACGAGCGCGGGGGCGACGGCCGGCCCGCGCTTCGAGCTCGGTCGCGACGATCCGCCGGGTCGCCTGGCGGAACGCGTCGCCGCGATCGTCGCCCACTATCCGCTGGTCGTGGCCCGGCTCTCCGGCCCGCCCGCCCGCATCGACGCACGTTATCCGAACGGCTTTGCTGCCGCCGCCCACAAGCCATGATGAGAACGGAAACAAAGGATCTGATCGTCGGCCTGGACATCGGCACCTCGAAGGTGGTCGTCGCCGTCGCCGAACTGCTCGCCGACGGCCGCTTCCAGGTGATCGGCCTCGGCCAGTCGGCGAGCGAGGGACTGCGCAAGGGGGTCGTCGTCAACATCGAGGCGACCGTGCAGTCGATCCGGCGCGCGCTCGAGGAGGCCGAGCTGATGGCGGCGTGTCGCATCGGCGAGGTCTACACCGGTATCGCCGGCAGCCACATCAAGAGCTTCAACTCGAGCGGCATGGTCGCGATCAAGGACCGCGAGGTGTCGGCGGCCGACGTCGCGCGCGTGATCGAAACCGCGCGTGCGGTCAACATACCGACCGACCAGCAGGTGCTGCACGTGCTGACGCAGGAGTTCATCGTCGATGGCCAGGAGGACATCCGCGAGCCGATCGGCATGAGCGGGGTGCGGCTGGAAGTGCGCGTGCACATCGTCTCGGGTGCCGTCAGCGCCGCGCAGAACATCATCAAGTGCGTGCGCCGCTGCGGGCTCGAGGTGACGGACCTGATGCTGCAGCCGCTCGCCTCGTCGATGGCGGTGCTGACCCCGGACGAGAAGGAACTCGGCGTCGCACTGGTCGACGTCGGCGGCGGCACCACCGACATCGCGATTTTCACCGGCGGGGCGATCCGCCACACCGCGGTGATCCCGATCGCCGGCGACCAGATCACCAACGACATCGCGATGGCGTTGCGCACGCCGATTCCGGACGCGGAGGAGATCAAGCTGCGCTACGGCGTGGCCAAGGAGGTGCTCGCCGACCCGAACGAACGGCTCGAGATTCCCGGCATCGGCGACCGCGCGCCGCGGCTTCTGTCGCGCCAGGCGCTTGCCGCGGTGATCGAGCCGCGCGTCGAGGAGCTGTTCACGCTGGCGCAGAAGGTGATCCGCGAGTCGGGCTATGAAGAGCTGCTGTCGTCGGGGATCGTTCTGACCGGCGGCACGAGCCTGCTGCCCGGCATCGGCGAATTGGCCGAGGACGTGTTCCTCAAACCCGCGCGGATCGGCTGGCCCAACTATGACGCGGCGCTCGCCGACGTCGTCAGGAACCCGCGCTTCGCGACCGTGATGGGGCTGCTGGTCGAGGCGCACTCGCAGCGGTTGCGCGGGCGCAAGGTCGCCGCGCAGACCGGATCGTTCCGCCAGACGCTCAAGAGGATGAAGGAATGGATCGTGGGAAATTTCTGACGGTTACGCCCGCTGCCCGGAAACGGACAGCTGGCTGGGGTGAGGGCGCGCATCGTCCGGGCCTGTCCTCACTTGCTCCTGTCGCTTGCGATCGCCAGCGACGGGCCGAATCGCGCCGCACGCAACCGTGTGCGGCAGGCCCGGAAGCAAGCGTGCAGTGTCAAGGGCGAGCGCCAACGGAAACTCGCCGCGCCGTTGACATTGCGCGTTTCGGTATCGGTGCATTGAGCTGACTCGGTTCAGGAGGCAAGAGATGGCGTTCGAAATTCTGGAGACGGAAACGACGGGCACGATCATCAAGGTGATCGGGGTCGGCGGCGCAGGCGGCAACGCGGTCGATCACATGATCCGCCGCGGCGTGCAGGGCGTGGAGTTCATCTGCGCCAACACCGATCATCAGGCGCTCGCGCGCTCGCTGGCGAGCAACGTCATCCAGCTCGGCAAGACCGGGCTGGGTGCCGGCAGCCGTCCCGAGGCCGGCCGGCAGGCGGCCGAAGACGCGCGCGACCGCATCGCGGACGCGCTGCGCGGCGCGCACATGGTGTTCATCACTGCGGGCATGGGCGGCGGCACCGGCACCGGTGCGGCGCCGGTGGTCGCCGAGGTGGCCAAGGAACTCGGCATCCTGACGGTCGCGGTGGTATCCAAGCCGTTCGAGTTCGAGGGGCCCAAGCGTGCGCGCATCGCCGAGGCCGGTTTGCAGGAGCTTGAGGACAAGGTGCACTCGCTGATCGTGATCCTGAACAGCAAGCTCGAGGAAGTCCTCGGCGAGGACGCCGAGCTGAGCGAATGCTTCCGCGCCGCCGACGACGTGCTGCACAACGCCTGCGCCGGCATCGCGGAGATCATCAATGTGCCGGGGCTGGTCAACGTCGACTTCGAGGACGTGAAGACGGTGATGAGCGAGCACGGCAAGGCGATGATGGGCACGGCCACCGCGAGCGGCCTGGACCGCGCGCGCGTGGCCGCGGAGCAGGCGGTCTCGAGCCCGCTGCTCGAAGGCGTCGATCTGTCCGGTGCACGCGGCGTGCTGGTGAACATCACCGCCAGCAGCTCGCTGCGAACGAAGGAGACCCGGGAGGCGATGGAAACGATTCGCGCCTTCGCCGCCGAAGACGCGACCG
The DNA here is from genome assembly GCA_037446035.1 of Burkholderiales bacterium. Classification (GTDB taxonomy): domain Bacteria; phylum Pseudomonadota; class Gammaproteobacteria; order Burkholderiales; family Burkholderiaceae_F; genus DSNY01. The sequence goes on from JBBIJJ010000197.1 coordinate 5,677, forward strand.
TGATATTCGGCGCGGTGTGCGACGACTCGATGGGCGACAACCTGCGCGTGACGGTCGTCGCAACCGGGCTGGGCCGCGCGGCGTCGAAGAAGACGCCGTTCACGGTGATCAAGACGGGCACCGACAACGCGCCGGTCGGCATCGCGCCGGTGCCCGTGCCCGCCGACTACGGTCATCTGGATGTGCCCGCCGTCTGGCGCAGCGGTCGCGAAAGTGCGGCTGCGCGCGTGGCCGCGATGGAGGACAGCGGCACCGATCGCTACGACATCCCTGCCTTCCTGCGCAAGCAGGCCGACTGAGAGGGTGTGAAGATTTCGTCGCGAGCGGTCCGCTGGTTAGGCGCACGCAGCCGCAGGGCCGAGACACATCAAGTGGATAGGCGAGGCCCGAGCACCGCGCAACGACGCCGGCGGGCCGCGCAGTAGAAAGATGCACCCCGAATCCGGCAGTCCATCCATGCCGTTGCGCGGAAGTTCGTTGCGCGACCGGGGTTTGCGGCTTCGACTGCGCTCACCCATCGGGTGAAGCGGCGAGCGGCCGGGACGTCTCGCGCTGGCGCGAGGCGCCGGCTCGGAATGCCACGCCGGCGACGCCCCGAGCGCCGACGCGACTGCCCGAGCGCCGACGGTGCCGTGCGCAGCGCCCACTTTGTCATCCCGAGCGAAGGCGAGGGATCTCGGCGCAGCGAGCGGGCGAGATTCCTCGCCTTCGGCTCGGAATGACCCGAGGGCCTTCGGCTCGGAATGACCGGAGGGCCTTCGGCTCGGAATGACCCGAGGGCCTTCGGCTCGGAATGACCCGAGGGCCTTCGGCTCGGAATGACCCGAGGGCCTTCGGCTCGGAATGACCCGAGGGCCTTCGGCTCGGAATGACCGGAGGGCCTTCGGCTCGGAATGACCGGAGGGCCTTCGGCTCGGAATGACCCGAGGCGGCGGAGCGAACGGACGACAAATGGCCAACTGTCGGATCTAAGTTCACACCTTCTGAGGCGCCCGCGGCGACGGCACGCGTTTCAGTCGGCGACGATGTCGCGGTACGCGTGCCAGGTCGCGTGGCCGACGATCGGCGCGGTGACGACGAGCCCGACGAACAGCGTTGCGAAGCCC
>JBBIJJ010000198.1:0-6727 GCA_037446035.1 Burkholderiales bacterium
CCGCATGAGCGAAACGAGCGCCTTCGTCGACGCGCTGGACGTGCTGACCCTGCGCGGCAACCGCCTGTTCGGCGATCCGGGCAGTTGGGGCGAATCGCTGATGCCGCCGCCGCCTTCGGTCGCTGCCGGTGCATTGCGTTCGCATCTTCTTGCCCGCAAAGGCGTCGATTTGGCCGCCTTCGCGCGCGGCGAAACCCCGTACTCCGCCGTCGGCTCGCCCAACGCGCCTGGCAGCTTCACTATCGCCGCGTTCCAGCTCGCCCGGCGGCGCGACGACGGGCGCGTGGAGCCGCTTTTTGCGGTGCCGGCGGATCTGGCGATCTCCGGGCCCGAGACCCAGCGCCGTGCGCAGCGCCTCGTCCCGGTACGAATCGATGCGCTCTCGGGCAGCGCGCCGCTGCCACGGTGGCCGGTGCTCCCCGAACGCGCCGAACGCAGCAAGCCGGCTACGGGGCTGTGGCTGACCGCCGACGGCCTGTGCGCATGGATGGCCGGCCGGCCGATCGACGGGCAACGGCATTTGGTGCCCAGCGATGCGCTATGGAAGGTCGAAGCGCGCGTGGGCGTGGGGCTCGATGCCGCCCGGCGTCGGGCCGAGGACGGCAAGCTCTTCTCGCTGCAGGCCATCAGCTTCGCACCTGGGTGCGGCTTCGCGGTGCGCGTGCTCGCCACCTCGGTGCCGGACGGCATGCTGCGTTTCGGCGGCGACGGTCGCGCCGCGCGACTCGTTGCTGCGGAGGTCGACTGGCCGCAACCCGATTACGCCGCGATCGCCGCCGCCAAACGGGCGCGCCTCGTGCTAACCAGCCCCGGCATCTTCGAGGGCGGCTGGCTGCCCACCGGCGCACGCGCTGCGGATCCCAAGCAGGGCGCAGCGTTCGAGCTGCGCGGCGTGCGCGGGCGCATCGTCTGCGCCGCGGTGCCGCGCGCGCAGGTGGTTTCCGGCTTCGATCTCGCGCGCTGGCAGCCGAAGCCGGCGCAACGCGCAGCCGCGGCCGGCAGCGTCTACTGGTTGGAGGAACTGGAGGCCACACCCGACGCGCTACGCAAGCTTGTGGAGTGCGGCCTGTGGACCGAGGAGGAGTACAACTCCGACCTGCGCCGCGCCGAGGGATTCAACCGCCTGCTGCTGGCGCAGTGGAGCTGAACGATGCGCCGGTCATTCCCACAGCGTTCTGACGGGGTAGCGCCTGATCTCGTGGTCGGGCGTGACCAAGGTCAGCCCGCGTTCGATGGCCTGACAGATCAGCATGCGATCGAACGGATCCCGGTGCAGCGGGGGCAGTTGGCCGAGATGCCGGGCATCGCTCTCTTCGAACGCAACGGCGTTCAGCGCGTGCGCCTCGCGCTGCCTGACGAAGTGCGCCCATGGACCTTCGGCCGCGCGCACCTGCAGGCGGCCGAGCGCGTGTTTTTGCAACGCTTCCCAGATCGTCACGGCGCTGACGAAAGGTTCGTGGTCTGGGTCGCTGATGACGTCGCGCATGGCCGGTGTCAGCGCCGGGTCGTCCCAGATGACCCACAGGAACACGCAGGTGTCCAGCAACAGCTTCAAGGTCTCGCCCCGCGCTGCCATTCAGGGTGCAGCGGATCGGAAGGCTTGACTTCGTACCAGTCGGCCAGTTCCGCCTCATCCATCGGCTCGAAGAATGCGGGCAAAACGCGTCCCATACCCTTCGCCAGCCCGATCGGGCGCCGCTTTTTCTTTCGGGCCGCTCGCGCGACGGGCCGCAGCTCAGCCACCGGCTTGTTGCGGCGGGCGATGACCACCGTTTCGCCCTGCTCGACCCGGTCGAGCAGCTCCGAAAGCTTTGCCTTCGCTTCGTGCACGTTGACCGCCGTCATGACCAACTCGCCAGCCAAATGACCATGTTCGGAGTCTAGACCATGTTCGAGCGACACGCCGCCGTCTTCCTATACGCCGTCAGCCCCGTGCACGTGGGCGCGGGCCAGGCCATCGGCGTCATCGACAACCCCATCCAGCGCGAGCGCCACACCGAGCATCCGTGCTTTGCCGGCTCCGGCATCAAAGGCGCGGTGCGGCATAGCTTCGAGGCCTTGGGCGGCGACCGCAGCCATATCGACCGCCTGTTTGGCCCGGCGTCGCAAAGTGAAGACCTTCACGCCGGCGCGGTGAGTTTCGGCGACGCGCAGCTCGTTTGCCTGCCGCTGCGTTCGCTGCGCGACGGCTTCGTGTACGCGACCTGCCCGCATGCGCTGGCGCGCGCGCAGCGGTTACTCGGCATCGTCGCGGTCGCGGTGAACTGGCCGGCGCTGCCGCACGTCGATGACGGTTGTTGCCTGGTCGCCAACCCGGCGCTGCTCGCGGAGCGCGAGATCAACGGCCAGACGGCCAAGGTGCTGCACCTGGAGGCTTTCGAGTACGAAGCGAAGGAATCGGAAAGCGCCGCGGTCAAGAACATCGGCTCCGACCTCGCAGCCCGGGCGCTGCCTGCGGACGACGGCTACGCCTACTTCGCCAGCAAGCTCGCGAACGACCTCGTCGTGCTCTCGGACAGCGACTTCGGCTACTTCGCGCGGCACGCCACGCTCGTCGAACCGCACGTGCGCATCAACGAAACCACCGGGACCGCGGACGACCGCGGACTTTTCTACACCGAGAACCTGCCGCCCGAATCGCTGCTCGTTGCGCCGCTGCTGGCGAGCCGAACCCGAACCGGCAAGAAAAACGATGAACTCGAGGCCGAAGCGGTCTTGGCGCAGATCAAGACCGTCATCGACGGGAAACTGCTGCAGATCGGTGGCGACGCGACCACGGGCCGCGGGCTCGTGGCCGCGCGCGTCGTGGAGGGCAGGTGATGGCAATCGCGACATCGGCGGCCGCGAACCCGCAAGGAAGGAAGCGTCGGCTCACGCTCGAGCAGCAGCGCGCGCAGGACGCGTGGGAGAAGTCCGCGCACTACAACGACAAGCACCGGAACTTTGCCAAAGGCCTGCCCGCGCTGATCATGAACAGTGGCCTGATGCAGGTGCTGGCGTTTTGCCACGAGAAAGGCGGCGAGCACGAGGCCATTGCATCGGACCTGAGGCGGTGGCTGAGCAGGCGCTTCAACAATGCCGACACCGACCCGGGTTTCGAACCGTTCATGCAGTCTTTGATGAACGCAGAGCCGCGCACCTACCAGATGATCACGGCCGAGGCCTTTGCCTGGCTCAAGTGGCTGCGGCAGATGGCCAGCGCCCGCGTTGATTGAGGATGACGCAACCTCGTGACACTTCCACCTCGCGGCTGCGCTTCGCGCCGGCTGTCGCCGGTTCCGTGATCCCGAGCGAAGCCGAGGGATCTCGGCGCTGCGGGCAGCGCGGATTCCTCGCCGCTGGCTCGGTATGACGAAGGCTCAGGCATGCGGGCGCCAGGGGGTTGGCGCGTGTCACGAGGATAAGAAATGGTCGATAGGCTCGGGAGTCAGTCATTCGATGCCGATCAACTTCGAATACGCCTGCCGCGGGCTCACGATGGGTAGGCCGTCCACTTTGCGCAGCGCGAGCAGTTCCGCATCGCCGGTGACGAAGAAGTCCGCGCCGGCGGTCAGGCTCGCGGCGAGGATCGGCACGTCGGTTGGGTCGGGAAACCCGGGCGGCGGCAACCAGGATCCCGGCCCAACGGTGCGAGCCTCGTCCATCGCCGCCTGCGCGGCGGCGAGCGCGTCATCCTTGGCCGAGAACTTGTCCCTCAGCACGCGCACGATCTCGTCTCGCACCGCGTCGGGCAGCAGCAGCTCAAAGCCAGCCGTTCCGTGTCGGCGCAGCGCCAGGCGCAGCAGATCCGCGCACAGACCCCGGGCCACGAAGCCGCTCACCCAGACGTTGGTGTCCGGCGCCACCTTCACGAGACATCCCGGAACACGTCCTCGTCGGTCAGATAGCCGGCCCGTTCTGCCAACGGCACCAGCAGCGAGCGCGCCTGCTCCAGAGACGCCAGCGCGAGCTGCTTGCGCAGCATCTGGCGCACCAGTTCGCTCTTGCTGCGCCGGGTCTGACGGGCGAGCCGGTTTAGCTGCCGCTCCAGCTTGGTATCGAGACGGATGGTCAGGGTGGACATCTTCGGTTCCTCGCTTCGACTGCCGTAAGACGCTGTAACACTGGAGAGTCAGGTTATGCCGATCGCTGCCGTCCCCGCCTATCTCGGCCGCGAATTCAACGAAGCCTCACCCGGCATGCGCTTTGGGCTCCTGCTGCCTATCTGGACCGACCGCCGCGACCAGGAAAGGGAAGTCAACCACCGGGCGCGGGCCAAAAGCAACGAAGGCGATGACGTCAAAGCGCTGCTGAAGCAAGGCATGGACCATGCGATCCGGCAGCTATGCCAGCGCAGCCGGCGGCCCCTTCCTGGCCTTTGGCAGAAAAACGACTTCGCCGCGCGCGACGCTTGGAAGGAAGTCAAGAAGCTGTCGAGTGCAGACCGTGCACGGATGCAGGCACTTGCGCGCCGGCAGGCGCGCGCCGCGGACGGACTGCCGGCCGTGCTGCGGTTGGACGCCGTCGCGGTGGCGCCGTTCACCACCGGCCTGGGCAACGAGCACCCGCTGGAGAACGGCTTTGCCTTCCTCAACCCATACGGCTTACCTTATCTGCCCGGCAGCGGCGTCAAGGGCGTGCTGCGTCAGGCTGCGCGCGAACTGGCGCGCGGCCGCTGGGGCGACACGCTCGGCTGGAGCGAGGAAAAGCACTACGCCCTGCAGGTCGGCAGGGAGCGTGTCAGGTTGTCGATGATCGACGCCCTGTTCGGACTCGAATCCAGGGACGGCGACACCGATCACGTGCGCGGCGCGCTGTCGTTCTGGGACGTGATCCCGCAGATCGAAGGCGACAGCCTGATGGTCGAGATCATGACGCCGCACCAGTCGCACTACTACCAATCCCGGAGCGATCGCAAAAGCGGCGACAGCGTCACGCCGCACGACAGCGGCCAGCCGAACCCGATCTGTTTTCTTACCGTGCCGCCGCGGTCGCGCTTCGCGTTTCACGTCGTCTGCGATGTCGGCCATCTGAAACGGCTGACCGAGCCCGAGCGCGACGGCGCGCCCGATCTTCTGGCCAATGCAGACGGCGACCCGCTCTGGCGCAAGTTGCTGGCAGCCGCCTTCGAGCACGCCTTCGCTTGGCTGGGCTTCGGCGCCAAGACCGCCGTCGGCTACGGGGCCATGCGGCGCGATGCCGACGCTGAGGACCGTGCGGCAAAGGACCGCGTCGTGCGCGAGGCGGAGGCACAAGCCCGGCCGGCGGCCATGTCCGAGGCAATGCGTCAGATTGAGGATTTCAAGCGCGCCATGAGCCAGCGCGCACAGCAGCTCCAAGGCAGAAGGGTCAGGCCAAACACGCAGGAGCACGAGCGTGCGCGCAGGCTGGCTCGCGCCGCGCTCGAGGGCAGCGACTGGACGCCGGAAGAAAAGCGCGCCGCCGCGGAGGCCATCGAGGAATGGCTGCCCAAGGTTGTGCAGGCGGACATGAAAGACGAGCGCAAGAAGCTCAAGCTGGCCGCGCTGCGGGGCAATGCGTGACGGCACGGCTGCCCGAAGCGGGATTGCGCCAAGGCTCGATCTTCCGCGCTCGATGCCGGAGCCTTCCGCAATGACCACCCTTGGCGAAGTCTCGGCCGCGACGGTCGTTTTCCCGCCCGGCACCCGTCTGCCCATCGCGCGCTACCGCTTCACCTTCCGCATGCGCGACGCGCTGCGGCTGCCGGAGTACGCCGGCTCCCTGCTGCGCGGCCAGTTCGGCGCTGCGCTGCGCGGTGTCGCTTGCATCACCAAGGCCAAGACCTGCGCCGGCTGCCCCCTTCTCGCCACCTGCCCGTATCCGGCGATCTTCGAGACGCCGGCGCCGCCGGCGCACCACCTGCAAAAGTTCAGCCAGGTGCCTAATCCGTACGTGATCGAGCCGCCGCCGCTCGGCACGCGCACGGTCGGCACCGGCGAGCGGCTTTCGTTCGCGATGGTGCTGGTCGGCCGCGCGCTCGACCGGCTGCCGCTGATCGTGTATGCGCTGCAGCGCGCGCTGCGCAACGGGTTCGGCGAGCAGCGCGCCCGTGGCGACCTGGAGGACATTGCCTGGGAGTGCGGCGACGACTCCGTGGCGGTGTGGGATGCGGCCGCTGGCTGCGTGCTCGCGCATGAGCCGGTCGTGGAGGTGCCCGCTTTTGAGCATTGCACCGGCGTGCGGCTTGAAATCGTCACCCCGCTGCGGCTGCAGGACAACGGCCGGCCGCTGCGGCCGCACGAGCTTTCGCCGCGCAAGCTCGTCACCGCACTGATCCGGCGCACGGCGCTGCTGATGGAACTGCACGCCGACCGGCCCGGGCTGGGTGCGCAGGCCGGCGAGCTGGCACGCCACGCCGAGACACTCGCCGACGAGCGCGCGCTCGTGTGGCGCGACTGGTCGCGTTACTCGTCGCGGCAGAAGCAGGCGATGACGCTGGGCGGCGTGCTCGGCACCTGGAAGCTGCGCGGCGATCTCGCCCCGATCCTGCCGTGGCTCCGGCTCGGGCAGTGGCTGCACGCCGGCAAGAACGCGACCATGGGAATGGGCGGCTACACGCTGGCGCTCGACGGCGCCGCCCGATGACGGTGGAACAAGCTCACGGACCGCATCTTGCGCCCGGGTGCCGAGCCGGACATCGGCTTCGACGATCTGTGCGGCCTGCTGGCACGCTTCGGGTTCGAGAGGCGGGTTTGCGGCAGCCATCATCTGTTTTCGCGGCCGGGCG
>JBBIJJ010000199.1:0-6694 GCA_037446035.1 Burkholderiales bacterium
AGGCCGATGCTCGCCGCGGGCGGGGCTGGCCGTTCTTCGGAGCAGATCCCTCGCGACCTTGGGTCGCTCGGGATGGTCACCGAGCTGGCTTTCGCCAGCTCGGTGACCAGCTTGATCCGCTGCGCTTCGCCGCCGCTCAGGGTCGGCGACGGCTGCCCCAGCGTCAGATAGCCGAGCCCGACCTCCTGCAGCAGCGCCAGCGGCCGCGCGATCGACGGGCTGGTCGCGAAGAACTCGACCGCCTCGTCGATCTCCATCGCGAGCACGTCGCCGGCGCTCCTGCCACGCAGGTGAACGCCGAGCGTCTCGCGGTTGAAGCGACGCCCGCCGCACACGTCGCACAGCACCTTCACGTCGGGAAGGAAGTTCATTTCGATCGTGCGCAGCCCCTGGCCTTCGCACGCCTCGCAGCGCCCGCCCGCGGTGTTGAACGAGAAGCGCGACGGCGAATAGCCGCGCATGCGCGCTTCGGCGGTGTCGGCGAACAGCCGGCGGATCGCGTCCCAGAAGCCGACGTAAGTCGCGGGGCAGGAGCGCGGCGTCTTGCCGATCGGCGTCTGGTCGACTTCGAGCACGCGGTCGACGAGCTGCCAGCCGTCGATCGCTTCGCAACCTTGCCAGGTCATTTGCTCCATTTCCACGGACGCGGGGCGCGAGTCGGGTCGACGTGCATTCGCGGCCGCGGATCGCTTTCCATGCAACGAATCACTCTGTCGTTGATCGTTCCGTCTGCCGCGGGCCGCGCGCGAGCGCTGCGCCAGCGCGCTCTGCAGATTCGCCAGCAGCACGTCGCGCGCCAGCGTCGACTTGCCGCTGCCGGACACGCCGGTGACCACCGTCAACCGTCCGAGCGGAAACTCCGCGGTCGCGCCGCGCAGGTTGTGCATGCGCGCGCCGCGCAGCACGAGGCGCGGCGTGTCCCTGCCGACCTCGCGCCGCGGCTCGCGCGGATGGACGAGCGGCTGCTTCAGGTACCGGCCGGTGATCGATTCGCCGCTTTCGATCACCTGGTCGACCGTTCCCTGCGCGACCACGCGACCGCCGCGCACACCGGCGCCGGGGCCGATGTCGATGATGTGCTGTGCGCGGCGGATCGTGTCCTCGTCGTGCTCGACGACGACCAGCGTGTTGCCCTTGCCTTCGAGCTTCGCGAGCGCGTCGAGCAGGATGCGGTTGTCGCGCGGGTGCAAGCCGATGGTCGGCTCGTCGAGCACGTAGCACACGCCCTGCAGGTTGGAGCCGAGCTGCGCCGCCAGCCGGATGCGCTGCGCTTCGCCGCCCGATAACGTCGGCGCCGCGCGGTCCAGTGCCAGATAGCCGAGGCCGACTTCCTCGAGGAAGTCGAGCCGAGAGCGGATCTCCGCGAGCACGTCGCGCGCGATCGCTTCGTCGCGGCCGTCGAGCGCGAGCGAAGCGAACAGCTTCTTCGCTTCGGCGACCGAGCCCGCGGCCAGCTCCGCGATCGAGCGACCCTGCCACTTCACGGCGAGCGCCACGCGGTTCAGCCGCTGGCCGCGGCACGTTCCGCACGGGGCCACTTCCCCCTCGTACCACGCGTTCCACCAGATTTCCTCGCCGGTCTGCTCGGCGTCGAAGCCCTGCAGCGCGAGCCCCGTGCCGTAGCAGTCGGGGCACCAGCCGTGCTTGCTGTTGTACGAGAACAGCCGCGGATCGGGCTCGGGGAACGAGGTGCCGCACGACGGGCACGCGCGCTTCGTCGAGAAGACGCGCTGATCGAGGTCGACTTTGATGCCGATGCCGTTCTGCCCCTCGCTCCCGCGCTCTGCACGCGGCCGGGGAGAGGGCGACGAGCGTGCTCTCGCGCCGCCGGCGGCGACAGGGTTGGGGTGAGCGGTCAACACTTCGCGCAACCGATCCAACGGCCAGATCACGTTGACGATGCCGTGCCCGTGTTCGAGCGCGGTCGCGAGCAGCGTGCGCAGCGCGGCTTCCTCGTTGCTGTAGACGATCAGATCGCCGACCGGCAGCTCGATCGTGTGTTCCTTGAATCGATCGAGCCGCGGCCACCTGGCGGTCGGCACGAACTCGCCGTCGACGCGCAGGTGCGTGTAGCCCTTCTGGCGCGCCCACTTGGCCAGATCGCTGTAAAGCCCCTTGCGGTTGACCACGAGCGGCGCGAGCAGGCCGATGTGGCGGCCGCGGAATTCGCGCAGGATCGCGGCGGCGATCGCCTCGAAGCTTTGCGGCGTCACCGGCACCTTGCAGTCCGGGCAGTGCTGCACGCCGAGCTTCTGATAGAGCAGGCGCAGGAAGTGATACACCTCGGTCATCGTCGCGACCGTCGACTTGCGCCCGCCTCTGGAGGTGCGCTGCTCGATCGCGACCGTCGGCGGAATGCCGTAGATCGCGTCGACGTCGGGCTTGCCCGCCGGCTGCACGATCGAGCGCGCGTAGGCGTTCAGCGATTCGAGGTAGCGGCGCTGCCCTTCGTTGAACAGGATGTCGAACGCGAGTGTGGACTTGCCGCTGCCCGAGACACCCGTGATCACCGTGAACGTGTCGCGCGGGATCTCGACGTCGATGCCTTTGAGGTTGTGTTCGCGGGCGTGGCGGATCGAGATCGCGTTGGCGAGATAGCGGCCGGCAGGTTCGGCGGCGCCGATCGGTTGCGACAACCCGTCCCTCACCCTCGGTCCCTCTCCCGGGGGGAGAGGGAAGAGCAGCCCCTGTCCCTCCGGGAGAGGGGTGAGGGCGAGACCTTGTTCGTACTCGCGCAGTGCACGTCCCGTATGCGACGTCGGATGTTCCATCACCTCGCGCGGCGTGCCGATCGCGACGATCTCTCCGCCGGCATCTCCCCCTTCGGGTCCGAGGTCGATGATCCAGTCGGCCGAACGGATCACGTCGAGGTTGTGCTCGATGACGATCAGCGAGTGCCCGGCCGCGAGCAGCTTGCGCAGCGCGCGCATCAGCTTTGCCACGTCGTCGAAGTGCAGCCCGGTGGTCGGTTCGTCGAACAGCAGCAGGCTGCCTTTGCGCGCCAGCCGCCCGCCGTCGATGCCGCTGCCGGCGGCCTCGGCGAGAAAGCCCGCGATCTTCAAGCGCTGCGCCTCGCCGCCCGACAGCGTCGGCACCGGTTGTCCGAGCTTCACGTATTCGAGCCCCACGTCCGCCAGCGGCGCGAGCCCGCGCACGACCTCGCGCTCGCCGCCGAAAAATTGCAGCGCCTCGTTGACCGTGAGGTCGAGCACGTCGGCGACCGACAGCGCGCGGCCGTCGCGCTCCAGCGTGACCTCGAGCACTTCGGGCCGGAACCGCTTGCCGTCGCAATCCGGGCAGCGCAGGTACACGTCCGAGAGAAACTGCATCTCGACGTGCTCGAAGCCGTTGCCGCCGCAGGTCGGGCAGCGGCCGTCGCCGGCGTTGAAGCTGAACATGCCGGCGCCGTAGTCGCGTTCCCTGGCGAGCCGGGCATTGGCGAACAGCTTGCGGATCGCGTCCCACGCGCCGACGTAGCTCGCGGGATTGGAACGCGTGGTCTTGCCGATCGGCGACTGGTCGACCATCGCCACGTCGGCGATCCAGTCGTCGCCGAGCAGGCGGTCGTGCGCGCCCGGCGACTCCACCGCCTTGCCTTTCGCTTTGGCGAGCGCCGGATAGAGGACGTCCTGCACGAGCGTGGACTTGCCCGAGCCCGACACGCCGGTGACGACGACCAGATGGTTCAACGGGAACTCGACCGACAGGTTCTTCAGGTTGTGCTCGCGCGCGCCTTCGAGCACGAGCCGCGGCGCGTTCGGCCGCACGTTGCGCGTCGCGTAGCCGTCGGGCGTGAACGAAGGCACCTCGACCTGTCTGCGGCCGGCCAGATACTCGCCGGTCAGCGTGGCCGCGCGCCGGATCTCGTCGGGCGTGCCGTTGAAGACGATCCGCCCGCCGCGCTCGCCGGGGCCGGGGCCCATGTCGAGCATGCGGTCGGCGGCGAGCATCACCTGCGGGTCGTGCTCGACGACGACCAGCGTATTGCCGGCGTCGCGCAGCCGGTGCATGACCTCGATCACGCGATGCATGTCGCGCGGATGCAGCCCGATCGAAGGCTCGTCGAGCACGAACAGCGTGTTCACGAGCGAGGTGCCCAGCGCGGTCGTCAGGTTGATCCGCTGCACCTCGCCGCCGGACAGCGTGCGGCTCTGCCGGTCGAGCGTCAGATACCCGAGCCCGACGTCGCAGAGAAAACGAAGCCGCGCGCGGATTTCCTCGAGCAGCAGTTCGGTCGCCGCGTCGAGCGCGCCCGCGAACGAAATCCGCTCGAAGAAGGCGCGCACGCGCTCGATCGGCAACAGCATCAGGTCGTGGATCGACAGGCCCGGCAGTCGGTCCAGTTGCGCGTCGGTCCAGGCGGCGTGAACGGGTTTGAAGCGGCGGTAGGTGCTGCGGACCCCATCCCCACCCCGACCCTCCCCTTGAAGTGGAGGGTGCAAATCTCCTCCCCCTTCAAGGGAGAGGTTGGGAGGGGGATTGGGTTGAAGAACCGCCTCCGCATCCGCCCGCGTCCCCACGCGCCACAACAGCGCATCCGGCTTCAGCCGCGCGCCGCCGCACGCGCTGCACGGCGTGTACGCGCGGTACTTCGACAGCAGCACGCGGATGTGCATCTTGTACGCTTTCGACTCGAGCCAGTCGAAGAAGCGCCTGACGCCGTACCACTGCGTCTGCCAGCTTCCGGTCCAGCCGTCCTGGCCTTCGAGCACCCAGCGGCGGTGCTCGTCGCTCATCAGCTTCCACGGCGTGTCGAGCGGAATGCCGAACTTCGGAGCGAACTTTTCCAGGTCGCGCTGGCATTCGGCAAAGCTCTTCGTCTGCCACGGCCGCACCGCGCCTTCGCGCAGCGTCTTGTTCTCGTCCGGGATGACCAGCCCGTAGTCGACGCCGATCACGCGCCCGAACCCGCGGCACACGTCGCACGCGCCGAGCGGCGAGTTGAACGAAAACGTGCTCGGGTTCGGCTCCGCGTAATGGATGTCGCAGTCGGCGCAATGCAAGTCGTCGCTGAAGCGCCAGACCGCGCCGTCGCCCGGCGCGCCGCGCGCGCCACCCTCTGCCGCCGAAGCGGGCGAGGGTTTTTCGTCTCCCTCTCCCCGCGTGCGGGGTGAGGACTGGGGAGAGGGGTCACGTCCTTCACCCTCTCCCCTGACAAGGGGAGAGGGTGGGGGTGAGGGGCTCTCACTCTCCGCGAGCACGTGCACATCCACCCGCCCTCCACCGAATCGCAGCGCCGCCTCGACAGCCTCGGCGACGCGCTGCCGCTCGACGCCACCAACGCGCAAGCGATCCTGTACCACGTCGAGGATGCGGCCTTCGCCGTCGCCGCGTTCGCCGTGCACGCGCGCATACCCCTGCGCTTCCAGGTGCGCGCGGACTTCCTCTTCCTTGAAGTTCTTGGGCACGCGCACCGGAAACGTGATCACGATGCGCGGATCGCCGTGCGCGGTGCAGCGCGCGAACAGCTCGTCGACGATGCTGGTCGCCGTGTCGCGCCGCACCGGCCTGCCGCAGCCGCGGCAGTACAGCGTGCCGGCGCGCGCAAACAGCAGCTTCAGGTGATCGTTCAGCTCGGTCATCGTGCCGACCGTCGAACGCGACGTGCGCACCGGATTGGTCTGATCGATCGCGATCGCCGGCGGCACGCCCTCGATGCGGTCGACCTGCGGCCGGTCCATGCGGTCGAGGAACTGCCGCGCGTACGGCGAGAACGTCTCCACGTAGCGGCGCTGGCCTTCCGCGTACAGCGTGTCGAACGCGAGCGAGCTCTTGCCCGAGCCCGATACGCCGGTGACGACGATCAGCTCGCCGGTCGGCAGATCGAGGTCGAGGTTCTTCAGGTTGTTCTGGCGCGCGCCGCGGATGCGGATCGCCTTGTCGCTGGACGGCATCGTGCTGCTGCTCGATCGGGAGAGGTGCGCGCCCGCGGAAAGCGGCGCGTCGAACCGCGCAGTTTATGCCCGCGCGGTACGCGGCCTCAGTTCAGCAGCGCGGGGCGGTACGGCGCGCGCGGCTGCTCGGCGCGCGGCGGCGGCGCCGGCAGCGCGTCGAGCAGGCTAGCCCGGATATTTCAGTGCGCCGTGAAAAGGCGCTGTCTTCCAGTGGGTGCGAATGCCACCCGGCAACTGTCGCTCCAGCCGGAAGCAATCGGAGCAATCGTGGAGGCAACGAAGCGATTGAAGCCTTCGGTGTAGAGGGTCCTTCAAGGGATTTGGCGAGCGTGCCGGCCGTAACGCGAGTGAACGTTGAGCAGGCCTCGAAAAGGGTAATGTGCAAGCCGACCCGCCTGGAATTCGGGGAAGGCTGACATCGACGGGGAAGCGAGCGAAGCATGCACCCGCCGGTTACGCCGGGGTAGTGACGACGGCAGGCACGAAAGAGGAAGGCAGTGGCAACACGGTGTACCGGCGCCGGTTGTTTGGACAGCGAATTGCATGATCAGGCGGCCTGCTTGAGGGCTGCCGCCTGACGGACTTCGTAGGGGGTCTTGAAGTCCAGTTTTTCGAGACGCCAATGGGCATTGTATCGATCGACGAACTGTGCGACCGCGCGACGCACCTCCTCGATGTTGCGGAACACGCGCCCGTGGATCGCCTGCTCCTTGAGCGTGCGGTTGAAGCGCTCGGCCACGCCGTTGGTCTGGGGTTCGGCGACGAAGGCGAAGCTCGGGGCGATGCCCCAGAACTTCACC
>JBBIJJ010000200.1:0-6693 GCA_037446035.1 Burkholderiales bacterium
GCGAGCGGGCCGCTGGCTAGGCGCACGCAGCCGCAGGGCCGAGACATATCAAGTAGATAGGCGAGGCCCGAGCAGCGCGCAACGACGCCAGCGGGCCGCGCAGCAGAAAGATTCACACCTTCTGAGGCCAAGGGCCACCGCCAGTGTCGGTCGGCCCAGTCGTCGGGGGGTGTGAACCGGTACCCGTTTGATGGACGCCACGAACCGGCACAAGCGCGTTGTCCGCGGCCGTTACGCGGGATCGCCCGGTCGGGATTGGCTCGATCCGTCGTTTTGCCTCGCCGGAACACGTAAGTTGGGAGGTTTCGGCGGCGAGCGGGTGGGGCACAATCGCGCCGGGACGCTCCCCCGGGTTTCCCTACCGCGCTCGCACGATGAGCAACGAACACAGAACGCTGCTGGACGCCGCCGTCGCGCCGGGTACCCCCGTGTCGCGGCGGCCCGGCGCGCGCCGGTTGCTCGAGGACTGTTGGACGTCGATCCGCAACGCGGTCGAGCCGCGCATCACCGACGTGCTGCTCGAAGCACTCGGCCCGATCGCGCGTTCGGAAAACGAGGACGTCGCCCGGCCCGCGAAGATCGTGCTGTCGCGTGACCGCGCGTTCGTGCAGGCGTATTCGGACGCGCTGCAAAACGAATTCAAGACGGCAGTGGCCGACTTCGTCGCCCACCGCGTCGCCGAGGTCAAGTCGCCCGAGCGCAGGTCGTTGTCGCTGATCGACTATGGCGACATGGAATTCTCGACGCTGATCGAGAGCTCCGGGGCGCGCATTCGCAACGCGGTCGACGATGAATACACCAGTGTCAAGCTGCGGGTGGCCAATCTGGTGCGCGAACCCGACCTGCGCGACGGCGACCATCCGTTCCGCCCGGGCATGTTCCTGCGCGCCGCGCACCAGGCGCTCGAGAAAGTCGGCGTGCCCAAGGAAGACCTGCTGCGGCTGACGCATTGCTTCGATGCGCCGCTGATCGGGCCCGTGCGCGCTGCCTACGCGGCGGTCGATCACCATCTCGCCGCGCAGGGCGTCAGCGCCGAGCTGGCGCGCACGACGATCACGCGCAACACGGTGATGGGGCGCAGCACCGGATTGGGCCGCAACTCGATGCTCGGCGTGCCGACCACCACCGGGTTCGGCGCGCCGCTGACCGGCGGCGGCATGCACTTCGCGGGGGGGCTGAGCGCCGAGCAGGTGCTGCAAGGCCTGTATCAGCGGATGCAGTTGCTGCCGTCGGCGGGTTACGCCGCCACGGGCATGATGGGCGACCCGCGCCAGGCCGCCCCCGGGCACTACGTGCCGGCGCCGACGCTTGGCGGAACCTCCGCATTGCGTGCGATGCAGGCGCTGCAGGGCATGCCGACGATGCAGGGGGCGCCGACCCTGCCGGGCGGCGGTTTCGGTTTGCCGCCGCTGCCGGCCGCGCCGACGGCCGCCGGTGGTGGCGCCGCGATGCTGATCGAGCCCGGGCTGCTCAACGCGCTGAACGAGATTCAGAAGCTCGGCGCGCTCGCGATGTCGGCCGTGCAGATGGGGCGGCCGGCGCCCGACGCCGCGATCAACGTCGCCGAGCTGCGCGGCAAGCTTACCGAGACCGCGAGCAAGCAGGTCGACAAGCTGACGATCGAGATCGTCGGTCTGCTGTTCGACCGCATCAACCAGGACAAGCACGTCCCGGAGGAGATCAAGCATCTGCTCCAGCGGCTGCAGTTTCCATTGATCAAGGTCGCGCTGACCGATCCGGAGCTATTCGTCTCGCCGCAGCATCCCGCGCGGCTGCTGCTGGACCGGATCGCGAGCACCTCGATCGGCTGGACGCGCGAGGGCGAAGACAACCAGCGCTATCTCGCCGAGGTGCAGAAGGTTGTGCACGCGGTGCTTGCCGCGACCGAAGACGGACTGGGTGCGTTCGAGAAGGCGCTCGCCGCCTTCGAGCAGTACCTGGCCGACGAGAAGACGCGCGACGACGATCCGGTCGCGCGCGCCAAGCGCGCGCTCGCCGAGGCCGAAACCCGCGAGGTGATGGCGATCAACGCGACGATCCAGGTGCGCAGCGCGTTCGACGGCGTGCAGATCGAGTCCTACCTGCGCGAGTTTCTGCTCGAGACCTGGGTGCGGGTGCTGGTGGCGGCTTCGCTGCGCGAGAAGGACAAGCCCGGACAGGTGCAGCGGTATCTGCGCATCGTGCCCGATCTCGTGTGGAGCGTGCAGCCCAAGATCAACCCGGAAGACCGCAAGCGTCTGGTCGGCGTGATCCCGCCGGTGCTGGCCACGCTGCGCGAAGGGGTGATGCTGATCGACTGGCCGCAGCCGAAGATGCAGGAGTTCTTCTCCAAGCTGATGAACTCTCACGCGCTCGCGGTCAAGGCGCTCGAGCTCGCCCACGGCAGCCCGGGGGCCGCCTTCGAGCCAAGCACGCTGAGCATCAAGCTCGACGGCATCCGCTTCGATGCCGAGCCGCCGGCCGCGGAGGGTGCGGCGCCGCTGCAGGTGTCCGACGACGTCGTGCGTCACGTGATCGCCGAGAAACACGTGCCAGTGAACCACCTGACGCTGCCGCCCGATGCCGTGGCGACCGCGGTCGGGCCGGACGATGCGCAGGTCGACGCGATCATCGCGCGCTGGAAGCGCGGGGACTGGTTCAACCTGCGGGTCGGCGACGTGACCGAACGCGTACGGCTGCGCTGGATCAGCCCGCGCAAGACGCTGTACCTGTTCACGCCGGCCGACGGCAGGCAGGCGCATTCGTTGTCGCCCGAGACGCTGCGCGGCTATCTGCGCAGCGGTCGCATGCAACCGGTCGAGTCGGTACCGCTGTTCGAGCGCGCAGTGCATGCAGTGATGCAGGACCTGCAGGGGGCGGCGGTCGGTGCGCATTGAGGAGGGTTCGCGCACCGACGTCGGCGCGCCGCGCTTTGCGCGCGGATCCGACGCCGGAGCGCACGATCGACACGCGCCGGGCCGGCCGTCGCTTTCCGCATCCTCGAAGCCGGGTGCCGCCGGCACGCCGCCTTTGCGGACCGAGGGATTCGCCACGGATGGCGCGCAGCGAGCTTGGTCCATGTGGTCTGTGCGCTCCGCGTGAAAAGCCCGCCGGCACAAGGCGCGCCGCGCGGCCACAAGGCCGTGGCGCCGCGCATCACGTTGTCCGAGTCCGACGGTGTGCGCTACCTGCACTTCGGCACCGAATGGGTGCAGGGGGCGATGCGCATCGCGCGGCCGTACGCGCTCGAGCTGGAGTACCAGCAACAGATGATGGCGCCCCTGCTGTTGCTGCCGCAGCCGCGCCGGATCGTTCAGCTCGGGCTGGGCGCCGGCGCGCTGGCGAAGTTCTGCTACCGCGAACTGCCCGCGGCCGAAATCACGATTGCGGAGATCAGCGAAGCGGTCGTCGCGACGGCGCGCCGCTGGTTCAAGCTGCCGCCCGACGACGAGCGGCTGGCCGTGGCGCTGACCGATGCGCGCAAGTTCATCGCGCATCCGCGCCGGCGCCGCGGCGCCGACTGGTTGCAGGTCGATCTGTACGACGCGCAGGCGCGCGGTCCGGTCTACGACGATGCGGACTTCTACGCCGCCTGCCGCCGCGCGCTGGCCGCACCCGGGGTGGCGGCCTTCAACCTGTTCGGCCGCGGCTTCGGCCCGAGTTTCGATGCGATCGCCCAGGGTTTCGACGGCCGCGCGCTGGTGCTGCCCGAAGCCGATGCCGGCAACCGCATCGTGCTGGCGTTTGCGGGGCCGCCGCTGGCCGTCGCCTATGCCGAACTGTACGAGGCGGCGCGCGCGATCGAGGCGCGCCACCGGCTGCCGGCGCGCAAGTGGGTCTGCGGGCTGCGCGCGGAAAACGGGGGCGGTGATTGGCTCAGGATCTAGTCGTGCCCGAATCGAATGGCGCCGGCGCCATCGCCGAGCGCCGGATGCTCGGCCGATCGCAGGACTTGGCACCGCCGAGGGGTGGATATTCTCGCTTGACAGGGTTCCGGGGGTGACTAGAGTCCCCGCTGGGGCGCTCGCTGCGCCTGCGCTTCGTCGCCTGGATCCGTAAAGCATGGATGTGAACCCGCTCGCCCAGACCGCGACGGCGAAAGCGCCGGGCTCTTTGCCGTATCTGTCCGCCGCGCAGGCCTCGGCGTTGATGCGGTCGGGGCTGGCGATCGCCAGCGAGCTGATCGGCAACGCCTTCGATTCGATTTGCCGGGCCGTTCTCGAGGAGCTCAACGCGAAGTGGGACTTCAACGTCGGCTCGCCGCTGGTGCAAAGGCTGCTGTCGACCAAGGCGTCCGACCTGCGCCACGCATTCTTGTCTCACCTGCGGCAGCGCCAGGACGCGGCCCTGAACGAGGTCATGGCGCAGCAAGCGCCCGCGGCCCCGGTCGGGCAGGTCAGCGCCGAGATGCTGACGCTGGTCGATGCGGTCACCACCGCGCATGGGGTGATCGTCGATCGCGCCGCCGGCAAGATGCGCGGGATCATCGAGGATCAACTGCGCGACCTGCAGTTGATCGTGCAGCACCTGACCGGCCGCAGTGCGCTGCGCAGCGCCGACAACCCGTTCGGCCCGGAAGTGTTCATGCGGGCGCTGCTGGACGCCGCCGAAGACCTCGCGCTGCACACCGAGGCTTGGGACTTCTACCTCAACGTCTTCGAGAAACCACTTGCCGAGGAGGTCGGCCGCGTCCATACCGCGCTGCTCGAGCATTTCCAGCGCCACGGACTCGACGCCAAGCTGATCCGGCGTGAGATGGCCGCGCGGCAGGCCGCCGCGCGCGGTGTGGGCTTCGCCGGCGGCGCGCACGCGGGCGCCGAACCGACGACACAGCCCGGCGCTGTGCCGTCGACGGTCCCGGCCCACCCTGGCTATGCCCCGCAAGGCGTGCCGGGCGGGCTGCCGGGTGCGATTCCGGGCGCTGCGCCGGGCACGATCGGCGGCATGCCGCGCGCGATGGCGGCGGCGATCTTCGATCCGAGCGTCGCGCTGAACAACCTGCTCGCGCGCCTGCAATCGAACGCGCGCGACTTGCGGCTGCCGCCGATGCCGCAGGTCGGCCCTGCCGAGGCGCCGCTGCTGGAGGCGATCGGCGAACTGCAGCAGTTGGGCCTCGAAGGCGTGCATGGCGCGGCCTTCGCGGGCACCGCGGCCGGGTCGATCAACACCTGGCGCGAGCATCTGGCCGAAAAATCCAGCCGCACCGTCGACAAGCTGACGATTGAGATCGTCGGCATGCTGTTCGATCACGTGCTGCAGGACAAGCAGGTGCCGGCCGAGATCAAAGCGCTGATTTCGCGACTGCAGTTTCCGGTACTGAAGGCCGCGCTGCTCGACGCCGAGTTCTTCGCTTCGAGCACGCACCCGGCGCGCCGGTTGATCGATCGCATCGCCAGCACCGCCGTCGGCTGGGAGCCGTACGGCGACGAAAACGAGCGCTACAAGAACGAGGTCGACCGCATCGTCCGCGAGGTGCTGCAGAAGTTCGACAAGGACGTCGCGGTCTTCGAAAGGCTGCTCGGCGAGTTCGAGAGTTTCGTCGGCGACATCTCGCCGCGCGACAGCGATCCGGTGGCGCGCGCCAAACGCGCGCTGGAGGAAGCCGAAAAACGCGAGATCCTCGCGATCAACACGACGATCCAGGTGCGGCGCGCGTTCGAGAAGGTCGAGCTCGAGCCCTACCTGCGCGACTTCCTGATCGGTCCCTGGGTGCAGGTGCTGGTCACCGCCACGCTGCGCGACGAACAGACGCCGGGCTTCTCCAAGCGCTTCCGCGAGGCGATCCACGACATGGTCTGGAGCGTGCAGCCCAAGGCCTCGGCCGACGACCGCCGGCGGCTGGTCGAGCTGATCCCGAACCTCACGCGCGTGATGCGTGACGGGCTGGCGCTGATCCACATGGCCGAGCGCGAGCAGAACGAGTTCTTCAAGCAGTTGATGGAATCGCACGCGATGGCCGTCAAGCCGGTCGACCAGGCGCGCTACATCAAGTCGTCGCTGGCAACCACCGAGCTGCGCGCGCGGCTCGACGGCATGCAGTTGACCGGCACGTTCCCGATCACCACGGTCGCCGGCGGCGTGCGCGTGTCCACCGGCGCGCTGATGCGCGCCGCGGCGGAGCACGATGCGGAGCTGAAGGTCCCGGAGCCGGTCACCGACATCGGGCCGCTCGACCGCGTCGAGGAAGCGCGGCTCGACGAAGAGATCGCGAGCTGGCAGCGCGGCACCTGGTTCAGCATGTGGAATGGCCAGGAGATGGTCAAGGCACGGCTGCGCTGGATCAGTCCGCTGCGCACGCTGTTCCTGTTCAGCTCCGACCGCGAGAAAAACGCGCACGTGATGCCGCCCGACCTGATCAAGAACTACCTGAAGCGCGGCAAGTTGAAGGCGCTCGAGGCCACGCCGCTGACCAAGCGCGCGGTCGACGGCGTGGTCGGCGAATTCGAGAAGATGCCCAAGCGCCGCGAGGAAATGGCCGCGCGCTACGCGCGCGCCGCGTGATGCCGCCCGCCACCGCAGGACGCGCCGGGTCCGCCCCGCCGCGATGAACGCTCCCGACAAGTCCGCCCGCAGACACGCCGCCGAGCCGAAGCCGGTCGGCCGGCTGCCGCTCGCCTACGTCGTGCGCGAGCTGATGGCCGACGGCCTGATGGCGCAGGCCGACGGCGAACGCGTGCTGTCGGTGCGCGCGCGTGAAACGCAGGTGCATCCGCT
>JBBIJJ010000201.1:0-6689 GCA_037446035.1 Burkholderiales bacterium
AAGGAAAGACGCATGAACCCGCCCGACGATGCTTGCCGTCAGAATCTTGCCGCCTACATGACGGCGGTCGGCCGCCGCGCACGTGCAGCCTCCACCGCGCTGGCCAGGGCGTCGACGGCGGCGAAGAACGGCGCGCTGCGCGCGATCGCCGCGGCGATCCGCGCGCGCCGCGGCGAAATCGTCGCCGCCAACGAGCGCGACCTGTCGCGCGCGCACGCGCGCGGGCTCGAACCCGCGCTGCTCGACCGGCTGCAGCTCGGCGACGGCTATATCGAACAGATGGCGGCGGGTCTGGAGCAGGTCGCCGCACTGCCGGATCCGATCGGCGAAATCACCGACGTTCGGCCGCAGCCGTCCGGCATCCGCGTCGGCCGGATGCGCGTGCCGCTGGGGGTGGTCGCGATCGTCTACGAGAGCCGGCCGAACGTGACGATCGACGCCGCCGGCCTGACGATCAAGAGCGGTAATGCGGCGATCCTGCGCGGCGGCTCGGAGGCAATCGAATGCAACCGGCTGCTGGCGGCGCTGATCGGCGACGGGCTGGCCGCCGCCGGACTGCCGCGCGACGCCGTCCAGCTCGTCGACAACACGGACCGCGCCGCGGTCGGGCTGCTGGCGACGATGACCGACTACGTCGACGTGCTCGTTCCGCGCGGCGGCCGAGGGCTGATCGAGCGGCTGATGCGCGAGGCGCGCGTGCCGATGATCAAGCACCTCGACGGCGTCTGCCATGTCTACGTCGACGCCGAGGCGGATCTGGACAAGGCGATCGCGATCGCCGTCAACGCCAAGACGCAGCGCTACGGCGTGTGCAACGCGATGGAAACGCTGCTGGTGGCGCAGTCGATCGCGCCGCGTCTGCTCGCGCCGCTCGGCCGCATCTACGCGGACAAGGGCGTGGAGCTGCGCGCGTGTCCGCAGACCAAGGCGATACTGCAAGCCGCGGACATCGCGTGCAAGGATGCGACCGACGAGGACTGGCGCACCGAGTACCTGGCGCCGATCCTGGCGATCGCCACACTGCCGGACGTGGACGCGGCAATCGCGCACATCAACGCGTACGGCAGCAAGCACACCGATGCGATCGTCACCGAGAACTACACGACCGCGCTGCGCTTCCTGCGCGAGGTCGATTCGGCCTCAGTGATGGTCAACGCCTCGACACGCTTCGCCGACGGTTTCGAATACGGGCTGGGCGCCGAGATCGGCATCTCCAACGACAAGCTGCACGCGCGCGGCCCGGTCGGACTCGAGGGGCTGACCTCGCAGAAGTACGTCGTGTTCGGGCATGGGGAAGTTCGTGCATAGGATCAGCAGCGAGGACTCAGGATTTAGCAGACCGCCTCCTGCCGGCGGATCGCCGCGAATCCGATCCGCGCGTGCATCGGCAGTCTGCGGCCCCGCCGAAACCTGAATCCTGCACCCCGCGAGTCCTCGGCCGTAGCCAATGCTCTGGCTCAAGTCCCTGCACATCATCTTCATGGTGACCTGGTTCGCGGGGCTGTTCTACCTGCCGCGGCTGTTCGTCTATCACGCGCTGGCCGAGGACGCGGTGTCGAAGGAGCGCTTCAAGGTCATGGAGCGCAAGCTGTACTACGGCATCATGACGCCGGGCGCAGTGCTGACCGTCGTCTTCGGCGTCTGGCTGTGGGCCGGCTACGGCATCGGCGCGGGACAAGGCTGGCTCACGGCGAAGCTCGCGCTGGTGATCGCGCTGATCGGCTACCACATCTACTGCGGCATCCTGCTTGACGACTTCAAGCACGACCGCAACACGAAGTCGCACGTGTGGTTCCGCTGGTTCAACGAGGCGCCCGTCATCGTGCTGGTCGGCGCCGTGCTGCTGGTCGTTCTCAAGCCGTTCTGAGCGTCGCGCGTAAGGCGGACGCGGCCGCCCCGACGCACCGGACTCGCGGAGGACCCGATGAAAGTCGTCGACTACTACATGACGCCGGTTTCGCCGTTCGCCTACCTCGGGCACGATCGGCTGCGCGCGATCTGTACGCGGCACGGCGCCGAGATCCGGTTGAAGCTGATGGACCTCGGCAAGGTCTTTCCCGCCTCGGGCGGGCTGGCGCTGAAGGACCGTGCGCCGCAGCGGCGCGCCTACCGGATGCTGGAACTGAAGCGCTGGCGCGACTATCTGCAGATGCCGCTCGTGCTCGAACCGAGGCACTTCCCGGTGCCGCCGCACGCGGCGGCGAGCGCGATCATCGCCGTGCGGCAGACGCACGGCACGACGGCCGCGCTCGATGTCGCGGGCGACTGCCTGCGCGCGGTCTGGGCCGAGGACAAGGACATCGCGGACGAAGCGACGCTGGCGGGGATTCTGGCCAAGCGCGGCTTCGACGCGGACGCGCTGCTTGCGCGCGCGCAGAGCCCGGAGGTCGCGCAACGCTATGAGGCCGAAACGCAGGAGGCGATCGCGCGCGGCGTTTTCGGCGCGCCGAGCTTCATTTACGACGGCCAGTTGTACTGGGGCCAGGACCGGCTCGACTTCCTCGACCGCGCGCTGGCGCACTGAGCGCGGTTCAGACGACGCGGATCCTGGCGGCGAGCGCGCGCAGTTGCTCCAGCGGCGGGTTCTTGCGCGGCCACGTCAGTCCCACGCCGTCGCTCGCGTAGCGCGGCAGCACGTGCAGGTGCACGTGCGGCACCGTCTGCCAGCCGGCGGGCTTGTTCGCCTGCAGCACCGTGATGCCCTCCGGCTTGAACGCGGCATCGACTGCTCGGGCCACCCGCACCGCCGTCGCGAACAGCGCCGCGGCGAGCGCGTCGTCGAGATCGAGGATCGTCTCGACCTGCTTCTTGGTCGCAACGATCACGTGCCCGGGATTGACCTGCCCGGCGTCCATGAACGCGATCGTGTGCTCGTCCTCGTAAACCCTGGCCGCCGGGATCTCTCCGCGGACGATGCGGGTGAAGACAGTCGGTTCCATCGTCGCTACGCTCCCGGGTGGGGTGCGGGCATTTTATTGACCATTTCTTGTCCTCGTGACACGTGCCAACCGCCTGGCGCCTGCATGCCTCAGCCCTCGTCATTCCGAGCCAACGGCGAGGAATCTCCGCTGCTCGCAGTGCCGAGATCCCTCGCTGCGCTCGGACTGCCGGAACCGGCCACAGCCAGCGCGAAGCGAACTCGCAAGGTGGGGGGTCACGAGGTTGCGCAATCCTCAATAAGGGCCGGCGCCACGTGAGTCTCTCCGAATCGTTCTTCGCGATCTGCCCGCGCGGGCTCGAAGCGGCGCTCGCCGGCGAGCTCGCCGCACTCGGCGCGGCGGCGGTGCGCGCCGAGTCCGGCGGCGTGGCCTTCGCGGGCGAACTGCGCACGGCCTACGCGGCGAACCTGCACTCGCGTATTGCCAGCCGCGTGCTGTGGCAGATCGCGCAGGCGCCGTATCGCGACGACAAGAGCCTGTACGCGCTCGCCGCCGACGTGCCTTGGGAGCGACACTTCTCGCCGCGGCAGACGCTGCGCGTCGATCTGAACGCGTCGCGCTCGCCGCTCGCGAGCCTCGAGTTCGCCACGCTGACGGTCAAGGACGCGATCGTCGACCGGCTGCGCGCCAAGGCGGGCGCGCGCCCTTCGATCGACCGCGCGCGCCCCGACGTGCGCGTGTTCGTGTACCTGGACGCGACGACGGCCACGCTATATCTGGACCTATCGGGCGAGCCGCTGTTCAAGCGCGGCTGGCGCCGCGACAAAGGCGAGGCCCCACTGAAGGAGAACCTCGCCGCGGGACTGCTTGCCGTGGCGGGCTGGACGCCGGAGCTGCCGCTGCTCGATCCGTTCTGCGGCAGCGGCACGATCGTCATCGAAGCCGCCTCGATCGCCGCGCGCCGCGCGCCCGGGTTGCAACGCCACTTCGCGTTCGAGAAGCTGGCCGGCTTCGACGCCGCGGCCTGGCGCGCGCTGCGCGAGCGGGCGCACGCGGCGATCGACGATCGCGCCGCTGCGCTGATCGCTGGCTCCGACATCTCGACGCGGGTGATCGAAACGGCGCGCGCGAACGCTGGGGTCGCCGGGCTTGGTACCTGGCTCGCCGACGGCCGTCTGCGGCTGGCCGCGGTCGATGCGCGCAGGATCGAGCCGCCGGCGCCGGCCGGGCTGATCGTCACCAACCCGCCGTACGGCGAGCAGAGCCAGCCCAAGTCCGCGCCGGTGCCGAAGATGATGGGGGAAGTCGCCGACCGGCTGAAGCAGTCGTTCGCGGGCTGGACGGTGTGGATCCTGACGGCGGACCGCGGGCTGCCACGCCAGATGCGACTGCAGGCCACGCGCAAGACCGTGCTGTTCAACGGGCCGCTGGAGTGCCGGTTCTTCCGCTTCGAGATCGTCGCCGGCGCCTACCGGCCGCGCAGCCCGAAGGCAACGGCCGCGAAGTAGCCACACCGACCGACCGTCGGGCCCGCCGAGGACCACCGCAAAGCGACGACTTTCTCCGGGTTCAAGCAGGCTGCGCTACGCTGCAATCCGATCGCGATCGGCCATCGCACCGCGCCGGATGGCCGATCCGCATCGAATCCCCCATGCTGTATCGCATCTGCGTCGCTTGCGACCACGCCAATCCGCCAGACTCGCGGTTCTGCGGCCAGTGTGGCGCACCGCTGCAGGTCAGGTTCTGCCGCCTGTGCCGGACGGCCAACGATGCGGTGTCGCGTTACTGCCGGTCGTGCGGCACGGAGCTGCCCGAGTTGGCCGCGTCCGAGACACCGACGCCCGGAGCGCGGCCGGCGACGATTCCGCCGCTGGTCATCGCAACACCCGGACGTCCGCTCGCAGACGCAGCCCCGGCATCCACCGCCGCGACGACGATCGCTGCCGCGTTCTCGGGCGACGAAGCGCGCGGCAAGGCCGCCACCGAAGCAGCCGTTCCGCCCGCCGAAGTCGCCGCGCACGGTCCCCGCGGCGATACCGCACCGTCGGCCACTGAACCGCCGCCGCACCCGTCCCGCTCTGCGCCGATCCTGGTCGACAGCGCGATGACGATCGTGCCGCTGCCGGCGGTGGTCGACGCTGCGCCGGCGCCCGCGCGATCCCGGCGCGCACCGTCGGCCGCGCTTGCGCTGGCCGTCGCGGTGCTCCTGGGTGCGATCGGTGCAATCGCCTACAAGGCATGGCGGGGCGGCAGCGCGGCGCCCGCGCCGGAACGCGCCGCCGCGCCGGAACGCGCCGCCCCGCTGGCTGTCCCGGCGCAGGCAGCACCGGCGGCAGCGGAAGCGGCAGCGACAGCGCCTGCGCCGGACCCGGCCGCTGCACCGATCGAAGCGGCGCCGCCGTCTCCGGCCGCACCGCCCGCACAGCCCGCACCGGCGGCGAACGCAAACAGGACAGCGCCGCGCGAACGGCGCGAGCCAGCGCCGCGCGGCGCCGAGCGCGCCGCCGCGGTTCCGGCCGCACCATCGTCGCCCGCGCTGCGAGAGTGCACGCCGGCGGTCGCCGCGTTGGGCCTGTGCACACCCGAATCCAAACCGGAAGGAAACTGACACCCATGCTCCGTACACTGCGCAACGCCGCCCTGCTCGCCTGCACGATCGCGCTCGCGAACGGCACCGCCGCCGCCGGCACGCCGTACAAGATCGTCACCGCCTCCGAGCGCGGCACCTATATCCAGATCGGGCGCGATCTGGCCAAGCACGTCGCGCCCGCGGCCGACATCGATCTGGAGGTGCTGCCCTCGGCCGGCTCGTCGGAGAACGTGCAGCGGCTGCGCTTCGAGCCCGGCGTGAAGTTCGCGCTGGTGCAGTCCGACGTGTACCAGGCCTACATCAACCAGGGCGCGAGCGGCCACGCGCAAGCCGCACGCATCATCCGCCCGCTGCGCGTGATCCTGCCGCTGTACAACGAGGAGATCTATTTCATCGCGCGCGCCGACGCGCCGTACAACTTCGTGCACGAGATCCGCGACGCCAAGATCAACGTCGGCCTGCTGCGCAGCGGCACCGCGATGTCGGCCACGACGCTGTACCGGCTGATGTTCGACCAGCCGCTGCCCGACGCCAACATTTCGTTCCTGTCCAACGAGGAAGCACTCGTTCGGCTCGTCACCGACAAGTCGGTCGACGTGGTCGTGGTGGTCGCCGGACAACCCGCGAAGCTGCTGACGGACATGAAGCCCGAGGCGCGCGCGCTGATCAAGCTGCTGAAGCTCGATCCCAAGCATCCGGCGAGTCAGGCGGCACTGAAGACCTATTTCCCGACGAGCGTGCGCGCTTCGCTGCATCCCAATCTTCTGACCGAAGACGTGCCCGGCCTCGCGGTGAAGGCCTTTCTGGTCACCTACGATTACGACCAGTCGGCCACGCAGGCGCGGCTGGCGCGGTTCGCGCGCGCCTTGTGCGAGAACTTCGGCACGCTGCAGGCCGAGGGGCATCCGAAGTGGAAGGAGGTCGAACTCGCGATGCCCGAGCTCGGCCGCGGCTGGGCGTACTTCGCGCCGGCCGCGCGCGAGCTCGAGCGCTGTGCGGCCGTGCGCGCCCAGCCCGCCAAAGGCAAGTCGTGCACAACCGAGCAGAAGATCCTAGGCCTGTGCGAATAAACGCCAAGATCCGCGGCGGCGGGCCGGCGCGCGCGATACCGGCGACAAACACGCGCGAACGGCCGCGCCCGCGCAAACGGCGTGAACCAGAGTCCTGTAGTCCACCGATGCAGTCTCGCGTACGTGCGTCGCGCAGCCGGGGCGCGCCTT
>JBBIJJ010000202.1:0-6686 GCA_037446035.1 Burkholderiales bacterium
TCGCGTCGCCGCTCGGGTCGACGCCGGCGCGGCATTCCGCGATTGCGCCAGGCGCCAGCGCGAGACAGCCCGGCCGATCGCGGCTTCACCCGCTGGGTGAGTGCAGTCGCAGCCGCAAATCCCGGTCGCACGACGCACTTGCGCGAAACTGCAGGCGTGGACTGCCGGATTCAGGATCAGTGCTTTCATCGCGTAGTCTCAACCGCCGCTGCATCGATCGGCACCGGCGGCACAAAGGCTTCGGCATCGGCGCGCGTGATCGGCCACTTGGTCTTGCCGCCCGCCAGATACGCGCCGATCGCGCGGGCGGCGCGGCGGCCGGCGCCCATCGCCAGGATCACGGTGGCGCCGCCGGTGACGATGTCGCCGCCGGCGAACACCCCGGGCACGCTGGTGGCCTGCGTGTACTCGTCGGCGACGATGTAGCCCCACTTGTTCAGTTCCAGCCCCGGCGTCGACTTCGTGACGATCGGGTTGGCCCGGGTGCCGAGCGCGTAGATCACGGTGTCGCACTCCAGCTCGACGAATTCGGGCAACGGCACCGGCTTGCGGCGGCCCTTGTCGTCGGGTTCGCCGAGCGTCATTTTCTGCACCTTCATGCCGCGCACATTGCCGTCGGCGTCGGTGAGGATCTCGACCGGCGCGTGCAGGAAGAAAAACTCGATGCCTTCCTCCTTCGCGTGGCGCAGTTCCTCGACGCGCGCCGGCGCCTCCGCCTCCGAGCGGCGGTACACGCAACGCACGGTCGGCGCACCGAGCCGCTTGGCCACGCGCAGGCAGTCCATCGCAGTGTTGCCGGCGCCGATCACGATCACGCTCTTGCCGAGCGTCAGCGGCGTGTCCAGATACGGGAACTTGTCGCCGCCCATCAGGTTCACGCGCGTCAGGAACTCGTTGGCCGAGTACACCTGGCCGGCGAACTCGCCCGGGATGCCGAGGAAGGCCGGCGCACCCGCGCCCGCACCGACGAACACCGCGTCGAATCCCATTTCGCCCAAAAGCTGCGGGATCGAGAAAGTCTTGCCGATGACCTTGTTGGTCTCGAACTTCACGCCGAGCGCAACCAGCGCATCGACTTCGCGCGCGATGATCTCGCGCGGAAGGCGGAACGCCGGGATGCCGTATTGCAGGACGCCGCCGACGACGTGCAGCGCCTCGTAGACGGTGACCTCGCAGCCGTAGCGGACGAGGTCCGCGGCGACCGCCAGCCCCGACGGTCCCGAGCCGACCACCGCCACCTTGCCGAGCTTCTCTTGGAGGCGCGGCGGCTCGGTCCGGCGCGGCCGCGCGTTGTCGCCGACGAAGCGCTCGAGCCGCCCGATCGCCACCGGCTCGAGCTTGCGACCGACGATGCACTGCGCCTCGCACTGCGACTCCTGCGGGCACACGCGGCCGCAGATCGACGGCAGCAAGTTCGACTCGTTGATCACCGCGAGCGCGCCGTCCAGGTCGCGCACCAGCAGGTGACGGATGAAGCGCGGAATGTCGATCGACACCGGGCAGCCTTCGATGCACGCCGGCTTGCTGCACATGATGCAGCGTTCGGCCTCGGCGAGCGCGTCGGCCATCGAATAGCCGAGGTTGACTTCTTTGAAGTTGCGCGCGCGCTCGAGCGGATCGCGCTCGGGCATTCTGGTCGCGTGCGGCGCGACGTCCTTGTACTTCTTGTAGTTGGTCTTGCCCTGCTCGAACAGCACGCGCTCGACCTGGCAGACGTGGGCGTAGTCCTCGTTGGCGGTCGCTTCCTCGCGCGCAAAGCGCTTCTGCCGCAGCAGCAGTTCCTTGAAGTCGACCTGGTGGCCGTCGAAGTCGGGACCGTCGACGCACGCGAACTTGATCTCGTTGCCGACCGTCACGCGGCACGAGCCGCACATGCCGGTGCCGTCGACCATGATCGCGTTCAGCGACACCATCGTCTTGACGCCGAACGGTCGCGTCGTCTCCGCGCACGCGTTCATCATCGGCAGCGGGCCGATCGCGACCACGAGGTCGGGCCGGTCGCGCTCGAGCGCCTCGTGCAGCGCGGCGGTGACGAAGCCCGGCTTGCCGTAGCTGCCGTCGTCGGTGCAGACGATCAGCTCGTCGCAGTGCGCGCGGAAGCGGTCTTCCCAGAAGACCAGGTCCTTGTTGCGGAAGCCGATGATTCCGGTCGTGCGGTTGCCGGCCGCCTTGAACGCGCGCAGTTGCGGATACACCGGGGCGACGCCGAGCCCGCCGCCGACCAACACCACGTGGCCGGCGCGCTCGATGTGCTGCGGCAGCCCGAGCGGGCCGACGAAGTCGGCGAAACTGTCGCCGGGCTTGTAGTGATCGCGCATCTGCCGCGTCGTCTTGCCCAGCGCCTGGATCACCAGCGTGACGGTGCCTTTTTCGCGGTCGTAGTCGGCGACCGTCAGGGGGATGCGCTCGCCGCCTTCGTGCAGGCGCAGCATCACGAAGTGTCCCGGCTGCGCGGCGCGCGCCACGTCGGGCGCCAGCACCTCCCACAGGAAGGTCGTGTCCGAAAAGGCTTCGCGCCTGAGGATCCGGGTCATGGCGTCTGTCCGTGGCGGGATCGAACGGGCCGCCGCCGACACGGGTCCGGCGCGCAGCGTTCGCGAACCGGATGCTCGCACCCGGCCGTCACGCACCGTTGACCGCGATCAAGCACTCCGGAATGCGTGACGTGTGCCGCAATGCGCAACACACGTGACCGCGCGATCCGGGCCGGCTTGACCGCAGTCAAGTCCGCGGCAGTCGCACGCGAGACACTGCGCACCGTTGCGGCGCTGGAGCAGGCAGGCACACGCGATGAATACCCGAGTCGATCTCGCGGCCGGCGTCGGCCTTGCCGACCGCCCGCGCGCAAGCCGCTGGCCGGCGCGCATGGACTTCGCGCAGAGCGCCAGCGGCCTGCTGCTGGGCCTGTTCATGTGGGGCCACATGTTCTTCGTGTCGTCCATTTTGATCAGCAAGGACTTCATGTGGACGATCACGAAGCTGTTCGAGGGCTATTTCTTCTTCGGTCGCTCCTACCCCGGCATCGTTTCGGCGATCGTCGCGCTCGTGCTGCTGCTGGTGGTGCTGCACGCGTTCCTCGCGATGCGCAAGTTCCCGGCCAACTACCGGCAGTGGCGCACCTTCGCCGCCCACCGCGCGATGCTCGGCCACGCCGACACGACGCTGTGGTGGATCCAGGTGATCACCGGCTTCATGCTGTTTTTCCTCGCGTCGGTGCACCTGTATCAGATGCTGATGCACCCGGGGCTGATCGGCCCCTACGAGTCCGCCGACCGCGTGTGGACCGGCCGCTGGTGGCCTCTGTATCTGGTGATGCTGTTTGCGGTCGAACTGCACGCGGGCATCGGGCTGTACCGGCTCGCGGTCAAGTGGGGCTGGCTGCAGGGCAGCGATCCGGCGCGCAGCCGGCGCCGTCTGCAGCGCGCCAAGTGGGCGCTGACGGTGTTTTTCCTCGCGCTGGGGCTCGCCACGCTCGCCGCGTACATGAAGATCGGCTACGAGCATCGCGAGCGCGCCGGCGAACCCTACGTGCCCGCCTGGCAGCAAGCACCGACACCGAACGTGAAGTAAACGAGATGTCGGGACGTTCGGCCGCCTTACCGCCGCCCCTCGCCCTGCCGGGGAGAGCGGGTCTCGCGCAGCAGACGGTCGCCTACCGTTGGCCGAAGGAGCATTCGTGAAGATCATCTACACCGACGTGCTGGTGATCGGCGGCGGACTCGCCGGATTGAGGCTGGCGATCGCCGCGAAGCGGCGCGGTCACGACGCGCTCGTGCTGTCGCTGGTGCCGCCCAAGCGCTCGCACAGCAAGGCCGCGCAAGGCGGCATGCAGGCCTCGCTCGGCAACGTGATCAAAGGGCAGGGCGACAACGAGGACGTGCACTTCGAGGACACGGTGCGCGGCTCCGACTGGGGCGCGGACCAGGAAGTCGTGCGCATGTTCGTCCACACCGCGCCGAAAGCGGTGCGCGAACTCGCCGCGTGGGGCGTGCCGTGGAGCCGCGTGCGCCGCGGCGACCGCACGGTGATCATCAACGGCCAGAAGGTCACGATCACCGAACGCGACGCGGCGCACGGGCTGATCGCGCAGCGCGACTTCGGTGGCACCAAGAAGTGGCGCACCTGCTATGTGTCCGACGGCACCGGCCACGCGATGCTGCAGGCCGTCGGCGAGCAGGCGATCGGCAACGGCATCCCCGTGCACGAACGCACCGAGGCGCTCGCGCTGATCCATGACGGCGCGCGCTGCTACGGCGCGGTCGTGCGCAACCTCGTCACTGGCGAGCTCGCCGCCTATGTCGCCAAGGCCACCGCGATCGCCACCGGCGGCGCGGGCCGGCTGTATCGCGTGACGACCAACGCGGTGATCTGCGAGGGCATCGGCCACGCGCTCGCGCTGGAAACCGGGGTCGCCGCGCTCGGCAACATGGAGGCGGTGCAGTTCCATCCGACCGGCATCTTCCCGGCCGGCATCCTGGTCACCGAAGGCTGCCGCGGCGACGGCGGACTGCTGCGCGACGCCGACGGCCATCGCTTCATGCCGGACTACGAGCCGGAGAAAAAGGAACTGGCCTCGCGCGACGTCGTCAGCCGCCGCATGGAGGAGCACATCGCGCGCGGCAAGGGGGTGAAGTCGCGCTTTGGCGACCATCTGTGGCTCGACATCACGCTGCTCGGCGAGCACCACATCAAGCACAACCTGCGCGAGGTCTACGACATCTGCCACTACTTCCTCGGCGTCGACCCCGTGCGCGACTGGATCCCCGTGCGGCCGGCGCAGCACTACACGATGGGCGGCGTGCGCACCAAGCCCACCGGCGAAAGCCCGACGTTGAAGGGCCTGTTCGCAGCCGGCGAAGCCGCCTGCTGGGACATGCACGGCTTCAACCGGCTCGGCGGCAATTCGGTCGCCGAGACCGTCGTCGCCGGCATGATCGTCGGCGAGTTCGTCGCCGACTTCTGCGACCGCGAGGACCTCGCCATCCCGCTCGGACTGGTGCGCGAAGCGCTCGCGCGCGAGCAGGCCAAGCTCGATGCCCTGTTAAGCGGCAAGGGCAGCGAGAGCGCGGCCGCGTTGCGCGCCGAGATGCAGACGCTGATGACCGACAAGGTCGGCATCTTCCGCACCGGCGAGAACCTGCAGCAGGCGGTCGAGACGCTGCAGCGGCTGCTCGCGCGCAGCCGCAACATCGGCGTGCCGTACAAGGCGGCCGGCGCCAATCCGGAGCTCGTGACCGCGTACCGCACTCAGAAGATGCTCAAGCTCGCGCTGACGATCGCGTACGGCGCGCTCGTGCGCACCGAAAGCCGCGGCGCGCATTATCGCCACGACTATCCGCGCCGCAACGACGCGCAATGGCTCAAGCGCACGCTCGCGACCTGGAAAAACGAGTCCGACACATTGCCCACGCTCGCCTACGAGCCGCTCGACGTGAAGAAAATGGAGCTGCCGCCGGGCTGGCGCGGCTACGGCGCGAAGGACTACATCGAACACCCCGACACCGCGGCGCGGCTGGCCGAGGTCGAGGCGATCGGCAAGCAGTACGCGGGCGACCGCTTCGCGCTGCAGGCCGCGCTGCTGCCGTTCGAGCAGCTGCTGCCGGCGCGGCTGCGCGGCCGCAACGAGCGTATCGACGAACCCTTCGCGGCGGCGTCCGCGCGCGAGGTTGCGTAATGGATACGAAGACGCACCAGGCCATCATCGACACGTCGCGGCTGGTCGGCACGACCAACGGCGGCGCGACCGGAACGGATTCGCACCGGCGCATTCGCATCAGCGTGTTGCGGTTCAACCCGCAGAAAGCGGGCGACGTCCCGCGCATGCAGTCCTACGAGCTGGAAGAAGCCGACGGCATGACCCTGTTCATCGCGCTGAACGAGATCCGCGAAAAGCAGGACCCGTCGCTGCAGTTCGACTTCGTCTGCCGTGCCGGCATCTGCGGTTCGTGCGCGATGCTGATCGACGGCCGCCCGGGGCTTGCCTGCCGCACGCTGACCGCAAACCTCGGCGCCGAGATCACGCTCGCACCGCTGCCGTACTTCGAGCTGATCGGCGACCTGTCGGTCAACACCGGCAAGTGGATGCGGGCGATGAGCGAACGGCTGCAGACCTGGGTGCACGCGAAGCAGCGCGAGCTCGACCTCACGCGCATCGAGGAGCGCATGGATCCCGATCTTGCGGAAAAGATCTACGAGCTCGACCGCTGCATCGAATGCGGCTGCTGTGTCGCCGCCTGCGGCACCGCGCGCATGCGCACGGACTTCGTCGGCGCGGTGGGGCTGGCCAAGATCGCGCGCTTCCGCCTCGATCCGCGGGATGCGCGCGGCGACGCCGACTACTACGAGCTGGTCGGCGACGACGACGGCGTGTTCGGCTGCATGTCGCTGCTCGCCTGCCACGACGTGTGTCCGAAGAATCTGCCGCTCGCCACCCAGATCGCGTTCGTTCGGCGCGCGATGGTCAGGCAGGGGTTTGCCGGCTGAGCGTCGCTGCGCCGGCGGATGCGATGCGCCCGGGCACCGGCACGCATCTCGTCAGCGCGCGCGCCGCACTCTCCCCGTCGTCCCCGGCGCTGCGGTTTCCCGTCATCCCGAGGAACGAAGTGACGAGGGATCTCGGCGGTGCGAGACGCCGGGATTCCTCGCCTTCGGCTCGGAATGACCAGGACGAGGCGGCCTGGAATCAC
>JBBIJJ010000203.1:0-6674 GCA_037446035.1 Burkholderiales bacterium
CCGGCTCGGTTTCAGAGCCCGCGTTCGTACGCCGTTTGCGGGTCGCCGATGCGCCGTCATTCGGCGCCGCCGTTGCCTGGTCATTCCGCGGCGCCGTCGTGCCGAGCCCTGCCTTGCGCCGACTTTCATCGACGTTCCGGGTCCCGGCCGTGGGCCGGCCTGCCTCCTCACTCCGAGTCCCGGCCGTGGGCCGGCCTGCCTCGCCATTCCGAGCCCCGGCCGTGGGCCGGTCTGCCTCTTCATTCCGAGTCCCGGTCGTACGCCGGCCTGCCTCGTCATTCCGAGCCCCGGTCGTGGGCCGGTCTGCCTCTTCATTCCGAGTCCCGGTCGTACGCCGGCCTGCCTCGTCATTCCGAGCCCCGGTCGTACGCCGGCCTGCCTCGTCATTCCGAGCCCCGGTCGTGGGCCGGGGCGAGGAATCTCGGCCGCGTGCGACGCCGAGATCCCTCGCTTCGCTCGGGATGACAAAAAAGGCCTCTCAGATGACAAAAAAGGCCTCTCGGGATGACACGAGGCTGTCCGGGATGACACGAGGCTGTCCGGGATGATACGAGCCTGCTCGGGATGACACGAGGTTGTCCGGGATGACACGAGGGCGCTCGGGATGACACGAGGCTGCTCGGGATGACACGGAGTGTGTCGTTCGGGAAGACGGACACGAGTGTCGCGCGCGCCGACGACGCGTGGTTCGGGACGACGAGGACCCGCGCACTGAATGACCAGGACCGTTGTTCGGGACGACGAGGACCCTCGTACGGAACGTCACGGCGTGTCGCTGGGGTCGAGCGCACCGGTGCGCGCGATGGGGGGTCGGACTGCGCGACGACGGTATCGTGACCTTGCGTCAGGCTGGATGACTGCATGGACTGGAACGTGCTCGTGACCGTGCGGCCGGGCCCACACGTGCGGCGCGAACTGCTCGGCGCGTTGGCGCGGTTCGGACGCTTCCGCGCGACGCCGTTTCGCGGCGTGTGCGTCGGTTGGGTCGACGACGTCGACGCCTTCTTGTCCGCGCTGAGCGAAGCGCATGCCGCCAGTGCGCCATGGACGCAGCGCCTGGGCCGCGTGATCCCCGCGGAAAGCGTCTTCCTGTTCACGCCCGAGACCTTCGTCGAACGGCTGCGCGCGGCCGTCGCACCGATGGTCCAGCGCATGAGCGGGGGCAGCTTCTGCGTGCGAATCGAGCGCCGCGGTCTGGACGATGCGCTGAACACGCAGGACGTCGAGCGCGCCGTCGGCGATTACGTGCACGCGCTGGCCGCAGCACAAGGCAAGCCGCTGCGGACCGACTTCGAGGATCCGGACGACGTCGTCGTCGCCGAAACGCTCGGCAACGAGTGCGGTGTGGCGCTGCTGCCGCGCGCGCTGCGCGCGCGATGTCCGTTCGTGCGGACGCACTGACGTCGATGCCGCCGCGCGATGCGCGCGGCGCCTTTCCTCCACCCCGCGATTCAGGCGCAGGCGCGTGCGGCGCGCCGCCAGATCAGTTCGCCGTCGCGCCAGACTTCGCGCACGCGATGCAACGGCGCGTCGTGAACGAAGAAGGTGTGAAGGTTTCGTCGCGAGCGGTCCGCTGGCTAGGCGCACGCAGCCGCAGGGCCGAGACATATCAAGCGGATAGGCGAGGCCCGAGCACCGCGCAACGACGCCAGCGGGCCGCGCAGTAGAAAGATTCACACCTTCCGAGCCGTCGGCCTCGACCGCGACGAAACGGCTCGGATCCGCGGGATCGCACTCGATGCGCGCCAGCGGCACGCGCACGACGGCGCGCGCGATGCGGTCCCAGTAGCCGATCGTGAAGTTTCCACGGCCGAACTCCGGATCCCAGCGGATCCGCGCCAGCAGCGCGTGGATCGGCGTCATTCGCGCACCGGCCCTCAGCCGTCCGCGCCCGCCTCGCGCTCGTGCAGTCGCGCGATGCTTTGCACGACGCGCGCAACCTCTTCGTCGGACAGCGGCGGCCGGCAGCGCATGCGATTCCACGCCAGCAGCAGTTCGAGGGCGACGGCCGGGTCGACGCCGTGCCAGAGCAGATGGCCGGTCAGCGAGGCGAGCGTGTTGTTGCGTTCGCCTTCGGCCACGCCGGCGCGCACCAGCTCGCGCCAATGGGCGAGCGAGTGACCGGTCTGCGCCGCACCACGCAGCAGCGCGACCAACCACGGCGGCAGCGGCGCCGGCGCCAGCGACCCGGGCGCATGTCCGGGCACCCACGCGTAGCGGCGGCCGCTGGGGTGCATCGAAGGGGGTGCGACGACGCAGCCGCCTTCGGCGCGCAGATCGATGCCCGGGCGCAGTCCCACACGGTTGTGCAGCAGCGGCTCGCGGTGCGCGAAATACAGGTGACGGCCACCACCGCCGGTGACGGCTTCGACCGTCGGCGGCAACGCGGCGTGCGCGCGCTGCAATTGCTCGAGGCTGTCCAGGCCGCCGTGGCGCGCATCGACGTCGACGACGACGATCCCCGACACGCGGCCCGTGACGATGCCGACGTTCGCATCGGGCCAGCGCGCAAACCATGCCGCGATCTGCTCGTCGTCGGCGATGCGCCGCTGCAGCTCGAGCCACGCGACGAGCGGCCGCTTGCCGTGAGGTTCGATCGGAATCGGTGACCAGCCGCGCCGCGCGTAGGCACGCGCGGCCGCCGCGCAACCGCTCGCCAGCGTCGGCTTGCCTGTGCGTGTCATCGGTTACCGCTGGCCACCGCCGCGATCATCCGGGGATCGCGTCGCCGTCGCGCCCTCTGCTTCGAGGGCACGGGGATGCGCGTCGCCTGGGGCGATCGACCGTTTGCGGACGAATTCAGCTCGCATACGCCGGCGCGTTGCCCGGCTTCCACTTGATGCTGCAGCCCATGCTGGGGTGCTGCTCGGCAGGCGCGGGGCGGCCGGCCAGCACGGCGTCGGCGGCGGCGCGCAGATCGGCGCCGGTGACGGGCACGTCCGCGCCGGGCCGGCTCGCGTCGAAGCGGCCGCGGTACGCCAGCCTGCGTGCGCGATCGAACAGGAAGAAGTCCGGCGTGCAGATCGCGTTGAACGCGCGCGCGGTCGCCTGCGCCTCGTCGTACAGGTACGGGAACGTGAAGCCGGCGGCGCCGACCTCGCGCGCCATCGCTTCGGGCGCGTCGTCGGGATAGGCGGCGGGATCGTTGGCGCTGATCGCGACGATGGCCAACCCTTTGGGTTGATATTCGCGCGCGAACGCAACGAAGCCCGCGCGGATGTGCTTGACGTACGGACAGTGATTGCAGATGAAGGCGACGAGCAGTGCCGGCGCGGCGGCAAAGTCCGCCAGCCGGACCGTACGGCCGCTCACCACGTCGGGGAGCGCGAAGTCCGGCGCCGGCGTGGCGAGTTCGATCATCGTGGAGTGCTTCAGTGCCATGTGTGTCTTCCCCTTGCGTGTGTGCCCGGCACCGGCGGGGCGACCGCCGCCACGCGGCCAGGCACGCCTTGGCGGCGTGGTAGCCGATGTCGATGATCTCGCGCGCACGGTCGAACTCCATGAACCGCACCGCGCCCAGCGGCGGCTGGACCAGGACCTGCGGCCGATCGTGGCGCAGCGTGGCGCGCGTGATGCGCGCCTGCATGATGTAGATCAACGCCAGCAGAGCGTCGAAGATGCCGGGCAGCGGCGGCCTTCTCGCGCGCGAGCCAGCGCCGCAGTTGTGCGCGCACCGGGCTGTCGGCGGTGCCGTTGCCGAGCAGTCGCGCCAGTGCCTGCGCGTACGGGCGGTCGTTGCCGCTGGCCGCGGTCGTCCGCCCGAGCCGGTGCTGCACGATGTCGCGGTTCAGGTCGACCGCGATCACGAAGTCGGCGCCGAGCGCGCGCACCGCGCCGACCGGCACCGGATCGACCCGTCCGCCGTCGACCAGCACGCGCCCGTTGACGCGCGCCGGCGTGAAGATGCCCGGCACCGCGATGCTGGTGCGTACCGCCTCGATGAGGTCGCCCGCGCCGATCGCCACCGCCTCGCCGCTGGCCAGATCGGTCGCGATCGCGCGAAACGCGATGGGCAGCGACTCGATCGTGACCGCGCCAACCTGCGCGCGCACCCAGTCGGCGACCTTCTGCCCGCCGATCAGTCCGGAGCGCGCGAACACCGGATCGAGCAGTGCGGTGATGCCCTTCCAGTCCATCGCACGGAACTCGGCCGCGAGCCGCTCCAGCCGGCCGGCCGCATACACGCCGCCGATGAAGGCACCCATGCTGGCACCGGCGATCGCCGCCACCTCGAGTCCGGCCTCCTCGATCGCGTGCAGCACGCCGATGTGCGCGAGCCCGCGCGCCGAGCCGCTGCCCAGCGCGACGCCGACACGCCGGGGCAGACCGGGTGCGGCATCGACGACGGGTTCGGAAGGCATCGCCAGCATGGAATCGGGGTGGCAGTTCAGCGGCGTGCCGCCATTTGCTTCACCTCGTCTCACGATAGTCGAATCGCCGCGCCCGCGCGCGGCGTGACGCGAGTGCTGCGCCGATTCGGGATAATCGGCCGCGCCGCCCACCCGCCGATCTGATGGACCAGACCTGCCCGCCCCCGCTGCCGTGGCCCGCGACCACGCTCGCACGCCTGCGCGGCGTGCTCACCGACATCGACGGCACGATCACGTCCGGCGGCCGGCTGGGCGCCGCCGCGTACGCGGCGCTCGAAGCGCTGCAGTCGGCCGGGCTGCTGGTGATCCCGGTGACCGGGCGGCCGGCCGGCTGGTGCGACCTGATCGCGCGCTTCTGGCCGGTGGCCGCGGTGGTCGGCGAAAACGGCGCGTTCTACTTCCGTTACGACCGCGCCAGCCGCCGCATGACGCGCCGCTACGCGCGCAGCGACGCCGAGCGCGCGGCCGACCGCGCACGGCTGGCCGCCATCGGTGCGCAGGTGCTGCGCACGGTGCCGGGCGCGCGGCTGGCGGCCGACCAGGCGTATCGCGAAGCGGATCTGGCGATCGACTACTGCGAGGACGTGGCCCCGCTGCCCGCGGGCGAGGTGCAACGCATCGTCGCGCTGCTCGAAGCGCAGGGGCTGACGGTCAAGGTCAGCTCGATCCACGTGAACGCGTGGTTCGGGCAGTACGACAAGCTGACGATGACGCGCCGGCTGATGCTGGAGCAGTTCGGCGTCGATCTCGCGCGCCACCGCGACGCGCTCGCCTTCATCGGCGACTCGCCGAACGACGAGCCGATGTTCGCGTACTTTCCCGTTTCGGCCGCGGTCGCCAACATCGCGCACTTCGCCGATGCGCTCGCGCACAAGCCGCCGCACGTGACGGCCGCGGCCGAAGGCGCCGGTTTCGCCGAGTTCGCGCAGCAACTGCTCGCCGCGCGCACGTCCCGCCCCGCAGCGGGCACGGCGCGCATCGACGCCGAAACAGGCGTCGGGCGAACGTGACGATCGTCAACGGGCGCACCGGCCGCTGCGCCTAGCATGTCGGATGGCGCGGGTCGGAATCATCGGCGGCGGTGCCTTCGGCACGGCGATGGCCTGCGTGCTGCGCCGGCGTGGTCACGACATCGTGCTGTGGGCGCGCGAGCCGGAAATCGTCGCCGCGATCAACGGCGAGCGCAGTAACCCCGCCTACCTGCGCGGCGTGACGCTGCCGGCAGGCATCCTCGCGAGCAACGACATCGCGCTCGCCGCGCACGGCGCGCAGTTCGTCGTGCTGGCGCCGCCGGCGCAGCATATGCGCGCGGTCACGCAGGCGCTGCGCCCGCACCTGGCGCCCGGCACGCCCGTGGTGAGTTGCTCCAAGGGCATCGAGCGCGGCACCACCGCGCTGATGTCGCAGGTGCTCGCCGAAACGCTGCCCGAGTCGCCGGTCGCCGTGCTTGGCGGACCCTCCTTCGCCGGCGAGATCGCGGTCGATCTGCCGACCGGCGTGACGCTGGCGTGCGCCGATCCGGTGCTCGGCGCGCGGCTGGAAAGCGCGCTCGGCAGCGCGCGCTTCCGCGTCTACCTGTCGGACGACATGATCGGCGCGCAGTTGGGCGGCGTGCTGAAGAACGTGCTCGCGATCGCGTGCGGCATCGCCACCGGGAAAAAGCTCGGCAGCAATGCGCGCGCCACGCTGGTCGCGCGCGGACTGGCCGAAACCGTGCGGCTCGGGCTCGCTCTCGGCGCGCGCCTGGAGACCTTCATGGGGCTGTCGGGCATCGGCGACATCGACCTGTCGTGCAACAGCCCGCAGTCGCGCAACATGTCGCTCGGCATCGCGCTCGGCGAAGGCCGCAAGCTCCCGGACGTGCTGGCCGAACGCATCACGGTGCAGGAAGGCGTGCACTCGGCCGAGGCCGTGGTCGCGCTCGCCGAGCGACTCGGCGTGGACATGCCGATCGCGCGCGCGGTGGATCGGGTGCTCAATCATCGCGCCGATCTCGACCAGGTCATCGCCGATTTACTGGCGCTGCCCTTCGGCGTCGAGACGGCCGTCGTGCCGGTGTTGCGGCGACCGCGTTGATCGGCGCCGCCGGTGCGGTCTGCGAGCGACGGCAAACGCGCGCGCCGCGTGCGGTCGCTCGCGATGCGCGCTGCGCAGGAGGCAAAAAGGCGGCGGGGCGCCGTGTCCCGGCGACGGGCCAATCGCCCTCTCGCCAGTCCCCGCCCGCAGGCTGGGGATGTGTCGCGGCCGATTGGAATCACGGCGCCCCGACCGCATAAGCAGTATCGTCGTTGCGCGGCGGCGCGT
>JBBIJJ010000204.1:0-6485 GCA_037446035.1 Burkholderiales bacterium
CATCGCGCTGCGCGCAGGCAAGGCCGCAGAGGTGCTGGTGTTCGACCTGCCCTGAACCCAGGGTCTGTTGACATATGACTCGCACTTGCGTGACCCCTCCAGAAGGCCCGCTATCCAAGAGCCAGGGGCACGGCACGTGCGCCCACCAAACCTTCGCATGCACGCGTGCCGTGGCTTCTGGAGGGATCACCCTGCGGGGCGGGGGGCCGGCTCAGGGCGCATGGCGTTGTTGCGGCTCGGGTCCTTGGCGCGGGCCAAGGGTCTCGCTGCCCGCGCCTAGCCCTGCGCCACGATCCGGCCCGCCGCAAACGCGATCCATATGTCAACAGACCCTAGGCGGATTCGTCATGGGGAAGTGCAGGACCTGTCCGCGCCGATGGGGCGCATCGCGCTCGCCGCGATTTTCGTGAAATCGGGCATCGAGAAGATCGGCGGATTCGCCGGGACGGCGGGCTACATCGCGTCCAAGGGCCTGCCGTTGCCCGAGGTCGGCGCCGCCATCGCCATCGCGGTCGAGGTCGTGGCCGGTATCGCGCTGAGCATCGGCTGGAAGGCACGCTGGGCCGCGCTCGCCATCGCGATCCTTACGCTCGCGACGATGTTCCTGTTTCACCCCTACTGGACGCTGCCGGCCGACAAGCAGTATCCGGAGATGTTGGCGTTCTGGAAGAACCTCGCGATCTTCGGCGGCATGCTGATGGTCATGGCGTTCGGCGCCGGCAAGTTCAGCGTCGATCGCGGCCG
This sequence comes from Burkholderiales bacterium, assembly GCA_037446035.1. Taxonomy (GTDB): domain Bacteria; phylum Pseudomonadota; class Gammaproteobacteria; order Burkholderiales; family Burkholderiaceae_F; genus DSNY01. The sequence continues at coordinate 745 of JBBIJJ010000204.1, forward strand.
GAACTGAGGGGCAAAAAAAGGGCGGCTTGCAGCCGCCCGAGGCTTCTCGAGGAGGGAGAAAGCGGTTTACGCGAGCGCGAGCTCCATGCGCCGGCCGAAGGTCGCACCGATCGCGGGTGAGGGCAGCGCCTCGCGTTCGCGGCACATCGCCAGCCAGTCGCGGCGTCCGAGTTCGTACAGCGCGTGCGGCCGCGCGCGGCCGCTGGCGCGATCGACGCTGCCGGCCGGCGCCAGCTCGATGAAGCCGGCGTCGTTGAGCAGCCGTTCGATGCCGGCATCGCCGTGAGGGCAGTGCGCCAGCAGCCGCTGCGCGTCGAGCGCGGAGAACATCAGGTCGGCGGCGGCCGTCAGCGCTTCGCCCGCGATCGCCGAGCCGGCAAAGCGCGGATGGACAAACCAGTCCACGAGCCAGGCGTGGCGTTCGGTCGTGGCGCGCAATTCGATCCAGCCGACGAATTCGTGTGTCTGCTTGCGCACGAGCGCCATCGCGTAGCGCGCGCCGCGCTGCCAGTCGGACTGCGTGTCGCGAACGTAGCGCTCGACCGCGGGCGCACTGCGCGGTGCGGCCATCGTGCCGCAGCTCGCCGCCGCGGGTTGCGCGGTGGCCTCCAGCATCCGCGCGCCGTCAGAAGCGTCGAGCTGGCGCAGCACGCAGTGATCGGAAAACCAGCGGAAGTAGCGCGGCAGCTGCGTGTAGCGGCGCGGCTGGGCGCGCGCATCTGACCCGTTCATGTCCTGACCCCCACAAGGTCGTGTTTCTGGGTGCGGACGCTTCGTGTCGGCGGCGTCCTGCAAGCAAGCGCATTGTGGCGGTCGCCGCGCGCGCGCAGCGGCCCGATAAGGCGCCGACGAACGCCGCTTCCCGGCGCCGCGTGTCGGAGCGATTCCTACACGGACGCGGGCGGGCGACGAATCGCGCCCCGCCCTCGGCCCGCTTCGCTCAGAAGCCGTCGATGCTGCGCGGCCCGCCGGCGTCGTCGCGCGGCGCTGGCTTCGGCCGCCCGCCTGCGGCGGACTTGGCGTGCGCTGGGCACACGTGCGGCTGCGGCGAACGGCGGGCTCGCGCCTCGCCTATCTGGTGGACATGTCTCGGCCCTGCGGCCGGGTGCGCCTCGACGGCGGCCCGCTCGCGAGAAATCTTCACCGCTTCTCAGCGCAGGACCGCCTGCAGAAATGCAGCGAGGTCGCGGATCTCCTCGGCGCAAACCGAGTGCGCCATCGGGTACTCGTGCCAGTGCACCGGATGGCCGAGTGCCATGAGTCGATCGCGCGCGGCCGCGCCGCGGGCAATTGGAACGACCGTGTCGGCTGCGCCGTGCGCGAGGAAGATCGGCACCCGCACGCTGGCGGCGGCGCGCTCGGCTTCGAAGCGCTGCGCCAGCGGCAGGTGGCACGAAAGCGCCACGAGTCCCGCCAGCGGCTGCGCTTGACGCAGCCCCGTCTGCAGCGCGATCGCGCCGCCCTGCGAGAACCCGGCGAGCACGATGCGCGCCGGCGGTGTGCCGCGCGCGACCTCGCGTGCGATCAGTTCTTCGACCGCAGCCTGCGACGCGCGGATGCCGGCTTCATCTTCGCGCCGCGCCGGATCGCTGCCGAGGATGTCGTACCACGCGCGCATCACGACGCCGCCGTTGATGGTCACCGGCATCATCGGTGCGTGCGGAAAGACGTAGCGCGCCGGCGGTGCGCCGAAAGCCTCCAGCTCGCGCACCACCGGCACGAAGTCGTAGCCGTCGGCGCCGAGCCCGTGCAGCCAGATCACCGCCGCCGCGGGGCTGCGCGTCGTCTGCAGTTCGACGGCCTCGAGCCCGTCGGCCGGCGCGCCGCTGGCCGTCATGCGCGCAGCGCCGCCTTGGGGCGAAAGGCCTTGCACACCGCGTCGTCGGTTTCGACGTAGGGTCCGCCGATCAACTGGATGCAATAGGGCACCGCGGCGAAGATGCCGGGCACCTTGACCGTGCCGTCGGCGGCCTTGAGCCCCTCGAGCGTCTCCTGGATCGCGCGCGGCTGGCCGGGCAGGTTGATGATCAGCGCGGCGTGGTCGGCGGTCTCGCGCAGCGCGCCGACCTGGCGCGACAGGATCGCGGTCGGCACGAACTCGAGCGAGATGCGCCGCATCTGCTCGCCGAAGCCCGGCATCTCGCGCGTGGCCACGGCCAGCGTGGCCTCCGGCGTCACGTCGCGCCGCGCCGGACCCGTTCCGCCGGTGGTCAGCACGAGATCGCAGCCGACCGCGTCGACCAGTTCGATCAACGTGGTCTCGATCGTCGCGCGCTCGTCCGGGATCAGACGCTCGTGCGCCTGCCACGGCGTTCTGAGCGCGCGCGCGAGCCAGTCGCGCAACCCCGGCAGCCCCTGGTCCGCATAGACGCCCGCGGCGGCGCGGTCGGAGATCGATACGAGGCCGACGATCAGTTCGTCCGGATGCGAGCGCTGCGCCTTCATCGCGTCTGTCCGCTCAGGGTTTCGTGCAGCAAACGGTACAGTGCGCGCGCGTGCCTCGGCGCGGCGCCGGCGGCGCGTTCGTGGCGTGCGGCGCGGATCGTCGCGCGCAGCCGTTGCGCGTCGGCCTGCGGATGATCGCCGAGGAACGCGGTCAAGGCGCCGTCGTCGTCGAGCAGCCGGTCGCGCCAGCGTTCGGCGCGGTGCATCAGCGCCACCGCTTCCGCCGAGTCGCCGGTCGCGCGCCCGATGGCGGCGCGGATCGCGTCGGCGTCGACCCCGCGCATCAGCCTGCCGATGTACTGCATCTGGCGTCGGCGTGCCTCGTGGCTGGCGCTACGGCCGGCGGCATCGATCGCCTCGCGCAAGGCGTCGGGCAGATCGATGCGTGCACGCTGCTGGGGCGTGAGCTTGACGAGCTCGGCACCAAGCGCCTGCAGCGCGGTCATCGCGCGCTTGCGCTGCGTCTTGCTCGGTCGTTCTGCGAAGGGCGGCTCGTGCATCGGCGGCTATGATAGCGGCCGCCTGCGACAGCCCAACCGGGACCAAGCGGGCGGCGCCGAGGTGTCGATGAGTTCGATCTTCTCCCTGTCCGACGATCGCCTGCGCGAACTGGCGCTTGCGGCGCTCGACCACGCGAAGGCGCTTGGCGCGAGCGATGCGTCGAGCGAAGTCAGCGAGTCGGTCGGCCTGTCGGTGACCACGCGCAAGATGAAAGTCGAGACGATCGAGCACACGCGCGACAAGGGGCTGGCGGTGACGGTCTATCTCGGCAAGCGCCGCGGGCACGCATCGACGTCGGACTTCGCGCCGCAGGCCGTGCGGCAGGCGGTCGCGGCGGCGCACAGCATCGCGCGCTTCACCGCCGAGGACGAGGCGGCGGGCCTGCCCGACGAGGAGACGCTCGAGCGCGCGCCGCGCGAGCTCGACCTGTTTCACCCGTGGGACATCGAGACCGATGCGGCGATCGAGATCGCGCGCCGTTGCGAGCAGGCCGCGTTCGACGTCAGCCCGCAGATCGTCAATTCCGAAGGCGCGAACGTCTACACGTCGTCTGGCCGCTTCGTGCTCGCCAACACGCGCGGCTTCGCCGCCGGCTATCCGTATTCGCGCCACTCGATTTCGGTGGCGCCGATCGCCAAGGGCCGCGGCGGGATGCAGCGCGACGACTGGTACAGCTCGACGCGCGTGCCCGAAGAGCTTGCCGCGCCGGAGGCGATCGGCGCGTACGCCGCGCGCCGCGCGCTGGCGCGCTTGTCGGCGCGCAAGCTCGCCACGCGCCAATGTCCGATCCTGTTCGAGGCGCCGCTGGCGTGCGGGCTGGTCGGCAACTTCGTGCAGGCCGCCAGCGGCGGCGCGTTGTACCGCAAGGCCTCGTTCCTGGTCGATGCGCTGGGCGTGCCGCTGTTCGCCGATCACGTGTCGATCCGCGAGGACCCGTTCTTGCCCCGCGCCCTGGGGTCGAGTCCGTTCGACGAAGAAGGCGTGCGCGGCCTGCAGCGCGACGTCGTCGCAAGCGGGATCCTGAACGGCTACTTCCTGTCGAGCTACTCGGCGCGCAAGCTCGGCATGAAGACGACCGGCAACGCCGGCGGTGCGCACAACCTCGAACTGCGTTCGACGCGCACGGCGCCCGCTGACGATTTCGAAGCGATGTTGAAGCGACTCGACACCGGCCTGCTGGTGACCGAATTGATCGGGCAGGGTGTGAACTACGTGACCGGCGACTATTCGCGCGGCGCCAGCGGCTTCTGGGTCGAGCGCGGCGAGATCGCCTACCCGGTCGAGGAGATCACGATCGCGGGCAACCTGCGCGAGATGTTCCGTCGCATCGTCGCCGTCGGCGCCGACCCGGTGATCCGCGGCTCGAAGATCGCCGGTTCGGTGATCGTCGAGGGCATGACAGTCGGCGGCGCCTGAGCGCGCTGCGGGAAGGATACAATTCGCGCCCGGGCGCATTCGGCGACGCGCAGTCCCAGTACGCGGTCAGGGCCACACGCTCGATTCGTCCGCCACCTCTACTCCAAGGAGACCCCATGCAACGACGTGCATTCCTACGCAAGGCCGGCGTCGGCACCGGCGCAGCCGCTGCGGCGCTGGTCGCGCCGGCGGTTCACGCACAAGCCGCGATCCGCTGGCGCCTGGCGTCCAGTTTCCCGAAAGCGCTGGATACGATCTTCGGCGCAGCGGAGGTGTTTTCGAAGTTCGTGAAGGACGCCAGCGGCGGCAAGTTCGAGATCAGCGTGCACGCCGGCGGCGAACTGGTGCCGCCGTTCGGCGTGCTCGACGCAGTACAAAACGGTACCGTCGAGTGCACGCACACCGCGCCGTATTACTTCTTCGGCAAGGACGATACGTTCGCGATGGACACCGCAGTTCCGTTCGGTCTGAACTACCGCCAGCAGACGGCGTGGATGTTCGACGGCAACGGCATGAAGCTGATGCGCGAGTTCTACCGCAACTACAACATCGTCAACTTCGTGATGGGCAACACCGGCACGCAGATGGGCGGCTGGTACCGCAAGGAGATCAAGAGCCTGGCCGACATCAAGGGCCTGAAGATGCGCATCGGCGGCTTTGGCGGCAGGGTGCTGGAGCGCATCGGCGGGGTGCCGCAAAACATCCCGGGCGGAGAGATCTACGCGGCGCTGGAAAAAGGCACGATCGACGCCACCGAATGGGTGGGCCCGTACGACGACGAGAAGCTCGGTTTCCACAAGGTCGCCAAGTTCTACTACTACCCCGGCTGGTGGGAAGGCGGTGCGCAGCTTTCGCTGTATGTCAACAGCAAGGCGTGGGACGCGCTGCCGGCGGAGTACAAGCCGATGGTCGAAGCGGCGGCCACGCACGCGCACGTGGTGATGCAGGCGCGCTACGACGCGCGCAACCCGGCGGCGCTCAAGCGCCTGGTCGCGGGCGGCGCCGTTCTTCGTCCGATGCCGCGGCCAGTGATGGAAGCGGCGTTCAAGGCGGCCGAGGCGCTGTATGCGGAGCTTTCGGCAAAGAACCCGAACTGGAAGAAGGTCTTCGAAGACTGGTCGAAGTTCCGCGCCGATCAGGTGCTGTGGTTCCGCGTGGCCGAGCGCGAATTCGACAACTTCATGTCGGCGCAGAAGCTCTAACCGGCATCGCTGCGAGTCAAGAAAAGCCCCGCCGAGCCGGGGCTTTTTCTTGTGCGCCCGGCACGGGCGCACTCTTGTGGGTGCAAGTCCCACCGTAAGTTGATCACAGCGAGCGAAGCGAAGCGCAACTGCATGAGGGTGACCGAGTGTGGGGAGGAAGCGTGGAGCGAAGCTGCG
>JBBIJJ010000205.1:0-6472 GCA_037446035.1 Burkholderiales bacterium
GGCACCACCGGCAGCACGTACGAAGCGAGTTTCGACGACGACGCGGAGAAGAACACGACGATCACGACGACCCACAGCCACAGCACGCGCGCCGGCTGGAAGCGCAGGCCCGCGTCGCGCCGCGCGCTGTGGCGCAGATGTCACTGGATCGTCAACCTCATCGATAACCCGGCTTCGTCAGCGGATCCGGACCCGAACTGCACGCGGCGGCCCACGCCGCTGCCGCCGCAGTCCGGACCGCGAACATAAGGGATTACCCTGACGCTCCGACGACCCGCGAGCGCGCCGCGCAGCGGAAGCGACGCGCGCAACGTTCGCAATCGCTCCGGGCTTTCCCTCGGTCGACGGGGATACCGTTGACCAAGGAAGGGTGCCGCTGCTTTAATCCACGCGCCTCTGATGGGGAGTAGCTCGAACGCCCGGCGCCACGCAGGGCGGCTTGCTGCGGCGTCGTCAGCACGGACGAGGAGTCGAGTTGGCGCGCGATTTCCACCCGGCGCCGTAGAACGGATCGCACACCGCGCTCCGTACGGCAAGACCAGCGAGGCATACCGGCAACTCCCCCGGTCCGCGCCAGGCCGCACAACGAGGCATTCCCATGATGACCATCGGCACGCCGCTGATGTGGACGCTTTTTGTGTCCTTCGTTTTCGCCGCCCTGCTGGTCGACTTTTTTGCGATGTCGAAACAGGGCGCGCACAAGGTATCGATCCGGGAGGCGGCGGTCTGGTCGCTCGTCTGGGTCGCGGTCTCCTTCGTCTTCGTCGGCTGGCTGTGGTGGTACCTCGGCGGACTCGAGGGCAACGCGCTGGCGGACACCAAGGCGCTCGAGTTCGTTACCGGCTACCTGGTCGAGAAGGCGCTCGCGGTCGACAACATCTTCGTGTTCCTGATGGTCTTCACCTACTTCGCGGTGCCGGCCGAATACCAGAAGCGCGTGCTGATGATCGGCATCCTGGGGGCCCTCGTGCTGCGCGCTGTGATGATCCTGATCGGCGCGTGGCTGATCGCGCAGTTCCACTGGGTGCTGTACGTCTTCGGCGCGTTTCTGGTTTTCACCGGCGTCAAGATGTGGTGGGCGGCCGGGCAGGAGCCTGACCTGGAGTCGAACCCGGCGCTCGGCTGGATGCGCCGGCACATCAAGATCGCGCCGGGCTACGACGGCGAGAGGTTCTTTACGGTCGTCGACGGCGTGAAAATGGCTACGCCGCTGTTCGTCGTGATCGTGCTGATCGGCATCGTCGACGTCATTTTTGCGGTCGACTCGATCCCGGCGATCTTCGCGATCACGACCGACCCGTTCATCGTGCTGACCTCGAACGTGTTCGCGATCCTCGGGCTGCGCGCGATGTACTTTCTGCTCGCCGGCATGCACGAGCGCTTCCACCTGTTGTCGTACGGGCTGGCGATCGTGCTGGTGTTCATCGGCGCCAAGATGCTGCTCGTCGATGTCTACAAGATTCCGGTCACCTGGTCGCTTGCGTTCACCGTCACGGTGCTGGCGCTGACGATGATCCTGTCGCTGCGAGTCGCGCCGAAGGGCAAGCCGGGCGGCGCCTATCCGTTCCGCGCCAAGACTCGCAGCGAGGAGCAACGCACGGGCGCTCGCTGAAACCGTGCCGCCGTCCGCGGCGGCCCCGTGGCGCCACGTGCGGCTAACGCCGCTCGATCCAGTACAGCGCCGCCAGCGCCACGCTCAGCACGACCAGACTCGGCAGCGCGGCGATCACGATCGGCGGCCAGATGTGCAGCACGCCCAGGTGCGCGAACAGCTTGTTGAGCATGTAAAAACCTACGCCGATCATGATGCCCGAGAAGATCTTCAGGCTCACGCTGCCGGCGCGCACGTGCAGGTACGCGAACGGCAGCGCGAGCGCCATCATGACCAGGATCGCCAGCGGGTAGAAGACCTTGTTCCAGAACGCGATCTCGTAGACGCTGGTGTCCTGCCGGTTCTCCGCGAGGTGCCGCACGTATTGCGCCAGCTTGTATGCGGCCATGCGCTCGGGCTTGACCAGCACGACGCCGAAGATCTCCGGTGTCAGCTCCGAGGTCCACATCCGCTGCGGCTCGCGCACGATCTGCGTGCGCAGCGCCGTCGGCGCGGTATCGGCGGCGACGACCTCCGGCACGCGCGTCTGCACGACGTCGGTCAGCCTCCAGTTGCCGCCGGCTTCGCCGGGCAGGTAAGTCCCGGCTTGCGCGGTGCTGATCGACAGCAGCCTGAACTCGCGGTCGAACTCGAAGATGCGCCAGCCCTGCGTGGCTCCGTCGGCGCGGACCTCGCGCACGTTGACGAAACGCAGCCGCTCGACGTTGCCGGCAGCGTCGCGGATCGCGTCGCGCACCCAGACGCCCGAGCGGAACTGCTGCGCGAGCGTGGCCCCGGTGGCCTGCAGCTTGGTGCGCTGGGCGATCCGCTCCGCGGGCGGCGCGATGATCTCGCCGAGCAGATAGGTCAGCGCGACCAGCGCCAGCCCCACGCGCATGACACAGCCCGCGAGCCGGCGCGTGCTCATCCCGGACACGCGCATGATCGTGAATTCGGAGTTCGCGGCGAGCTTCGACAGCGCGTAGATCGTTCCGATCAGCGCCGCGATCGGCATCAGTTCGTAGGTGCGCGAAGGCAGCGACAGCGCGACGTAGCCGAAAGCCTGCGCGAGCTGGTAGCCGCTCGCGCCGACCTCTTCGATCTCGTTGATCAGGTCGAAGAACGAGAACAGCGCGAGCAGCGCGAACGCGACGAACGAGGTCGCCGCGGCGATCTCGCGCGATAGATACCGGCGCAGCGTCTTCACGATCCGCCCTCGCCCAGGCGGCGTTCCGCCGGCAGCGAGCCGCCGCCAGCGGGCGACGTCCCGCGCAGCGGCATCGGCGCCGACGATGCAGACGCGCCGGCGGCCGGCGGGCGGCGGCCCAGCCAGCGCGGCAGCCAGCGCTGCATGTACACGCGCCGCACGAACAGCAGTACCACGACGGCGGCCACCGCCGCGTGCGCGAGCCAGACGCCGGTCGTGAACGAAAGACGCCCCTGCTGCACCCAGGCCTGCACGACCGACAGCGCGTTGTTGTACAGAAGGAAGACCAGCACCGCGACGATCAGGTTGAACGAGCGGCCGACGCGCGGGTTGGTGTACGCGAGCGGGATCGCCAGCAGCGCCAGCAGCGCGGCGGCGGCCGGCTGCCCGATACGCCACAGCAGCTCGGCCAGATGCCATGTCGTCGGCGCGGCGAGCAGCGCCTGCGTCGGCTTGGCGCGCGCCTGCAGCTCGGCGAGCGGCGCATCGGGCTTGGTGTCCAGGCGGATCGCGTAGCGGTCGAACTCGAGCATCCGGTACTCGGGCAGGCCCGGCACGCCCTCGTAGCGGCGCCCTTTTTCGAGCACGAGGTAGCGTTCGCCATCGGGCCTGACTTCGATCGCCCCCTGCGCGGCGACGATCACGCCCTCGCGGCCCTGGCTGCGATGGCTGACGAAGACGCCGCGCACGGCCGCGGTCTGCAGATCGACGTGTTCGACGAAGAACACGCGGTCGGCGCCGCTCGATTCGATGAAACGGCCCGGTGCGAGCTTGCTGACGTCGTCGCGGCTTTCAAAGCGCTGCTTGCTTTCGATGATCTGCCGGCTCGCCCACGGCGACACGACCAGCGCGAGCACGGCCACCAGCGCGATGACCGGCGCGGCGAAGCGCAGCGTCGGCCACACCCAATCGACGAGGCTGCGCCCGGAGGCGAACCACACGACCATCTCGGAGTCGCGGAACGCACGCGACAGCGTCATCAGCACCGCGATGAACAGCGTCAGTGTTAGCACCGTCGGCAGGTAGGTCAACGCGGTCAGCGCGACGATCGCGAACACCGCCTGGCTGTCGACGCGGCCGCCGGCAGCCTCGCCGAGGATGCGCACCAGGCCCACGGAAAAGATGATCGAGAACAGCACCGTGAACACCGCGCCCGCGGTGTTCGACAGTTCGGCGATCAGGGCTTTCCTGAAGATCATCCGGTTGGGCGTCAGCTCGGCGTTGCGCCCGGTTTCCGCGCGCTGGCGCTGCGCGACGCCGCAGTGGCGGCCGTTATACTTCGCCGCCATCGCGGCGCCGGCGTCGGCTGGCGCGCCGTCTCGGGACAAAGGCGCCGCGAACGGTCGGCAGGCTCAGGGCGGAGCCCATCGATCGGCTCGATACGCAGCCTTTCGACGGCCTCGGGACGTGGCCCTTGGCGCGAACGGATCAACGAACGAGAAGGATCGGAAGCGCGATGGACTTTAGCACGAAGCTTGCGTCAGCCGAGACGGCGAAGGTCGATTGCGTCGCGGTCGGCATCTACGCGGACGGCGAACTGACGCCAGCGGCGCGGCGCGTCGACGTGGCGTCCAGGGGCGCGCTGCGCGCGGCCGTCAAGAGCGGCGACGCCACCGGCAAGCGCGGCTCGACGCTGCTGCTGCGCTCGCTCGCCGGCGTGGCCGCCCCGCGCGTGCTGCTCGTGGGTCTGGGCAAGCGCGAGGAGTTCGGCGACAAGGCGTTCGGCGAAGCCGTTCGCGCCGCCGCGAAGGGCGCGGGCGCAGGCACGCGGTCGCTCGCGATCGCCGCGACCGACTGGACCGTGAAAACGGCCAATGGCACGCGTGACGGCGCGTGGCAGGCGCAGCAGCTCGCGCTCGCGGCACGCGAGACGGTGTTCCGTTCCGACGAGCTGAAGAGCAGGAAGGACGACAACGCGACCGGCCCGGCGCACGTGCAGCTTCTGCTCGACAAGCGCGATGCGGCCATCGAGCGCGGGCTGAGTCAAGGGGTCGCGATCGCCAACGGCGTGGCGCTCGCCAAGCGGCTCGGCAACCTGCCGCCGAACGTTTGCACGCCGACTTTCCTCGGCGAACAGGCGAAGAAGCTCGCGAAGGAATTCAAGCTCGGCGTCGACGTGCTCGACCGCACGCAGATCGAAAAACTCGGCATGGGCGCGTTTTTGTCGGTCACGCGCGGATCGGCCGAGCCGCCGCGGCTGATCGTGGTCAGGTACAACGGCGCGGGCAAGGCCGCGCCGATCGCGCTCGTCGGCAAGGGCATCACGTTCGACTCGGGCGGGATTTCGCTCAAGCCCGGCGCCAACATGGACGAGATGAAGTTCGACATGTGCGGCGCGGCATCCGTCCTCGGAACGATCCGCGCCGCCGCCGAAATGAAGCTGGCGCTGAATCTGGTCGGCGTGATCGTCGCGTGCGAAAACCTGCCGTCGGGCACGGCGACCAAGCCCGGCGACATCGTGACCTCGATGTCGGGGCAGACGATCGAGGTGCTGAACACCGACGCCGAGGGGCGGCTGATCCTGTGCGACGCGCTGACCTACGTCGAGCGCTTCAAGCCGGCGGCGGTGATCGACATCGCCACGCTGACCGGCGCCTGCGTCGTCGCGCTGGGCGACGTCAACACGGGGCTGTTCACCACCGACGAGGCGTTGGCCGCCGAACTGCTGAACGCGGGTCGGACCGCGGTCGACCCGGCGTGGCGCATGCCGGTCGAGGACGACTACCAGGAGCAGATCAAGTCGAATTTCGCCGACATGGCCAACATCGGCGCCCCCGGCAAGGCCGGCGCGGTGGTCGCGGCCTGTTTCCTCGCGCGCTTCACGAAGCAGTACAAGTGGGCGCATCTGGACATCGCCGGCACCGCCTGGAAGAGCGGCGCCGCCAAAGGCGCGACCGGCCGCCCGGTGCCGCTGCTCGCGCGGTTCCTGCTGGAGCGGGCGGCTTAGCGGACGCTGGATCCAGGACTTGGGATTTGCGAATTATTGAGGATTACGCAACCTCGTGCCCCCCGCCTTGCGAGTTCGCTTCGCGCTGGCTGTCGCCGGTTCCGTCATCCCGAGCGAAGCCGAGGGATCTCGGCACTGCGAGCAGCGGAGATTCCTCGCCCTTGGCTCGGAATGACGAGGGCTGAGGCATGCGGGCGCCAAGCGGTTGGCGCGTGTCACGAGGATAAGGAATGGTCTTCCGTCATCCCGAGCGAAGCCGAGGGATCTCGGCACGGCGAGCCGCGGAGATTCCTCGCCCTTGGCTCGGAATGACGAGGGCTGAGGCATGCGGGCGCCAGGCGGTTGGCGCGTGTCACGAGGATGAGAAATGGTCAATAGGATTCAGCGAGGGCAGCAGACGCGACGCTGCAAGGCCACCTGCAATGGCTGATGCAAGACTGAATCCCGGATCCTCGATTCTGGGTCCTCGAATCGACTTTCACTTCGGCGTCGACCACCGCATCCATTACGCGTGCCGCGTCGTGCGCAAGGCGCGCGTCGCGGACATGACCGTGCTCGCGTACGCGCGCGACGCTGCCGTGCTGGCGCGCTTCGACAGCGCGCTATGGACTTTTTCCGCGCTCGACTTTCTTCCGCACGTGTACGCCGATTCGCCGCTGGCGCCGGCCACGCCGATCGTATTGACGCTCGATGCCGGCAACGCACCGGCGCGGCAGGTGCTGCTGAA
>JBBIJJ010000206.1:0-6426 GCA_037446035.1 Burkholderiales bacterium
TCGATGTCGATGAACCGACGCGAATTCATGCAAGTGCTGGCGGTCGCCGCCGCGGCCGGCATGCCGATCGCCGCGCGCGATGTGCTCGCGCAGCAGCCCGATGCGGCACGCCGGCTCTACGAAGTGCCGCGCTTCGGCAACGTGCACTTTCTGCATTTTACCGACTGCCATGCGCAGCTTCTGCCCGTGTACTTCCGCGAGCCGAGCGTGAACCTCGGCATCGCGGACGCGCGCGGCAAGGCGCCGCATCTGGTCGGCGAGCATCTGCTGAAGCACTTCGGCATCGCGCCGAAGTCGATCGAGGCGCATGCGTTCACTTTTCTCGACTTCGAAGCCGCCGCGCGCACCTATGGCAAGGTCGGCGGTTTCGCGCATCTGGCCACACTGGTCAAGCGGATGCGGGCATCGCGCCCCGGCGCACTGCTGCTCGATGGCGGCGATACCTGGCAGGGTTCGGGCACCGCGTTGTGGACCAACGGCCAGGACATGGTCGATGCCTGCAAGCTGCTCGGCGTCGACATCATGACGCCGCACTGGGAGATGACGCTGGGTGCCAAGCGCGTGCAGGAGATCGTCGAGCGCGACTTCAAGGGGAAGATCGACTTCGTCGCGCAGAACGTCACGACCGCCGACTTCGGCGATCAGGTCTTCCCGCCGTACGTGATGCGCGAAATGAACGGCGTCAAGGTCGCGGTGATCGGCCAGGCGTTCCCGTACACGCCGATCGCCAACCCGCGCTATTTGATCCCCGACTGGAGCTTCGGCATCAAGGACGACACGATGCAGAAGTTCGTCGACGAGGCGCGCGGCCGGGGCGCGCAGGTCGTCGTCGTGCTCAGCCACAATGGCATGGACGTCGATCTGAAGATGGCTTCGCGCGTGCGCGGCATCGACGCGATCCTGGGCGGCCATACGCACGACGGCGTGCCGGCGCCGACGATCGTCCGCAACGCAGGCGGGCAGACGCTGGTGACGAACGCCGGCAGCAACGGCAAGTTCCTCGGCGTGCTCGACCTCGACGTCAAGGACGGCAAGGTCGTCGACTTCCGCTACAAGCTGCTGCCGGTGTTCGCCAACCTGTTGCCGGCCGACGCGCAGATGGACGCTTTCATCAAGCGGGTGCGCGCGCCGTTCGAGACCAAGCTCGGCGAGAAGCTCGCGGTCACCGAAGGGCTGCTGTACCGGCGCGGCAACTTCAACGGCACCTTCGACCAGTTGATCTGCGACGCGCTGATGGCGGTCAAGGGTGCGCAGATCGCGTTTTCGCCGGGATTCCGATGGGGGACGACCCTGCTGCCGGGGCAGACGATCCTGATGGAGAACGTGCTCGACCAGACGGCGATCACGTATCCGTATACGACGCTGAACGACCTGTCCGGCGAGATGATCAAGACCATCCTCGAGGATGTCGCCGACAATCTGTTCAACCCCGATCCGTACTTGCAACAGGGCGGCGACATGGTGCGCGTCGGCGGGCTGCAGTACACGATCGATCCGAACGCTAAGATGGGCAGCCGCATCTCCGACATGCGGCTCGACGGCAAACCGATCGACCCGAAGAAGACCTACAAGGTCGCCGGCTGGGCGCCGGTGGCCGAAGGCGCGCAGGGCGAGCCGATCTGGGATGTCGTCGCCCGCTATCTGCGCGAGCAGAAAGTGCTCAAGCCGCGCAGGCTGAACCTGCCGACGATCAAGGGCGTGCAGGGCAATCCGGGCATCGCGTGATGCAGCGGCGAGGTCAACGCGATCGCGGGGTCGGGTGCTGACACGTGTCTTGATGCGGGCCGGCCACGGCCGCGCGCAGCGGCGGCGCCTGCTGGTTTCCGCGGCGATGCTGGCAGGCCTTAGCCTGCGGCTCGCTCCGGTGTTGGCGTCGGAAGCGGGCACGCTGCCGCAGATCGACGACGTGCGGTCGTTGGCGGCGCGGGTGCAGCGCGAGCGGGTGCCGCTGCTGCTTTTCTTCACGACGCCGGGTTGCCCCTATTGCCAGATCGTACGGCGCCAATATCTTGAGCCGCGCGCACGCGATCCGCGCGCCGGCGTGCTGATCCGCGAGGTCGACATCGTCGGCCGGCGCAGCTTTGTCGACATCGACGGCCAGCCGATCACCGAGGCGCGGTTCGCAGCGCGGTTCGGTGCACGCGTCGTTCCGGTCGTACTGCTGGTCGACGCAAACCTCGCCCCGCTCGGCGACCCTCTGGTCGGTCTCGACGCGGCGGGCTTCTACGAGAGCTATCTCGCCAACGCGATCGAAGCGGCGACTGCCAGGCTGCGCGCGCGCTGACGCCGATTGCGCGCGGTGGACCGCGCCGACAGTACGGTGCGCCGCACGCGCCGCTTACGGCACAATGCGCGCCTTCGGAGGCGTGGCCGAGCGGTTTAAGGCAGCAGACTTGAAATCTGCCGTGGGGGCAACTCCACCGTGAGTTCGAATCTCACCGCCTCCGCCACCGGTCGCTCGAGAGTTCGCGGAGCGAGCGTCCGGGGGACGCTCGCGACGGCCGCCCGCAGGGCGGGCCCGAGCGACGCGAGGACCGAGGCGGCCGCGCAGCCAGCGCGGTCGCCGAGCAATCTCACCGCCTCCGCCAATTCGTAAACGACAAGACTGCGGGTCCCGCGCCCGCGCCCGACGCATGCCGGCTCGTCTGCAGCTGACGAACATCACCAAGCGCTACCCGGCGGTGCTGGCCAACGATGCCGTGTCGCTCGAAGTGGCCGCGGGCGAAATCCATGCGGTGCTCGGCGAAAACGGTGCCGGCAAGAGCACGCTGATGAGAATCGTCGCGGGCGAGGTGCAGCCGGACGCGGGCGCCATCGCCTTCGACGGCCGCGCGGTCGCGATCGCCAGTCCGCAGGTCGCGCGCGCGCTCGGCATCGCGATGGTGCACCAGCATTTCGCGCTGTTCGACTCGCTGACGGTGGCGGAGAACGTCGCGCTCGGCCTGCCGACCGTGCCGCCGGCGGCCGAACTGCGGCGCGAACTCGGCGCGGCCGCCGCGCGCTACGGGTTGGCGATCGACTCGCAGCGTCGGGTGCACGAGCTGTCGACCGGCGAACGCCAGCGCGTCGAAATCCTGCGCGCGCTGCTGGCGCGGCCGCGTCTTCTGATCATGGACGAGCCGACTTCGGTACTGACGCCGCCGGCGGTCGACGCGCTGTTCGCCACGCTGCGCCGGCTCGCCGCCGACGGTCTGGCAGTGCTTTTCATCAGCCACAAGCTCGACGAGATCCGGCGGCTCGCCGATCGCTGCACGGTCATGCGCGCCGGCCGCGTGGTCGCCACCGTCGATCCCAGGCACGAGAGCGAAGCGAGCTTGGCACGGCTGATGATCGGCGGACAGCCGCCGCAGATCGCCGCGCACGACACCCCGCCGGGCGCGCCACGCCTGGTTGCCGACGGTCTGCGCCTGCGCGTCGTGACGGATCCGCCGCTTGCGTTCACGCTGCACGCGGGTGAGATCGTCGGCATCGCCGGCATTTCGGGCAACGGCCAGCGTGCGCTCGTGGCGGCGCTCGCCGGCGAAGTGCCGCTGGCCGCCGGGACACTGTCGCTCGACGGCCGCTCGTTGCTTGGCCTGGGTCCGCGCGAGCGACGCGCGCTCGGACTGCGCTACGTGCCCGGGGAAAGGCTGCGGCACGGTGCCGTGCCCGAGCTGACGCTCGCGGAAAACGCGCTGCTGACCGGCGATGCGCTGCATCGGCACGGTTTCATCCTGCCGGCGGCGATGCGCGAGTTTGCGCGGCGCGTGATCGAGCGCTTCGACGTGCGCTGTCCCGGTCCCGAAGCGGCGGCCGCGAGCCTGTCGGGCGGCAATCTGCAGAAGTTCATCGTCGGCCGCGAGATCGAAGGCGCGCCGCGCGCGTTGGTCGTCGACCAGCCGACCTGGGGTGTCGACGTGGGTGCCGCCGCCGCGATCCGCAATGCGCTGATCGCACTGCGCGCGCAGGGCTGCGCGATCCTGGTCGTGTCCGAGGAACTCGACGAGCTGTTCGAGATCTGCGACCGCATCATGGTGATGGCGCGCGGGCGGCTGTCGCCCGCGGTGCCGGCGCGTTCGGTGTCGCTCGAGACGATCGGTCGCTGGATGTCCGGCCTGTGGGACGCGCACGCGGGGACCGAGGCCGCGCGATGAGACTGCCGTTCGCGCTTGTACCGCGCGCCGAGCCCTCGCGTCTGGCCGTGTGGCTGTCGCCGCTGGTGGCGCTGGCGGCAACCGTCGCCTGCGGCATGCTGCTGTTCGGACTGCTCGGCAAGAGTCCGTGGCAGGCGGTCGCCGTGTTCTTCGTCGAGCCGCTCGTGTCGCTGCGCGGGTGGGGCGAAGTGGGGCTGAAAGCCACGCCCCTCGTGCTGTGCGCGATCGGGCTGGCGCTTTGTTTCCGCGCGAACGTCTGGAACATCGGCGCCGAAGGGCAGTTGATCGCCGGCGCAATCGCCGGCGGCGGCGTCGCCCTGCTGGCGAGCCGCGATTCGAGCGGCGCGCTCGTCGGCGCGGTGCTCCTTGCGGCCGCCACGGGCGGCATGGGGTGGGCTGCGCTCACTGCGTGGTTGCGCGACCGCTTTCATGCCAACGAAATCCTCGTCAGTCTGATGCTCGTGTACGTGGCGCAGCTGCTGCTGAGCTATCTGGTGCACGGCCCGTGGAAGGATCCGGCGGGCTTCGGCTTCCCGCAGAGCCCGCTGTTCGAGCCGGCGGCGCGGATGCCGATCCTGCTGCCGGGCACCCGCCTGCATCTGGGATTCGCGCTTGCGCTGATGGCAGCCGCAGCGGCGTGGCTGGTGCTGGCGCGCGGCTTCATCGGGTTCCAGTTGCGCGTCGTCGGGCTGGCACCGCAGGCGGCACGTTACGCCGGTTTCTCCGACCGGCGGATCCTGTGGACCGTGCTGCTCGCCTCGGGTGCGCTCGCCGGCATCGCCGGAGCGGCTGAGGCGACCGGGCCGGTCGGGCAGCTCACGCCGTCGATCTCGCCCGGCTATGGATTCGCGGCGATCATCGTCGCGTTCGTCGGGCGCCTGCATCCGGCGGGCATCGTCGGCGCGGCTTTCGTGATGGCGCTGTTTTACATCGGTGGCGAACTGGCGCAGTCGCGGCTGGGCCTGCCGTCTTCGCTGACCGGCGTCTATCAGGGACTGCTGCTGCTGTTCCTGCTCGCTTGCGACACTCTCGTTCACCATCGGCTGCGCTGGCGGCGCACCGTGGCGGTTGGCTGATGGAAGCGCTACCGCTGCTCGTGGCCGCGATGCTGAACGCCGGCACGCCGCTGCTGCTGGCCGCGCTCGGCGTCGTCGTCAGCGAGCGCAGCGGGGTGGTCAACCTCGGCGTCGAGGGCATGATGCTGGTCGCCGCGGTCGTCGCGTTCGCCGTCACGCACACCACGCATGCGTACGCGCTCGGCTTCGCTGCCGGCGCGCTGGCGGCAGCCGCGCTGGCGGTCGCGTTCGCGATCTTCGCGATCGGCCTGCATACCAACCAGTACGCGACGGGGCTGGCGCTCGCGCTCGCCGGTGCCGGGCTGTCGGCATTCATCGGTCTGCCGTACTCGGGCGAGAGTCTGCCCGCGCGGCCGCCCGCCGGCATCGCCGTGCTGCGCGACTGGCCCGTGCTGGGAACGATGCTGTTCTCGCACCACGCGCTCGTGTACGGCTCCTGGGCGCTGGCGGTCGCGGTGGGATGGTTTCTGTACCGCACGCGTTGGGGGCTCGTGCTGCGGGCGGTCGGCGAATCGCCGGAGTCGGCGCATGCGCTCGGCTACCCGGTGCGCGCGATCCGCGTGGCGGCACTCGCGTTCGGCGGCGCCTGCGCCGGACTGGCCGGCGCGTACCTGTCGACGATCTACACGCCACTATGGGCCGAGGGCATGGTCGCCGGACGCGGCTGGATCGCGCTCGCGCTCGTGGTGTTCGCGACGTGGCGGCCTGGGCGCGTCGTCGTCGGCGCCTACCTGTTCGGCGGCGTCACGATGCTGCAGCTGCACCTTCAGGGCGAGGGGATCCAGGTGCCTTCGCAGATCATGTCGATGGCCCCGTACCTCGCCACGATCGTGGTGCTCGCGCTGACTTCGCGCAACCCGCGCTGGATCCGGCTGAACATGCCGGCCTCGCTCGGCAAACCGTTCAATCCGAACGCGTAGGCGCATGTGCACCGCGCGCGAGCGAGCGTTTGCAGGTGCGTGACCGCGTCAACCGGCGTCTGTGTCGCGCGCCGTTCGCGCTCGTTCCGCGCGCCCACCCGTCCCCCGCGCGACGCATGCGTCTCGCTGCGCGACAGCGATGTCGCCCCGAGGCGCGACACGCCGAGGGATCTCGGCGCTGCGAGCCGCTGAGATTCCTCGCCTTTGGCTCGGAATGACGAGAAGTGGCGGCTCGGAATGACGCGAAGTGGCGGCTCGGAATGACGCGAAGTGGCGGCTCGGAATGACGCGAAGTGG
>JBBIJJ010000207.1:0-6423 GCA_037446035.1 Burkholderiales bacterium
GGCTTCCGTCGTTCGCAGCCCGCGGCTTCCGTCATCGCGTCCGACCCTGCCGTCACTTCGAGCGCGTCCTTGTCACTCCGAGCCTCCCTTCCTTGTCATGCCGAGCCGAAGGCGAGGCATCTCAACCGCCCGCGGCGCCGAGATCCCTCGCTTTGCTCGGGATGACACGCACAGGCATCCCGACGACGCGGCCAGCGCGCGGGCTAACGCAGCCCTGTCGTCAACGCGTCCACGGCGGCGCGGCGTCGGCGTCGATGCCGTAAAGCTGCGTCGCGCGCCGCGCGAGCGCCGCATCGAGCGCCGACAGCGCCGCGACGGCGATCGCGTGACGGTCGACCTCGAAGAAGCGCCGCAGGCGCTCGCGCGTGTCGGAGCGGCCGAAGCCGTCGGTGCCGAGCGCGATGTAGCGGTCGCGCACCCAGGGGCGGATCAGGTCGGCGACCGCGGCCACGTAATCGCTCGCGGCGACGATCGGAGCGCCGGTCGGCGTCAACTGCTGTTCGATCCAGCACACGCCCTGCGGTCTGCCGAGGCGGCGCTGCCGCTCGAAGGCCATCGCTTCGCGTCGCAGCTCAGTGAAACTCGTCACCGAATACACATCGGCGCCGATGTCGAAATCGCGTTCGAGGAGCTCCGCCGCGGCGAGCGCTTCGCGCAGGATCGTGCCGGCGGCCGCGAGCCGCACCCGCGCCGCGCCCAGGGTCGAGGGGCGCACGCAGTACATGCCGCGCAAAATGCCGTCGCGAACGTCGGCCGGCGCGCTCGGCTGCGGGTACGGCTCGTTCATCACCGTCACGTAATAGAACACGTCCTGCTGCGCCACCAGCATGCGCCGCATGCCGTCTTCGAGGATCACCGCGAGTTCGTGCGCGAAGCACGGGTCGTACGCGCGACAGCCGGGCACCGTGCTCGCGACGAGGTGGCTCGTGCCGTCCTGGTGCTGCAGCCCTTCGCCGGCGAGCGTGGTGCGCCCGGCGGTGGCGCCGAGCAGAAAGCCGCGCGCGCGCGAATCGGCGGCGGCCCAGATCGCGTCGCCGACGCGCTGGAAGCCAAAGATCGAGTAGTAGATGTACAAGGGCAGCAGCGCGACGCCGTGCGCCGAGTAGCTCGTCGCCGCGGCGACCCAGCTCGCGATCGCGCCCGCCTCGGTGATGCCCTCTTCGAGGATCTGCCCGCGGGTCGACTCCTTGTAGTAGCTGACCTGCTCGTGGTCCTCGGGCTCGTACAGCTGTCCGACCGGCGAATAGATGCCGATCTGGCGGAACAGATCGGCCATGCCGAAGGTGCGCGCCTCGTCGGCGATGATCGGCACGATGCGCGGGCCGAGCGCGGGATCCTTCAGCAGCGTCGAGATCATGCGCACGAAGGCCATCGTCGTCGACATCTCGCGGCCGTTGGCTTCCAGCGCAAAGCGCGCGAATGACTCGACCGGCGGCACCGCGACCGGCGCGCACTCGCTCGCTCGCGCGGGCAGATGGCCGCCGAGCTTCGCGCGGCGCGCCTGCAGGTACTTCATCTCGGGCGAGTCCGCCGGCGGGCGCACGAACTCGCAGTGCTCGACCTGCGCGTCGGCGAGCGGCAGCGCAAAGCGATCGCGGAATTCGAGAAGCTGCTGCGTGTCGAGTTTCTTCTGCTGGTGCGTGGTCATCCGCCCCTGGCCGGCGCTGCCCATGCCGTAACCCTTCTTGGTCTTGGCCAGGATCACTGTCGGTTGTCCCCGATGCTGCGCGGCGTGCCAGTACGCGGCGAAGATCTTGATCGGGTCGTGCCCGCCGCGGCGCAGCCGGTCGATGTCGTCGTCCGACAGATGCGCGACCAGCTGCTGCAACTGCGGATACTTGGCGAAGAAATGCTCGCGGTTGAAGCGCCCGTCGGTCGCCGACAGCGTCTGGAACTCGCCGTCGACCGTCTCGTGGAACGCGCGCAGCAGCAGGCCCTGCGTATCGCGCGCGAACAGCGGGTCCCAGTCGCTGCCCCACAAGAGTTTGATGACGTTCCAGCCGGCGCCGGCGAACAGGCCTTCCAATTCCTGGATGATCGAGCCGTTGCCGCGCACCGGGCCGTCGAGCCGCTGCAGATTGCAGTTGACGACGAAGACCAGGTTGTCCAGCCCCTCGCGCGCGGCGAGCGAAAGCCCGGCGAGCGACTCGGGCTCGTCCATCTCGCCGTCGCCGACGAACGCCCATACCTTGCGCCCCGCCGTGTCGGCGATGCCGCGGTTGGCGAGATAGCGCATGAAGCGCGCCTGGTAGATCGCGAACAGCGGGCCGAGCCCCATCGAGCCCGTCGGAAACTGCCAGAACTCCGGCATCAACCACGGATGCGGATAGGACGACAGCCCGTTGCCGCCCGTTTCGCGCCGATAGTTGGCCAGTTGCTGCTCGTTCAGTCGGCCCTCGAGGAAGGCGCGTGCGTAGACGCCGGGTGCCGAGTGCGGTTGGAAATACACGAGGTCGCCGCGCGCCGGTCCTTGCGCGGTTTGCACGCTCGCGCGGAAGAAGTGATTGAAACCGACCTCGAACAGATCGGCCGCCGACGCATAGCTCGCGATGTGGCCGCCGAGTTCGGCGCTTTCGCGGTTCGCGCGCACGACCATCGCGAGCGCGTTCCAGCGCACCAGCGCCGAGATGCGCGCCTCGATCTCGAGATTGCCGGGGTATGGCGGCTGGTCCGCCAGCGCGATCGTGTTGCAGTAAGGCGTCGCCAGCACCTGCGGCAGCGGCACGCGCCGCGTGCGCGCATGCTGCATCAGCTTCTTCAGCACGAAAGTGGCGCGCTCGGCACCTTCGGACGCGATCAGCGCGTCGAGCGCATCGAGCCACTCGCGCGTTTCCTGCGGATCGGCATCCGCGATCGGCAGCCGCCACGCGGCGGATGCGGACAGCCTGGCCAGATCGTCGCGGTCCATCGTCGCCTCCTCGCGACCATTATCGCGCCGGGATGGCGCGATAATGCGTCAATGACCGCCGACACGCTGACGATCACGCGTCCCGACGACTGGCATCTGCACCTGCGCGACGGCGCGGCGATGGCCGACGTGCTGCCGTTCTCGGCGCGGCAGTTCGCGCGCGCGATCGTGATGCCGAACCTGAAGCCGCCCGTGACGACGGTGGCGCTGGCGGCCGCCTATCGCGAGCGCATCCAGCGCGCGTTGCCCGCCGGCCTCGCGTTCGAGCCGCTGATGACGCTGTACCTCACCGACAACACGCCGGCCGACGAGGTCCGCCGCGCGAAGGAAAGTGGCTTTGTGCACGGCGTCAAGCTTTACCCGGCGGGTGCGACGACGCATTCGGACGCCGGCGTCACGCGGCTTGCCAGGTGCGCGCGCGCGCTCGAAGCGATGCAGGCGGTCGACCTGCCGCTGCTCGTGCACGGCGAGGTCACGCATGGCGAGGTCGACGTGTTCGACCGCGAGCGGGTCTTCATCGACGAGGTGCTGGAGCCGCTGCGGCGCGACTTTCCGCAGTTGCGCGTCGTCTTCGAGCACATCACGACGCGCGAGGCGGCGGACTACGTGCGCGAGGCGACCGGCCGCATCGGCGCCACGATCACCGTGCACCACCTGCTGTACAGCCGCAACGCGATGTTCCTGACCCCCGACGGTCGCGCCGGCGTGCGGCCCCACTACTACTGCCTGCCGGTGCTCAAGCGCGAGACGCACCGGCAGGCGCTGCTGCGCGCGGCGACCTCGGGCAATCCGCGCTTTTTCCTCGGCACCGACAGCGCGCCGCACGCCAAGGGCGACAAGGAAAACGCGTGCGGCTGCGCCGGCTGCTTTACTGCCGCCAGCGCGCTGGAGATGTACGCACAGGCGTTCGAAGCGGCCGGCGCGCTCGACAAGCTGGAGGCGTTCGCGAGCTTCCACGGGCCGGACTTCTATGGCCTGCCGCGCAACCGCTCGACGGTGACGCTCGAGCGGCGCGCATGGACCGTGCCGAACGAACTGAAGTTCGGCGATGCGACGATCGTTCCGCTCGCCGCCGGCGAAGCGCTGCCGTGGAAGCTCAGGGCGTGAGCGCGCTGCCGGCGCCCGACTGGTCGGCGCCGTGGTTTGCGCCGATCGCGCGCTGGCGCGGATTGCTCCAGGCGCCTGCCTGGCGCGTGGCGCTCAGCGCCGCCGCACGCGATCGCCACGTCGTTTCGGGTCGCGGCCGGCCGGTGTTCTTCGTCGACGCCGAAGACGCCGGCGACACGCCTTACGAGCGGTACGTCGCCGCAACCGGCCGCGTGCCGACGCGCGCCAATCTGCACGATGCGTTCAATGCGCTGATCTGGCTCGCGTATCCGCAGGCCAAGGCGGCACTCAATCGCCGCCAGGCCGACGAGATCGACCGGCTCGGCGTGCGTGGCGCGCGCGGCCCCGTGCGCGATGCAGCGACGCTGATCGACGAAAGCGGGCTGCTGCTCGCGAGCGACGACCCCGGCGTATTCGACGCGCTCGCGCGGCACGAGTGGCGGCGGCTGCTCGTCGACTGGCGCAGCCGCTGGGGGCGCGACATCGTCGCGTTCGCGTTCGGCCACGCGTTGCTCGAAAAGCTCGCCGGCCCGTTCAAAGCGATCACCGCGTGCGTCGTGCCGATCCCGCTTGCCGGCGATCACGACGCAGCCGCAGCGCGCTTCATCGAGCGCGCCGGTCTGGCGCCGCCGCTGCTGGCGCACCTGCCGGTGCTCGGGATTCCGGGCTGGTGGGCGGACAACGAAGCGCCGTCGTTCTACGACGACCCGGCGGTGTTTCGTCCGCCGTCGGCCATCGGCCGCCGGCCGGTGCGCGCCTAGTGACCATTTCTTATCCTCGTGACACGTGCCAACCGCTTGGCGCCCGCATGCCTCAGCCCTCGTCATTCCGAGCCAACGGCGAGGAATCTGCGCTGCTCGCAGTGCCGAGATCCCTCGGCTTCGCTCGGGATGACGGAACCGGCGACGGCCAGCGCGAAGCGAACTCGCAAGGCGGGGGTGTCACGAGGTTGCGCAAGCCTCAATAGACTCCCGACTCCCATGCTTCTCGGTTGCATCGCCGACGACTTTACCGGCGCCTCCGACCTGGCCAACACGCTCACGCGCGAGGGCATGCGCACGGTGCAGTCGATCGGCGTGCCGCCGGCCGACGCGCGGATCGACGCCGACGCGGTGGTCGTCGCGCTGAAGACGCGCTCGATCGAACCGCACCAGGCCGTCGCGCAGTCGCTCGCGGCGTACGCGTGGCTGAGGCGCGCCGGCTGCACGCAGTTCCTGTTCAAGATCTGCTCGACCTTCGATTCGACACCGCGCGGCAACATCGGCCCGGTCGGCGCCGCGCTGCGGCTGGCGGTGCACGGCGAGCGGCACGCCTGCGTGCCCGTGTGCCCGGCGTTTCCGGCCAACGGCCGCACCGTCTATCGCGGCCATCTGTTCGTCGGCGACAGCCTGCTGAACGAAAGCGGCATGCAGTCGCATCCGCTCACACCGATGACCGATGCGAACCTGGTACGCGTGCTGCAGGCGCAGACGAGCGAGCGCGTCGGGCTGGTGCCGTTCGACGTCGTGCGGCGCGGGCCAGGTGCGATCAGCGCTGCGCTCAAGACGCTCGGCGCCGAAGGCTGCGGGTTCGCGATCGTCGATGCGCTCGACGACACCGACCTGCGCGCGCTCGGGGAAGCGCTGGCCGAGGTGCCGCTGGCGATCGGCGGCTCGGGCATCGCGCTCGGCCTGCCCGCGAACTTTCGCCGCGCCGGCACGCTCGGCGAGCACGCGCCGTTCGCGGTCGAGGTCGGCGGGCTCTGCGTGCTGCTCGCCGGCTCCTGCTCGAGTGCGACGCGCGCGCAGATCGCCGAGTATCGCGCGCACGGCCCGGTGTTGGAGCTCGACGCCGCCCGCGTGATCGGCGACGCGGCGTATCTGCACGAGGTCGCTTCGTTTTGCATCGCGCAGTACGCGCCGGCGCTGGTCGCCAGTTCGGCCGCGCCCGAGCAGGTGGCGGCGATGCGCGGCCGTTTCGGCGACGGCGTCTCCGCGAAGATCGAACATTTTTTCGGGGCGCTGGCGGCAGAGCTCGCGCGGCGCGGCGTGCGCCGTTTCGTCGTCGCCGGCGGCGAGACCGCAGGCGCGGTCGTCAGTGCACTCGGGCTGGCGCAGCTTCATATCGGCGCCGAAATCGATCCGGGCGTGCCGGCGCTGCACGCGCAGCGCGACGGCGCGTGGCTGTCGCTCGCCCTAAAATCCGGCAACTTCGGCGCGCGCGATTTTTTCTCCAAGGCAGAGCGTTTCGTCCGTTGAGCGTGATCCCACCACCGACAACGTCGTCCGGCCCGTCCATGTACGGCCAGCTTGCGCGTTCGTTTCGTCCTCAAGGACGCCGGTTCCGTCGTCCCGAGCAGCGCGAGGGATCCCGGCGTTGCGAGCGGCAGAGATTCCTCGCCTTCGGCTCGGAATGACGAGGGATGGGTG
>JBBIJJ010000208.1:0-6404 GCA_037446035.1 Burkholderiales bacterium
CGCCGATGCGCTCGAGCCACTGCGGCTCGATCGTGGCCACACAGCGCGCGAACAGCCGGGTCGTGTCCACCAGCTCGGCCGCCATCACCCAGCGCCCCGCTTTCTTCGCCAGCGGCGAGCCGGGCCAGACGAAGAACTTGATGCCGCGCGCGCCGACGTACGGCGGTTCGCGAAAGTCCGCATCGAGCGTCCTGCAGCCGACGTTGCCGAGCAGCCCGGCCAGCAGCGCGAGGTGCACCTGCTCGAAGGTCGCCGGCGCGGCGTTCTGGCGCCAACCCATCTCGCCCGCGATTGCCGCGAGCTGCGAATGCACCTCGCGCCACTCGCGCACGCGGCGAGGGCTGAGGAAGTTCGACTTCAGCTCGTCGGTCAGCTTGCGGTTCGACTTTTTGTGCGCGAAGCGTTCTTCGACGAAGCGCCACAGCTTGACGAGCGAGAGGAAGTCGCTCTTGTCGTCGGCGAACCGCCGGTGCGCCTGATCGGCGGCGGCCTGCGCATCGAGCGGCCGTTCGCGCGGATCCTGCACCGACAGCGCGGCGGCGATGATCAGCACCTCGGCGAGCGCGTGGTGCTCGCGCGCCGCGAGCAGCATGCGGCCGATCCTCGGATCGACCGGCAGGCGTGCAAGCTCGCGTCCGACGGCGGTCAGCTCGTTGGATTCGTCGACCGCGTTTAACTCCGCCAGCAGGTCGAAGCCGTCGGCGATCGCGCGCGCCGGCGGCGGATCGACGAACGGAAACGCGCGCACG
Organism: Burkholderiales bacterium; assembly: GCA_037446035.1. Classification (GTDB taxonomy): domain Bacteria; phylum Pseudomonadota; class Gammaproteobacteria; order Burkholderiales; family Burkholderiaceae_F; genus DSNY01. The sequence continues at coordinate 750 of JBBIJJ010000208.1, forward strand.
TCGCCCAGCCCCAGCGCTTTCATGCGCAGGATCACCGCCGCGAGCGACGAGCGCAGGATCTCGGGATCGGTGAACCTGGACCGCCTGGCGAAGTCCGCTTCGTCGTACAGCCGAATGCAGATACCCGCCGCCACGCGGCCGCAGCGGCCCGCGCGCTGATTGGCCGCCGCCTGCGAAATCGGCTCGACCTGAAGCTGCTCGACCTTGTTGCGGTACGAGTAGCGCTTGACCCGCGCCAGCCCCGTGTCGACGACGTAGCGGATGCCGGGCACCGTCAGCGACGTCTCGGCGACGTTGGTCGCCAGCACGATCCTGCGCGCACCGCCCGGCCTGAACACGCGCTCCTGCTCCTCGGCCGATAGCCGCGCGAACAGCGGCAGGATCTCGGTGCCCGGCGGATGGTGCTTGCGCAGCGCTTCGGCCGCCTCGCGGATCTCGCGTTCGCCGGGCAGAAACACGAGTACGTCGCCGCGGCCGGCGAGCGCGCACTCGTCGACCGCATCGACGATCGCGTCCATCAGCGTGCGGTCGTCGGCGTCGTCTTCGTCCTTGACCGGCCGCCAGCGGATCTCGACCGGATACAGGCGCCCGGAAACGTTGATCACGGGCGCCGGCCGGTCCTTCGTGCCGAAGTGCGCGGCGAACCGGTCGGCGTCGATCGTCGCCGACGTGATCACGAGCTTCAGATCGGGCCGCCGCGGCAGCAGCTGCTTCAAGTAGCCGAGAAGAAAGTCGATGTTCAGGCTGCGTTCATGGGCCTCGTCGATGATGATCGTGTCGTAGGCGGCGAGCAGCGGATCGTTTTGCGTTTCGGCCAGCAGGATGCCGTCGGTCATCAGCTTGACCGCCGCGCCGGGCCGCATCTGGTCGGTGAAGCGCACCTTGAAGCCGACCACGTCGCCCAGCGGCGTGTTCAGCTCCTGTGCGATGCGCCGCGCCACCGAAGAAGCTGCGATGCGGCGCGGCTGCGTGTGGCCGATCCGCTTCTCGCGCCCGCGTCCGAGCGCCAGACAGACCTTCGGCAGTTGCGTGGTCTTGCCCGAGCCGGTCTCGCCGCAGACGATGACGACCTGGTTGGCTTCGATCGCGCGCGCGATCTCGTCGCGCCGCGCCGAGACCGGCAGTTCCTCAGGGAACGCGATCGGCGGCAGCGGCGCGCGCGACTCGGTCGACCGTTGCGGCCGCGGCGCGGGCTGTCGATTCGGTTGCTGCATCGGGCCGCGACCGAAGTCGCGTCATCGCTCGCAATGAAGGGGCGCTCGAAGGGCGGGAAGTATACTTTTCAAAGTGTCGATTCCCTCTCCTTCAAGGGCAGGGGCGGGTTAGGGATCGGTCGGAGGATGCAATCGATCGACTCAATCCCCACCCGACATTCCCCTGGGGGAAGGAATAAATGCCGACGCACCACGTGAACGACGCCGACGCCTCGCTGTCCTCCTCGCTCGCCGCAGCCTCGCACTTGCAGTTCGTCGCCTGGCTGCGCGATGTCGCGCCCTACGTGCACGCGCATCGCGGCCGCACCTTCGTCGTCGGGTTCGGCGGCGAACTGATCGAGGCCGGCCGGCTCAACGCGCTGGCGCACGACCTGTCGCTGCTGCATGCGCTGGGCATCCGGCTCGTGATCGTGCACGGCTCGCGTCCGCAGGTGCAGGCGCAACTCGCGCTCAAGGGCATCGAGGCGCGTTTCGCCCAAGGCATGCGGATCACCGACGCCGCCGCGCTCGAATGCGCGAAGGAGGCCGCCGGCGAGATCCGGCTCGACATCGAAGCGGCGTTCTCGCAGGGTCTGCCGAACACGCCGATGGCGCACTCGAAGGTGCGCGTGACCAGCGGCAACTTCGTCACGGCGCGACCGATGGGCATCCTCGACGGCGTCGACTTCCTGCACACCGGCGTCGTGCGCAAGATCGATGCGGAGGCCATCCGGCAAGCGCTCGCGGCCGACACGATCGTGCTGGCCTCGCCGCTGGGCTTCTCGCCGACCGGCGAGGCATTCAACCTGACGATGGAAGACGTCGCGACCAGCATCGCGACCGCGATCCGCGCCGACAAGCTGATCCTGATCACCGACATCGACGGCGTACGCGACCGCGCCGGCCGACTGCACGAGGAGCTGACGATCGCGCAGGCCGAGAACCTGCTCGCCGCAGACGACGTCGACACCGACAGCGCGTTCAACCTGCGTTTCGCGCTGCGCGCCTGCCGCGGCGGCGTGCAGCGCGTGCACGTGATTCCGTACGCGCTCGACGGCGCGGTGCTGATCGAACTGTTCACGCACGACGGCGTCGGCACGATGCTGTCGATCGAGGACCTCGAAGCGCTGCGCGAGGCGACGATCGACGACGTCGGCGGCATCCTGAAGCTGCTCGAACCGCTCGAGGCGGACAGCACGCTGGTCAAGCGTCCGCGCGAGCTGATCGAGCGCGAGATCGACCGCTTCACCGTGCTCGAGCACGACGGGGTGATCTACGGTTGCGCCGCGCTGTACGCGTTCCCCGAAGCGAAGATGGGCGAGATGGCCGCGCTCACGGTGCACCCGAGCTACCAGAACTACGGCGACGGCGCGCGGCTGCTCAAGCGTATCGAGGCGCGCGCCAAAGCCGCCGGGCTGGAGAAGCTGTTCGTGCTGACGACGCGCACCGCACACTGGTTCCTGAAACGCGGTTTCACGCTGGCCGACGTCGATGACCTGCCGGTCGAACGCAAGAAGTTGTACAACTGGCAGCGCCGCTCGCAGGTGCTGATCAAGGCGATTTGAAACGCCGGGCCGCGCACCGGCCCGAATACGAAGGAAGCTCTCATGGCAAGGATGGTCAAATGCGTGAAGCTCGGGCACGAGGCCGAAGGCCTCGACTTTCCGCCCGTGCCCGGCGAGCTCGGCAAGCGCATCTGGGAGAACGTTTCGAAGGAGGCGTGGCAGCAGTGGCTGAAGCATCAGACGATGCTGGTCAACGAGAACCGCCTGAACCTCGCCGACCCGCGCGCCCGCAAGTACCTGCAGACGCAGATGGAGCGCCACTTTTTCGGCGAAGGCGCCGACGTCGCGCAGGGTTACGTGCCGCCGAAGAGTTGATGCCTTGCACGGCCCGCTCGCCTTCGTGTTGTTGTGGGCGGCGGGGCTCGCGGTCGGCGTCGCGCTGGCGCTGCTGCTGACCGCTTCGGGCGCGACCTGGGTCGCGGTCGGGCTGCTCGCGATCGTCGGATTCGCGGTGACCGTGCTGCTGATGAGACGGCGCCGCTGATCTTCGTTCACTTCCCGGAGTCGACACAACGATGAAATTCGGCATTGGCCAGGCGGTCACGCGCATCGAGGACGATCGGTTGCTCACCGGTCGCGGTCGCTATGTCGACGATCTGCGCTTCGACGGCGAGCTGCACGTGGCATTCGTGCGTTCGCCGCACGCGCATGCGCGCATCGTTGCGGTCGACTCGGGCGCTGCAGGGTTGGCCGAAGGCGTGGTCGCGGTTCTGACCGGCGCCGATCTCGTCGCTGCGGGCGTCACCCCCTTCCCCGCCAGCCCGGCCTTGCGCGGCGCCAAGGGCCAGCCACAGACCACGCCGCCGTACTTGCCGCTCGCCACCGACGTCGTGCGCTTCGTCGGACAAGCGGTCGCCGCGGTCGTCGCCGAATCGCGCACTGCGGCCGAGCACGCTGCCGCACTCGTCGCCGTCGATTACGAGCCGCTGCCCGCGGTCGCGACGATCGAGGAAGCGCTGGCGCCTGGCGCGCCGCTGGTGTGGCCGGACGCGCCCGGCAACGTCGCCGGTCGTTCGAGTTTCGGCGATGCCGCGGCCTGCGATGCCGCGTTCGCGCGGGCCGCACACGTGACGCGGATCTCCGTGCGCAACCAGCGTCTGGCGCCCGTGACGCTCGAGCCGCGCGGCTGCGTCGCCGAGCTCGACGCGAAGACCGGGCGGCTGACGCTGCATGCAAGCTCGCAGAACCCGGCCGGCTTTCAAAAGTCGCTCGCCGCCGTGCTGAACATGGCGCCCGAGAACATCCGCGTCGTCGTCGGCGACGTCGGCGGCGGCTTCGGCATGAAGGCCGCACTGCACGCCGAAGAGGTCGTCTGCGCGTTCGCTGCACGCAGGCTCGGCCGACCCGTGCGCTGGCGCGCGACCAGGTTGGAGGACTTCCAGGCCGCCACGCACGGCCGCGAGCAGCACGCCGACGCCGAGCTGGCGCTCGACGGCGAAGGCCGGATTCTGGGACTGCGCGTGCGCATCCAGGGCGGCATCGGTGCCTATGGAACGGCCGCCGGTGCGGCGATCCATCTGCTGATCGGGCCGAAGGTAACGACCAGCGTCTATCACGTGCCCGCGCTCGACCTGCGCTCGCAGGCGGTGCTGACGCACACGAACCCGATCGGCGCTTATCGCGGTGCGGGCCGGCCCGAGGCGATCTACCTGATCGAGCGGCTGATGGACCGGGCTGCAGCGGAAATGAAGACCGACCCCGTCGAACTGCGCCGGCGCAACCTGATCCCGCCGTCGGCGATGCCGTACCGCACGCCGATGGGCGAGACCTACGACAGTGGCGACTTTCCGCGCCTGCTCGAACAGGCGCTGGCGGCGGCCGACTGGAACGGGTTCGAAGCGCGCCGCAAGGCGTCGGCCGCGCGCGGCCGGCTGCGCGGGCGCGCGGTGTCGACCTTCCTCGAATGGACCGGCGTCGTACACGAAGAAACCGTGCAGCTTCACGCGCTCGCCGACGGCCGCGTGCGCGTGTTCACGGCGATGCAGGCGATGGGCCAGGGCATCGAAACGAGCTACGTGCAGATCCTCGCCGAGGCGCTACAGCTCGACCCGGCGCGCATCGAGATCGTGCAGGGCGACAGCGATGTTGCCCAGGGTATCGGCAGCATGGGCAGCCGTTCGCTGTACATCGGCGGTTCGGCGATGCTCACGGCCTCCGAGCAGGCGATCGACGCCGGCCGCAAGCTCGCCGCGGAACAGCTCGAAGCCGCGCCCGAAGACATCGTCTATCGCGCGGGCCGCTTCGAAATCGCCGGCACCGACCGCGGCATCGACCTCGGCGATCTGGCGGCGAGCCAGCCGGATCGGCGCATCGCCGTGACCACGCTGCAGAAGGTCGGCGGGCCGTCGTGGCCGAACGGCGTGCATGTCTGCGAAGTCGAGATCGATCCGGAAACCGGCGAGACGTGGATCGACCGCTACACGACGTTCGACGACGTCGGCCGCGTGGTCAACCCGCTGATCGTCGCCGGTCAGGTGCACGGCGGCATCGCGCAGGCCGTCGGGCAGGCGCTGATGGAGCAGGTCGTCTACGACCGCGAAGGGCAGTTGCTGACCGGCTCGTTCATGGACTACGCGCTGCCGCGCGCCGACGACCTGCCGCGAATCGACACGCACACCGACCAATCGCAGCCGTGCAGGATCAACCCGCTCGGCGCCAAGGGTGTGGGCGAACTCGGCACGGTCGGCGCCACGCCGACCGTGATCAACGCGATCGTCGACGCACTGCGCCCGCTCGGCGTCACCGACATCGAGATGCCCGCCACGCCCGAACGCGTCTGGGGTGCGATCAGCGCAGCGCAGCGGGCGGCCGGCTGACGCTCAGAAGGTGTGATCTTTCTACCGCGCGGCCCGATGTCTTCGTTGCGCGGTGAACCGGTCTCGCCTATCGGCCACTAG
>JBBIJJ010000209.1:0-6395 GCA_037446035.1 Burkholderiales bacterium
GGCCGCTCGCCGCTTCACCCGATGGGTGAGCGCAGTCGAAGCCGCAAACCCCGGTCGCGCAACGAACTTCCGCGCAACGGCATGGATGGACTGCCGGATTCGGGGTCATTCGTCGCCACCGCCTCGCGCCAACGCCCTTGCCGCGTCCGCGCACAGCGTGTAAATCGAGCAGCGCGCGTAAGACCCGCATGAACGTTCTGATCACCGACGCCGACTTCCCCTCGCTGGCGCTCGAGCAGTCGCTGTTCGCCGAAGCCGGCTGGACCGTGAAATCGGCGCGGTGCCGCACCGAGGACGAGGTGATCGAAGCCGCGCGCGACTGCGACGCGCTGCTCGTGCAGTACGCGCCGGTGACCGACCGCGTGCTGGCCGCGTTGCCGCGCGTTGGCATCGTCAGCCGGTATGGCGCCGGTTACGACACGATCGACACGGCCGCGTGCGTGCGGCGCGGCGTCTGGCTCGCGAACTCACCCGACTATGGGATCGGCGAGGTCGCCACGCATGCGCTGGCGATGGCGCTGGCGCTGCTGCGGCACCTGCCGCTGTACGACCGCGACGTGCGCGCCGGCCGCTGGAGCTACCTGTCGTCGGGGACGATCCGCCGCGCATCGAACCTTGCGGTCGGCATCCTCGGGCTCGGCCGCATCGGCAAGCGCTTCGCGCACCTGGCGCGCAACTGCTTCGGCCGCGTGTTGGCGTGCGACCCGTACATCATCGACGGCGATTTTCCGGCGTACGTGGAGCGCGTCACGCTCGAGGAGCTGTTTGCGCGCAGCGACGTGGTGTCGCTGCACGTTCCGCTGACGGGCGAGACGCGCGGCCTGGTCGGCGCGCGGCTGCTCGCGCGGATGAAACCGGGCGGCGTGCTGGTCAACACCGCGCGCGGCGCGGTGATCGACGCCGACGCGCTGCTGGTCGCACTGGACGACGGCACGCTCGACGGCGCGGCGCTCGACGTGCTGCCGGCCGAGCCGCTCGCGACCGATCATCCGCTCGCGCGCCATCCGCGTGTGCTGTTGACGCCGCACGCGGCGTTCTATTCGGCCGAAGCCGAGGTCGAACTGCGGCGCAAGGCGGCGCTGAACATCGTGCTGTGGGCGCGGACGGGACGCCCCATGTATTCTGTGATCGAGGGGACGAAGAGCCCCGCGCGTTAGAAACAAGCAGAAGCACGGCGCAGCGAGCGCCGGAGACAGGAGACAGCGCTTCATGGCGAGAGTCGCGATACGCGGCGTGGTCAAGCGATTCGGCGCGACCACCGTGATCCACGGCGTCGACATCGACATCGCGGACGGCGAATTCGCCGTGCTCGTCGGCCCGTCGGGCTGCGGCAAGACCACGCTGCTGCGCATGATCGCCGGGCTGGAGGAGATCTCGGGCGGCGAGATCGCCATCGGCGATCGTGTCGTCAATCGCGTTGCGCCCAAGGAGCGCGACATCGCGATGGTGTTCCAGAACTACGCGCTGTATCCGCACATGACCGTGCGCGACAACATGTCGTTCGCGCTGCGGCTGGCCGGCGCCGATCGCGCGACGATCGATGCGCGCGTCGGCCGTGCGGCCGAGATCCTCGGGCTGGGCAAGCTGCTGGACCGCTATCCGCGCCAGTTGTCGGGCGGGCAGCGCCAGCGCGTCGCGATGGGGCGCGCGATCGTGCGCGACCCGCAGGTGTTCCTGTTCGACGAGCCGCTGTCGAACCTGGACGCCAAGCTGCGCGTGCAGATGCGCACCGAGATCAAGGAACTGCACCAGCGTCTGCAGACGACCTCGATCTACGTCACGCACGACCAGATCGAGGCGATGACGATGGCCGACAAGATCGTCGTCATGCGCGACGGCATCGTCGAGCAGATCGGCGGTCCGCTCGAGCTGTACGACCGGCCGGCCAACACCTTCGTCGCCGGCTTCATCGGCTCGCCGGCGATGAACATGCTGCCGGGCAGGGTGGTGCGCAATGGCGCCGGCGCGGCGGTCGTCTTCGCCGACGGCGCGCGTGTGCCACTGGCGAACGATGTGCCCGCCGCGGCCGGGCAGCCGGTGCTGTACGGCATTCGACCGGAGCACTGTTCGATCAGCGGCGGCGAAGGCTTGGCGGCCGAGGTGATCGTCGTCGAGCCGACCGGCGCCGATACACAGGTGTACTGCCGCTGCAACGGCCAGGACGTCACCGCGACGATCCGCGATCGCACCGACGTGCGGCCGGGCGACCGCATCGTGCTGGTCCCCGACCGGGCGCGCGCGCACGTTTTTGATTCCGCGAGCGGCAAACGACTCGCGGCCTGATCCCTCGACGGCTCACCACACAGGAGGAGACATGAGCAAGACAGATCGTACGACGCGGCGGCGCGAGTTCCTGAAGACCACGGCAGGCGTGGCGACGGCGGCGACCGTCGGACCGATGCTCTGGATCAAGGACGCCGAAGCGCAGTGGAGCAACCAGCCCGAGAAGGGCGCCAAGCTGCGCGTGTTGCGCTGGAGCCGGTTCGTGCAAGGCGACATCGACCAGTACATGAAGAACGTCGCGGCGTTCACCGCGAAGACCGGCATCGAAGTGCGTATCGACAATGAAAGCTGGGAGGACGTGCGGCCGAAGGCGGCGGTCGCCGCCAACACCGGCGCCGGCCCGGACATCATCCTGTCGACGCACGACGACGCCAATTTGTACCCGGAGAAGCTCGTCGACGTGACCGACCTGTGCACCTACCTCGGCAAGAAGTACGGCGGCTGGTATCCGGCGTGCGAGGCGTATCTGCGACCCAACGGCAGGAACTGGATCGGTGTGCCGCTTGGCTGCGCCGGCAACGCGCTCGTCTATCGCGAAAGCCAGGTCAAGGCGGCCGGCTTCGACAAGTTCCCGCGCGACACCGACGGCTTTCTCAAGCTGATGAAGGCGCTGAAGGACAAGGGCACGCCGGGCGGATTCGCGCTCGGCAACGCCACCGGCGACGGCAACGTGTGGACGCACTGGCTGATCTGGTCGCACGGCGCGAAGCTCGTCGACGAGAAGAACAACGTCGTGATCAACAGCCCGCAGACGATCAAGGCGCTGGAGTACGCGCGCGCGTTGTACCAGACGTTCGTGCCGGGCACGCTGTCCTGGCTCGATCCGAACAACAACAAGGCGTTCCTCGACGGCCAGTGCAGCGTGACCGCCAACGGCATCTCGATCTACTACGCGGCGAAGACCTCCAAGGATCCGAAGCTGCAGGAAATGGCTGCCGACATCCAGCACGCCAACATGCCGATCGGCCCGGCCGGGGTGCCGACCGAGCTGAACCTGTTCTTCAACCAGATGATCTTCAAGCACTCCAAGTACCCGAAGGCGGCGAAGGAGTTCCTGCGCTTCATGATGGAGGAGGAGCAGTACGGCCCGTGGATGCAGGCCGCGATCGGTTACGTGACGCAGCCGCTGATCGCCTACGAGAAGCATCCGATCTGGACCGTCGATCCGAAGCACACGCCGTATCGCGACGCGATGAAGATCATGCGGCCGATCGGCTACGCGGGGCGGCTCGGTTACGCCTCGGCCGGCGCGGCGGCGGACTTCATCGTGGTCAACATGGTGGCCGAGGCCGCTTCGGGCGCGCGCAGCCCGCAGGAGGCCGCCGAGCGCGCGCAGAAGCGGGCGGAGCGGTACTACAAACTGTGAAGGTGCACGCCGCGTGCTGCCTTCACTGCGCCCGGTTGCAGCGGACATGTGCCGCTGAACCGGGCCGCCGAGGTTGACCGCCGATGACCGCACTGCTCGACCGCCTGCAGAACAACCGCAACGCGCTTGGCCTGCTGTTCATGCTGCCGGCCGGCGCGTTGCTGCTGTTCTTTCTCACGTACCCGCTCGGCCTGGGAATCTGGCTGGGCTTCACCGACACCAAGGTCGGCCGCGGCGGAAGCTGGGTCGGGCTGGAAAACTACGTCTTCCTGTTCGGCGATTCGGTCGCGCGGCTTTCGCTGTTCAACACGCTTTTCTATACGGTCGTCGCCAGCGTGATCAAGTTCGCGCTGGGTTTGTGGCTGGCGCTGCTGCTGAACAAGCACCTGCCGTTCAAGGCGTTCATCCGCGCGGTCGTGCTGCTGCCGTTCATCGTCCCCACGGCGCTGTCGGCGATCGCGTTCTGGTGGATCTACGACGCGCAGTTCTCCGTCATCAGTTGGACCTTGACCCAGCTCGGCTTCATTGACCGCTACATCGACTTCCTCGGCGATCCATGGAACGCCCGTTTTTCGACGATCGCAGCCAACGTCTGGCGCGGGGTGCCTTTCATCGCGATCTGCCTGCTGGCCGGCCTGCAGACGATCTCGCCGTCGTACTACGAAGCAGCGAGTCTGGACGGTGCGACGCCGTGGCAGCAGTTCCGCTACGTGACGCTGCCGCTGCTGACGCCGATCATCGCGGTGGTGATGACGTTTTCGGTCCTGTTCACGTTCACCGACTTCCAGTTGATCTACGTGCTGACGCGCGGCGGTCCGCTGAACGCGACGCACCTGATGGCCACACTGTCGTTCCAGCGCGCCATTCCCGGCGGGTCGCTCGGCGAGGGCGCCGCACTCGCCGTGGCGATGGTGCCGTTCCTGCTCGCCGCGATCCTGTTTTCGTATTTCGGCCTGCAGCGGCGCGCGTGGCAGCAGGGCGGGAAAGACTGATGGTCTGGTTCGCCACCGGACCAAGGCAAGCACAGACAGGGGCGAGCATGGTATCGACGGTGCGCGTGCGGTGGCCCGATCGGCCGTTCCTTGCCGTCTCCGTGTCGCGGCGGTGAACTGGATTTGCGCATGGACAAAGCGATCGACACACAGGGGATGCGGTATCTGGAATCGGTGCCGCGGCGCGTCGTCACGGTCTACATCCCGCTCGCGCTGTTTCTGTTCGTGCTGCTGTTTCCCTTCTACTGGATGGCGATCACGACGTTCAAGCCGAACGAGGAACTGCTGTCGCGCGAAGGCAATCCGTTCTGGGTCGTCAATCCGACGCTGGCACACATCAGGAAGCTGCTGTTCGACACGGCCTATCCCGAGTGGTTGTGGAATACGATGCTGGTCGCCGTCGTCTCGACCTTCCTGTCGATCGCCTGCAGCGTGCTGGCGGCTTACGCGATCGAGCGGCTGCGGTTCAAGGGCTCGCGCTTCGTCGGCGTCAGCGTGTTCCTCGCCTACCTGGTTCCGCCGTCGATCCTGTTCATCCCGCTCGCCAAGGTCGTCTTCGAGCTGGGGTTGTTCGACACGCGGTTCGCGCTGATCCTGACGTATCCGACCTTCCTGATTCCGTTCTGCACGTGGCTGCTGATGGGTTACTTCCGCTCGATCCCGTTCGAGCTGGAGGAGTGCGCGCTGATCGACGGCGCGTCGCGCTGGCAGGTTCTGACCAAGATCGTGCTGCCGCTGGCGGTGCCGGGGTTGATCTCGGCTGGCATCTTCGCGTTCACGCTGTCGTGGAACGAGTTCATCTACGCGCTGACGTTCATCTCGTCTTCGGAGGTCAAGACCGTTCCGGTCGGCGTCGTCACGGAACTCGTCGAGGGCGACGTCTACCACTGGGGGTCGCTGATGGCCGGCGCGCTGCTCGGCTCGCTGCCGGTGGCGATCCTCTACTCGTTTTTCGTCGAGTACTACGTGTCGGGCCTGACGGGCGCGGTCAAGGAGTAGACGGAGCGCGCGCGTCTATACTGGCCGCGGGCCGTACGAAGAGGTTACGCGATGGGCACTCTGACTTCCAGGGAAGCGCTGGCGCTGCGCTGGGCGGAACTGTGCAACGACCCGACGCTGCGCGACCTGCCTTACAAGATCGAGCTGAATGCCTTCGGGAACATCGAGATGACGCCCGCGAGCAACCGGCATGCAAGGCTGCAGGCAAAGATCGCCCAGGAACTCGCGCGACTGCTGCCCGGTGGGGACACTTTGACGGAAAGCCCGATCGCGACCGACATCGGCGTGCGTGTTCCGGATGTCGTTTGGGCCTCCACTGCATTTCTGGCGAAGCACGGCGATAGCACGCCCTTTCCGGAGGCTCCCGAGATCTGCGTCGAGATCCGCTCGCCGTCGAACGCGCCCGAGGAAATGGAGCTGAAGAAGCGGGCGTATCTTGCCGCTGGGGCCATCGAGGTGTGGGTGGTGACCGAAGACGGACATCTGTCGATCTTTGACGCCGACGGGCCGCGCGAGCGGTCACGCTTCGGGGTCAGCCTGACGCTGCCGCCGCGCGCGGCGCGGCACGGCGACCACTGAGAAGCCGTGAAGCAATCGTTTTCCGAGCCAGAGACGAGGGTGAAGGCGAGACGAGACGGCGATGCACTTCGATGGATGCGGCCGATGGTGACTGGGCCGCGCGATGGCGTGCGCGGCGGCCAGAGGGGGTCTGATCGCGTTTGGCGCGGCTGCGACGCCTCCGTAGGGCCGGCTCG
>JBBIJJ010000210.1:0-6361 GCA_037446035.1 Burkholderiales bacterium
GCGGGCGCCACCCCTGTGAAGCGCACGCAAGGCGCGCGGGGATTGGGCCAGTTGAGTTTTACAAATCCTTGTGACACGTGCCAACGGTCTGGCGCCCGCAGCCCCGAGCCCTCGTCATTCCGAGCCACGGGCGAGGGATCCCCGCCGCTTGCAGTGCCGAGATCCCTCGCGCCGCTCGGGATGACGGACCCGACCACGGCGAGGGCGAAGCGAACATGCAAGGCGGCGGTGTCATGAGGTTGGGTAATCCTCCATAGGAGGCGCGGGCGAAGCGAGCGGCGATCCCGCTCGCGTCGTGCGCCGCCGGCGCCAGCCGCGCTGCGTCAGCGCAACGCCAGCGGATCAGAGTCGACGCCGACACGCGGTCGCGTCTGCGGCAGCAAACCGGCAACGTGCTCGGGGGCCAGACTGGCCGCAGCCATCTCGAGCACGATCTTCAGATGCGACGGGCGCAGCGGCCTGCGCAACGTGATCGGCGGCATCGCATCGCCGTACAGGCGCGTGGCGTGCGCCGCGGCGTCGGCGGCGAGCAGCAGGAGCGCGGCATCGTTGGCAGCTCGCCGGCGCAGCCCGCGCGCGAGCAGCAGCGCATGCACCGGAGCATCGTCGACGACCACCCACGGCAGCGCATCGCAGGCCATCGACACGACCAGCGCGCGCACGAAACGCTCGTCCTCGTCATCGAAGAACGCGAGGCCCAAGCGCAGCGGTGGTTCCAGCGGCGGCAGTCTCATCGGGGCACGCACGGACGCGACCCGAATCGTCGCACGCGACCCCGTGCCCGGCGTCCCAAGAATCGGCGACGGCGCGCGCGGCGCTTGCGGTCGGTCAAGCGCGAGACGTGCGATCGCCGCGTTCAGCGCGCCGCCGCGAAGAAGCGCAAGATCTCGTCGATCAGCAGTTGCGGAGCTTCCTCGGCGATGTAGTGCCCAGTCGGCACGGCGCGGCCAGTGACCGGCCGCCGGGCTTTCGCCTGCCAGTCGGCGATCGGCGTGAAAAGCCGGTGCACGACGCCGCGTTCGCCCCATAGCACGCGCAGCGGACATTCGACGCGCGCCTGCTCGTCGGCGCGATCGTGCTCAAGGTCGATCGACGCCGCCGCGCGGTAGTCCTCGCACATCGCGTGGGTCGCGGCCGGGTCGGCAAAGCAGCGCTCGTATTCGGCCAGCGCGCGCGGGTCGAAGATCTCCAGTCCGTGCACGCCCCAGCCGCCCAGGCTGCGGTGCAGATAGAAGATCGGATCGGCGCCGATCAGCCGCTCGGGCAGCGGCGCCGGCTGGATCAGGAAGAACCAGTGGTAGTAAGCGCGCGCCAGTTCCATCGTCGTGCGCTCGTACATCGTGCGCGTCGGCGAGATGTCGAGCAGCATCAGCCGCTCGACGGCCTGCGGATGGTCCAGCGCCATCCGGTGCGCGACGCGGCCGCCGCGGTCGTGCCCGCACACCATGAAGCGTGCGAAGCCGAGGCTCGCCATCAGTTCGACCTGGTCGCGCGCCATCGTCCGCTTGCTGTAGTTTGCGTGGTCGGCGTCGCCGGGCGGCTTGTCGGAGTCGCCGTAGCCGCGCAGGTCCGGCAGGACCAGCGTGAACTGCTGCGTCAGCCGCGGCGCCACGCGATGCCACAACGCGTGCGTCTGCGGAAAACCGTGCAGCAGAAGCAGCGGCGGGCCGCTGCCCCCGGTGCGGAAATGGATGCGCACGCCGTTGACTTCGCGCGTTTCGGCATCGAAGCCGGGAAACAGCTCGTTCATCGGGATTCAAGGGCCCTGTTCACCACAGAGGCACAGACGACCGCCTTTCGCTGTGCGCTCCGTGTCTCGGTGGTGAAATCATTGGCCCGCGCAGGCTGACGAACTCACCACCAAGACACCGAGAACACCGAGAAAAGAAGTGCTCTGTGCCTGCGTGCCTCTGCGGTGAAAAGAAAGAGCACCCCCGTAACGCAGCTCGCCCCGCCGGCATCACACGTCCTGCCGCTGTTCGAGCAGCGAAACCAGCCCTTCGAGCGCGGCGACGATCGCCTGCGTGCGCACGGCGGCGCGGTTGCCATCGAAACGGCGCGTCGCGGTCTTGACCCACGGCGCGGCGGCCGGATCGCGCTTGATGGCCCAGGCGAAACACACGGTACCGACCGGCTTGTCGAGCGTGCCGCCGCCCGGCCCGGCGATGCCGGTGACCGCGACCGCGATCTGCGCGTGGCTGTGCGTCAGCGCGCCGAACGCCATCGCACGCGCCACCGGCTCGCTGACCGCGCCGAAGTCGCGCAGGTATACGGGCGACACACCGAGCACCTGCTGCTTGGCTTCGTTCGAATAGACGATGAAACCGCGGTCGTACCAGCCGCTCGAGCCCGCGACCTGCGTCACCGCGAAGCCGATGCCGCCGGCGGTGCACGACTCGGCCGTGGCCAGCACGAGCCGCTGCTCGGCAAGCAGCCCGCCGAGCCGTTCGGCCAGTTGCGCGATGTGCTCGGCGATGTCGTTCATCGGTTGCGTCCGTCAGGCGAGCCGGTACCACAGCGCGAACGTCAGCAGCGTGTAGAACGCGGCGACCAGATCGTCGGCCATCACGCCGAAGCCGGTTTTCCAGCGCGCGTCGAGTGCACGGATCGGCGGCGGCTTGGCGATGTCGAGGAAGCGGAACAGCAGGAACGCGAACGCCTGCTGCAGCAACGGGTTGGCGGTCGCATCGGGCAGCATCACGAGCACGATCCAGAAGGCGACGATCTCGTCGATCACGATGTGGCTCGAATCCGCCCGCCCCAGCCGCTCGCCGGTGCGTTGCGCGGCCCAGGCGCCCAGCGCGAGCCCGAAGCCGATGACCGCCAGCCAGCCGGCGTCCGCGAGCCAGCGGTCCAGCGCGATGAAGCTGCCCCACGCGAACAAGGTGCCCCAGGTGCCTGGGGCGGTGCGCGGCATGCCGCTGCCGAAACCGAGCGCGATCATGTGCAGCGGGTGCTCGCGCAGCACGCGCCAGGTCGGCCGCCGCGCGCCGTCGCCGGCGGCCGGCACATCGCCCGCACCGCGGCTTGCGTGCTCCGGCATGGACTGCGGCGGCAGGGAAGCGTTCATTGCCCGAAGTGGTCGTATCCGCGGCACGTAGTGTCCAATAGCTTGCCGTCGGCGTCGAGCACTTCGAGTCCTCCGCGGTCGGTCATCGTTCCGATCCGACTGACCGCCGTGCCGGCCGCGACGGCGGCAGCGAGCACTTGCGTCCGTGCCGCGGGCGGCGCGGTGAACAGCAGTTCGTAGTCGTCGCCGCCGGCGAGCGCGCAGCGCCGCTGCAGCGGCTGCGGCTGCCGCCGCAGCGCGTCCGACCGCGGGACCGCCGGCCAGTCGATGCGCGCGCCGAGTTGCGAGCGCTCGAGGATGTGGCCCAGGTCGCCGAGCAGCCCGTCGGACACGTCGATCGCGGCGGTGGCCAGCCCGCGCAGGCCGATGCCCAGAGCCACGCGCGGCAGCGGACGCTCCAGCCGCGTGCGGCAGGCCGCCAGGTCGGCGGCGTCCAGCACGGCCGCGCCGTCATGATGGGCCAGTGCGAGCGCCGCGTCGCCGACGGTGCCGGACACCCACAGGTCGTCGCCTGCGCGCGCACCGGCGCGCGTGCGCACGGCCGCACGCGGCACTTCGCCGATCGCGGCGATCGAAATCGTCAGTGGGCCGTCGATCGCGTGCTCGCCGACGCGCAGTTGCGGCGTGCGCGTGGTGTCGCCACCGAGCAGCGCGCAACCGTGCGCGTCGGCGAGCGCGAACAGTCCGCGCGCGAACGCCGCGAGCCACGCTTCGTCCGCGCGCGGCAGCGCCAACGACAACAAGAAGCAGCGCGGCGCCGCACCGGCGGCGGCCAGGTCCGACAGGTTGACCGCCAGCGCCTTGTGGCCGAGCCCCTCGGCATCGGCGTCGGCGAAGAAGTGCCGCCCCGCGAGCAGCATGTCGGTGGTGATCGCGAACGTGACGTCGCCCGCGTCGATCAGCGCGCAGTCGTCGCCGACACCGGAGCGCTCACGCGTCGGCCGCGTGAAGAAGCGGGCGATCAGTTCGAACTCGTTCATTTCCGTCCCGCGTCGACCGACCCTCGACGCCCGCCGGCCGCCTGCCGAAGTACCTTCAGCGTCCCGTTTCCTGCGGCCGCAGCGCGGCGGCGACCTTGTCGAGCACGCCGTTGACGTAC
Source organism: Burkholderiales bacterium (assembly GCA_037446035.1). Taxonomy (GTDB): domain Bacteria; phylum Pseudomonadota; class Gammaproteobacteria; order Burkholderiales; family Burkholderiaceae_F; genus DSNY01. Next base: position 4,170 of record JBBIJJ010000210.1, read on the forward strand.
TTGAAGCCTTCGGTGCCGCCGAAGCTCTTGGCCAGTTCGACCGCCTCGTTGATCACGACGCGGTACGGGATCTCGTGCCGGTGCTTCAGCTCGTAGGCGCCGATCAGCAGGATCGCGTGCTCGACCGGCGACAGCTCCTTCACGTCGCGATCGATGAAGCGCGCGAACTCGGCGCGCAGCGCGTCGGCGCCATCGGTCGCGCCGTGCAGGACCTCGCGAAAATGCGCGGCGTCGGCCTTGTCGAAGCCATCGCTCTCCATCAGATGGCCCTCGATCGCGGCCACGTCCTGGCCGCCGACCAGCCACTGGTACAGCCCCTGCAAGGCCAGCTCGCGCGCGCGCCGGCGCGCGCTGCGCCCTCCGCTGCGGGACTTGACCGCCTCTGGCCCGCTCATCGCGGCGAACGCTCCTCGTCGCCGAACTCGTCGGCGTCCTCGCCGGCCTCTTCGAGCGCCCACATCAGATTGGCCATCTCGACCGCGACGCGCGCGGCGTCGCGGCCCTTGTCGAAGACGCGCTCGCGCGCCTGCTCTTCGGTGTCGGTCGTCAGGATCGCGTTGGCCACCGGCACGCCGTAGTCGTGCGCCACCCGCGCCACGCCGCGCGCCGACTCGTTGGCAACGATTTCGAAGTGGTACGTCTCGCCGCGGATCACGCAGCCCACGGCGATCAGCGCGTCGAAATCGCCGGTGCCGGCGAGCTTGGCAAGTGCGACCGGCACCTCCAGCGAGCCGGGCACCGTCACGTGCGTGATGTCGTCCTCGTCCACGCCCAGCTCGGCCAGTTCGTCGAGGCAGGCGCGCGCCAGCGCCTGGCCAGCCCACTCGTTGAAGCGCGCCTGCACCAGACCGATGCGCAGTCCTTCGCCGTCGAGCGCGGGAGCGATGAAGTCGATGGCCATGGCGCGTCCTATTCCTCCAGGTAGCCGGTCACGTGCAGTCCGAAGCCAGCCATCGACGGCATCTTGCGCGGGCGGGCCAGCAGCGTCATCGTGCCGACGTTCAGATCGCGCAGGATCTGCGCGCCGACGCCGTAGGTGCGCAGGTCCATTTTCGCCGTGCGCGGCGCCGGCGCCCTGCCCGCGTCCATGTCGGCGAGCGCGCCGAACTTGTCGAACAGACGGTCGACGGGTTCGGCGCAATTCAGCAGGATCAGCACGCCGGCCTGTGCCTGCGCGATGCGGGTGAGCGCCTTTCCGAACGGCCACGAATGCATGCTCACTTCGGTGTCGATCAGGTCGAGCACCGAGGTCGGCTCGTGCACGCGCACCAGCACCTCGCGCTGCGGATCGATCGGGCCCTTGACGAGCGCCAGATGCGGTGCGCCGCTCGGCGCGTCGCGGTACGCAACGAGTTCGAACTCGCCGGCGAACGTGCGCACGCGGCGCGCGCCGACGCGCTCGATCAGCGACTCGTGCGCGGCGCGATAGTGGATCAGGTCGGCGATCGTGCCGATCTTCAATCCGTGCTGCTGCGCGAACAGGATCAGGTCCGGCAGCCGCGCCATCGTGCCGTCGTCGTTCATGATTTCGCACAGCACCGCCGCCGGCGTCAGCCCCGCCATGCGCGCCAGATCGCAGCACGCCTCGGTGTGGCCGGCGCGCATCAGCACGCCGCCGGGCTGCGCGACCAGCGGAAATACGTGCCCCGGCTGCACGATGTCCTCGGGCTTCGCGTCGGGTCGCGTGGCCACACGGATCGTGTGGGCGCGGTCGGCCGCGGAGATCCCGGTGGTCACGCCTTCGGCCGCCTCGATCGCGACCGTGAAGTTGGTACCGTGCACCGTGCGGTTGTGCGGCGCCATCGGCGGCAGCCGCAGCCGCTGCGCGTGCTCGGCGGTGATCGGCATGCAGATCAGGCCGCGACCGTACTTGGCGAGGAAGTTGATCTTCTCCGGCGTGACGAAGTCGGCCGCGAAGATCAGGTCGCCTTCGTTCTCGCGGTCCTCGTCGTCGATCAGCACGACGATGCGCCCGTTGCGGATCTCTTCGACGATCTCGGGGATCGGCGCGATCGGCGACTTCGCGGGCAGGGACGAAGGGGAAGGGACGGCTTGCAGCATCACGACCTCCGCACCGGGCGGAAAGGAACGCGGATTTTACGCGCGCGCGCCCGTGCCGGGCGATGTCATCCGTGCTGACCGCACAGGCAAGGAGAACTTCCTTGCTCGGTGTTCTCGGTGTTCTCGGTGTT
>JBBIJJ010000211.1:0-6200 GCA_037446035.1 Burkholderiales bacterium
GTGCGCTTCTACCGCGCGCCGCAGGGCGATCGCTATACCGACATCACCGCGACCGAAACCCCCGGCCCCACGCCGGTGCCGATGCTGCCGGGCGTGACGGTCGATCTGTCCGGCCTGCTTCTGTAGCCGCGCGCCCTACCGCAGCGCCAGCGCGTCCGTGCCGCGGCGCGCAGACAACTTCGCCCGCACGATGTAGGCAGCGAGGTCGTCGAGATCTTTCGCCTTGAGCACGCCGCGGTACTGCGCCTTGGCGCCTGCCGCGCCGGGCTGCGCCCCGTCGATCGCCCGCTGCAGGATGCGGCGTACGGAGGCCGCATCGTCGGGCCGCCCGCCGCGATTGCGGATCATTTCGCGCAACGCGTCGATGTTCGCGTGGCAGGCGACGCAGTCGCCGACCTGTTTGCCGAGGGTGCCGTTCGTGTTGACGAACAGGCGCTGCCCGCGCGCCAGATCCTGCGCCGCCGCCGGCACGGCGATCCACAGCGCACCCAGCGCGGCAAGCGCGGCGGCGATTCGCATGTTCTCCCTCCCTGGCAAGCCCGGCGCATCTTACCGAGACGGCCGGACCGGCCGATTCGCAACGCGCGGTCAAAGCAGCGTTGCCGGCGCGGCGCACGCATGCACGCCGCGCTGTGCTAGCTTTCGCAGGCGATGAACGACCCCGCCGAAGTCAAGCAGCTCGCCGAGCGCCTTCCGCTCGAAGGCACGGGGCCGATCGACCCCGAGCGGCAGCGCAAGGTCGTTGCCGCGCTGCGCATCGCGCTGCCCGAGCACTGCGTGCTGTATCGCGAGGAGGACACGGTCGCCTACGAGTGCGACGGCCTGACGCTGTACCGCCAGTTGCCGATGGTCGTCGTGCTGCCGGAGACCGAAGCGCAGGTCGTGCAGATCCTCCGCATCTGCCATTCGATGCAGGTGCCGGTCGTTCCGCGCGGCGCCGGCACGTCGCTGTCGGGCGGCGCGCTGCCGCACAACGCCGGCGTGCTGATGTCCCTCGCCAAGTTCAACCGCATCCTCGCGCTCGATCCGGTGGCGCGCACCGCGGTCGTCCAGCCGGGCGTGCGCAATCTGGCGATCTCCGAAGCCGCCGCGCCGCACGGCCTGTACTACGCGCCCGACCCGTCGAGTCAGATCGCCTGCACGATCGGCGGCAACATCGCCGAAAACGCCGGCGGCGTGCACTGCCTGAAGTACGGGCTGACGGTGCACAACGTGCTCGCCGTGCGCGGCGTGACGATCGAAGGCGAGGTCGTCGAGATCGGCTCGCGCGCGCTCGATGCGCCGGGCTTCGACCTGCTCGCGCTGATGGTCGGCTCCGAAGGCATGCTCGCGGTCGTCACCGAGGCGACGGTCAAGCTGGTGCCGAAGCCGCAGTACGCGCAGGCGATCATGGCCTCGTTCGACGACATCGAAAAGGCCGGCGACGCGGTCGCCGCGGTGATCGCCGCCGGCATCATCCCGGCCGGCATGGAGATGATGGACAAGCCCGCGGTCGGCGCCGTCGAGCCCTTCGTGCGCGCCGGTTACGACACCAACGCCGCAGCGATCCTGCTGGTCGAATCCGACGGCACGCCGGAAGAGGTCGCCGAGGAAATCGAGCGCATGAAGGCGGTGCTGTCGAAAAGCGGCGCCACGCAGTTGAAGGTCTCGGACAGCGAAGCCGAGCGGCTGCGCTTCTGGGCCGGCCGCAAGGCGGCGTTCCCTGCCGTCGGCCGCATCTCGCCCGACTACTACTGCATGGACGGCACGATTCCGCGCAAGCGGCTCGGCGAGGTGCTGAAAGCGATCCAGCGCATGGAGCACACCTACGGCCTGCGCTGCGCGAACGTGTTTCACGCCGGCGACGGCAACCTGCATCCGCTGATCATGTTCGACGCCAACGACCCGGATTCGGTGGCGCGCGCCGAGGCCTTTGGCTTCGACATCCTGGAGCTGTCGGTCGAAGTCGGCGGCACGGTCACCGGCGAGCACGGTGTGGGGGTGGAGAAGATCAACCAGATGTGCAAGCAGTTCGACCGCGCCACGCTGCAGGCCTTCTTCGCGGTCAAGCGCGCGTTCGATCCGCCGGGACTGCTGAACCCCGGCAAGGCGATCCCCACGCTTGCGCGCTGCGCCGAGTACGGCAAGATGCATGTGCACGGCGGCGAGCTGAAGTTTCCCGAGATTCCGAGGTTTTGAACTTGCCGCGCCGTGTGCACGGACGTTGCCTCGGCCCGAACACGCGGACAGCGTTCGGGTGAAAAGCAGCGGTATGCGAGGCCCGACGCCACGGCTGCGCAGCTTGCGGGCCGGCCCTCGCCATGCGCGGGACCTCGACCGCGCGGCGGCGCCTGGCCGGTGGGCGCATCTCGCTGATCGGTGACCATGAGCGGCGACGAGAACATGAACGCCCTTTCCGAGCTCATCGACCGCATCCGCGCAGCGACCGCTGCCCGGCAGCCGCTGCAGATCCGCGCCGGCGGCACCAAGGACTTCTACGGCAATCCGTCGCGCGGCGATGCGCTCGACCCGCGCGGCTACGGCGGCCGCGGCGACGGCATCGTCGCGTACGAGCCGACCGAGCTCGTCGTCACGGCTCGCTGCGGGATGCCGCTCGCGCAGCTCGAAGCCGAACTGGACCGCAAGGGCCAGATGCTCGCGTTCGAGCCTCCGCACTTTGGCGCGGCGGCCACCGTCGGCGGCTGCGTGGCCGCCGGGTTGTCGGGACCGCGGCGCGCCACCGCTGGTGCGGTGCGCGACTACGTGCTGGGTGCGAAGCTCGTCGACGGCCGCGGCAACCTGCTGTCCTTTGGCGGCACCGTGATGAAGAACGTCGCCGGCTACGACGTCGCGCGGGCACTCGCCGGCTCGCTCGGCACGCTCGGGCTGATCGCCGAGGTGTCGCTGAAGGTGCTGCCAAAGCCGGTGGCCGAAGCGACGCTGCGCTTCGAGTTCGACGAGCCGACCGCGCTGCGGCGGATGAACGAATGGGCGGCGCAGCCGCTGCCGATCTCGGCGACCGCGTGGCACGCAGGCGAGCTGCACGTGCGACTGTCGGGCGCGCAGGCGGCGATCCGCTCGGCGCGCGAACGGATGGGCGGCGAGCTCGTCGAGGAGCCGCGCGCGGCGAGCTACTGGCGCGGCATTCGCGAGCACACCGAAGCGTTCTTCGTTTTCAACGCGCCGCTGTGGCGCCTGTCGGTGCCTTCGACTGCCGAGCCGCTGGCGCTGCCCGGCGAGCAGTTGATCGAATGGGGCGGGGCGCTGCGCTGGCTGCGATCGACCGCGCCCGCGTCGGCGATCCGCGCGCGCGCCGCCGCGCTCGGCGGGCACGCGACACTCTTTCGCGGCGGCGACCGGCTCGGCGGCGTGTTCCACCCGCTCGAACCCGCGATCGCGAAGATCCATCAGCGGCTGAAAGCCGAGTTCGATCCGGCCGGCATCTTCAATCCCGGACGGATGTATGCCCACTTCTGACCCACAGCACGGCGGCACAAAGGGCACCGAAAAAATGCGATTCGCGCCATACGGTTTCTCGGTGAGCCCGCTGTCTCGGTGCTGAACCGCTCATGCAGACCGCCCTCGCCGATTGGATCCGCGACACGCCCGAAGGCCGCGAGGCCGATGCCATCCTGCGCAAGTGCGTGCATTGCGGCTTCTGCACCGCGACCTGCCCGACGTACCAGTTGCTCGGCGACGAACTCGACAGCCCGCGCGGCCGCATCTATCTGATGAAGCAGGCGCTCGAAGGGCGCACGGTCACCGCGAAGACGCAGCTTCACCTGGATCGGTGCCTGACCTGCCGCAACTGCGAGACGACCTGCCCTTCGGGCGTGCAGTACGGGCGCTTGCTGGACATCGGCCGCGCGGTCGTCGACAAGCGCGTTGCGCGCCCGCTGTCGGAGCGGCTCGTGCGCAGCGCGCTGAAGGAAGGGCTGACGAGCCCGCTGTTCGCCCCGGCGATGAAGCTCGGCCAGGCGGTGCGCCCGTTGCTGCCGGCGAGTCTGAAGGCCAAGGTTGCGGCGAAGCAGAACGCAGGCGCCTGGCCGACGCGCTCGCACCCGCGCAGGATGGTGCTGCTCGAGGGCTGCGTGCAGCCGGCGATGCAACCGAACATCAACACCGCCACTGCACGCGTGTTCGACGCACTCGGCATCGAGCTGGTGCGCCCCGCGAACGCCGGCTGCTGCGGGGCGATCCGCTACCACCTCAACGATCATGACGGCGGACTGGCCGATGCACGCCGCAACATCGACGCCTGGTGGCCGCACGTCGAGGCCGGCTGCGAGGCGATCGTGATGAACGCGTCGGGCTGCGGTGCGATGGTGAAGGACTACGGCGATCTGCTGCGGCACGACCCGGCGTATGCGCAGAAGGCCCGGCGCATCTCCGAGCTGACGAAGGATGTCGTGGAAGTGCTGGCATCGTTCAGCGCGGCGCTGGCGACGAAGGCAAAGCCGCCCGCCGGGGGAAGCGGCGTCGGCGAGATTGGTGTCGGACGACGCGTCGTGTTCCACCCGCCCTGCACCCTGCAACACGCGCAGAAGGTCCGCGGCACAGTCGAGGACCTGCTGCGCGCCCTCGGCGCCGAGGTGCTGCCGTTCGCCGAGAGCCACTTCTGCTGCGGTTCGGCCGGTACTTACTCGGTGCTGCAGCCGCAGCTCGCTTACCGGCTGCGCGACCGCAAGCTCGACAACCTGCAAGCCCCCAAGCCCGACGTGATCCTGTCGGCCAACATCGGCTGCATCGCGCATCTAGCGAGCGGCACGGACATACCGGTCATGCATTGGGTCGAGTGGCTCGATCGGCGGCTTGCGTAGTCAGAACCGTTCGTGTTGAGCTCGTCAAAACACGAACGGCACAACGAGGACAGGGCACCGAGACGCGGTAGTGTCCTTCGACAAGCCCCTTCGACAGGCTCAGGACGCCGTCAGGGCGAACGGAGATTCCACAAGCACCTCATGCTCGGTCGAGCTTGCCGACGACGCCGTAGAGTGACCTCGTGATCGCCCCGCTCGCCACCCTGCTCGCTTTCCAGTTGGCCGGCGAAGCGCTCGCCTTCGGCTTCGGGCTGCCGATTCCCGGGCCGGTCATCGGCATGACGCTGCTGCTGGCCGCGCTCGCGCTGCGGCCCGCCCTGCTCGACGCGCTGCGGCCGACTTCGACAGCGCTGCTGCAGCACCTGTCGCTGCTGTTCGTGCCGGCGGGCGTCGGCGTGATGGTGCACGGACAACGGCTCGCCGACGAAGGCGCAGCGATCGTCGTCGCGCTCGTCGTCTCGACCGTGCTCGCGCTCGCCGCCACCGCGCTCACCGTACGCGCGCTATGGCCGCGCGACGGGGAAGACGCCGCATGATGCCGCCGCTGGCACCAGTCAAGGACGTCTGGGTCTATCTGTCGGCCTCACCGCTGCTGTGGCTGACGCTGACCCTGCTCGGCTACCTCTTCGCGTTCGCCCTGTACCGGCGCAGCCGCTTCAACCCGCTGGTCAATCCGGTCGCGATCAGCATCGCATTGCTGGTCGCCGTGCTGTGGGCGACGCGGTCGGACTACGCGACCTACTTCGAGGGCGCGCAGTTCGTGCACTTCCTGCTTGGGCCCGCCACGGTCGCGCTCGCGGTGCCCTTGTTCGATCAGACGAAGAAACTCAAGCGCGCGTGGTTCGCGCTGTCGATGGGACTCGCGGTCGGCGTCGTCGTGGCACTCGTCTCCGCCGTGCTGATCGCGTGGCTGCTCGGGGCGTCGCCCGCGACGCTCGCCTCGCTCGCGCCGAAGTCGGTAACGACCCCGGTGGCGATGGGCATCAGCGAGAAAATCGGCGGGCTGCCGTCGCTGACGGCGGTGTCGGTCGTGCTGACCGGTATCGCCGGCGCGGCGCTCGGCCGTTTCGTCTTCGACGCGCTGCGCGTGCGTTCGTGGGCGGCGCGCGGCTTCGCGATCGGGCTGGCCGCGCACGGCCAGGGTGTCGCACGCGCCTTCATCGTCAACGAGGAAGCGGGGGCTTTCGCCGGGTTGGCGATGGGGCTCACCGCGCTGCTCACCGCGCTCGTGGCGCCATGGCTCGCACCGTGGCTGATCGCGCGGCTGGTCTGATCCCGAATCCGGCAGTCCATCCATGCCGTTGCGCGGAAGTTCGTTGCGCGACCGGGGTTTGCGGCTTCGACTGCGCTCACCCATCGGGTGAAGCGGCGAGCGGCCAGGAAGTCTCGCGCTGGCGCGAG
>JBBIJJ010000212.1:0-6132 GCA_037446035.1 Burkholderiales bacterium
TGATCTGGTCGTAGCGGCGCACCGCCGCACCCGCGCGGATCGCGCGCGCAGCCACCTTGTGCCCCGGCGGCACCAGTCCGATCACCGTGACGCCCTCGCCCGGCAGCGCTGTGCCCGAAACGAGCTGACGGCGCGCGCGGCGATCCCGGGGTTGGCGCTCAAGCCTGTCGATCGCCAACGCGCTGAGCGTGACCCCCGGCGCCCGGATCGACATGGTGAACCTCGGCGTCGATGGCAAGGTCGTGCCCATCGCTGATCGCCGGCAGCCGCGACAGGCGTGAGATGCGCCAGTAGGCGAGCGCGACGAACACGCTGCCGCCGAGCACGTTGCCGGCGCTGACCCACAGCAGGTTGTGAGCCATCCCCTGTGCGCTCAGGGCGCCGTCGTGCGGCCCCATCAACGCGAGCGCCATGAGCGTCATGTTCGCGACGCTGTGCTCGAAGCCCGCGGCGATGAACGCGAACAGGCACCACCAGATGACGATGCCGCGCGCGGCTTCGCTGCTGCAGCGGGTCGCCATCCACAACGCGAGGCAGACGAGCCAGTTGCACAGCACGGCGCGGGCGAACAACTCGTGCGCGGGAGACTGCATCTTGTGGGCCGCAACCTGCTGCAGAAGCCCGTTCGACGCGTCGTGCAGCCCCGCGCCGCCCCCGATGGTGACGAGCGCCGCCAGCAGCAGCGCGCCGGCCAGGTTGCCGGCCCAGCACGCGGCCCACTGCGCCGCCAGCGTCGACCGCGGAACGCGCTGCGTCAGCCGCGCCAGCACCCCGTACAGATGGTGACCCGTGAACAGATCTGCACCCGCCATCACGACGAGCACCAGCGCGATGCCGAAGCTGGCCGCCATCACGAGCTTGCGCCACTCGGGCGGCACGCCGCTGCCGAGCACGAAGATCAGGACGATGCCGATGCCGACATAGGCCCCGGCGAGCATCGACGAAACCACGAACGCCGTGCGGTCGCGCTGCCACAGCGCGAGGCGCTCCTCGCCCGTCTGTGCCAGCTTGCGGATGGTGGCGTCATGCATCGGCGGTCGGTCCCATCCAAGGCCGGCGCCCGGCGCGCGGCATGACGCGGCGCCACGGCGGCTCGCCGAACATCACGCGCCAACTCGCGGCAATGGCGTACAGGCCACCCAGCGCGAGCAGCGCCGTGCCCACCACGCGCTGCTCGTCCAGCAGGTAGACGACGCACAGGCGGTCGGGCGCCTCGAGATAGCCCCAGCCGAAGCGCAGCAGCGTCGCGATCACTTCGACGTGAACGACCAGCCGCCCGAGGGCCGGGCAGCGCGGCCACGCGGCAGCGATGGCCGCGCCGGCCGCCGGCACGAGGACGAACTTCGCCAACTCGTGGCGCGCGTCGAGCAACGCGGCGTCGAGCGCGCGCGGCAGCATCCACCACGTCAGCACGAACGCCGCGAAGAGCAGGCCGGCGGCGCCGCCGCGCATCGCCGCGGACCAGCACGCGTAGCCGCGCGCGGACCGCACGCGCCGCCGCAGCGCCGCGTGCAGCAGTACACCGACTGCCGCCAGCAGCGGGATCTGCAGCAGCATGTGAAGCGCCATCGAGCCTTCCAGGCCGGTGCGCACGTGCGGAACGGCCAGGATGGCCCAGATGCCGCAGGCGGCGATCATCAGCCGGCGTTCGTTCCGGTCGGCGGGTTCGTGCCCGGTGGCGCCGGGCACCTTGGGGTTCTCAGTGCGCACGGCTCTTCGCGGCGAACTCGCGCGCCGAAGCGGCCGCGGCGCGCCATTCCTCGAGGTCATGCACCGCCACCAGCCGACCGGCCGGGTCCGTCACGCTCAAGGCGGCGTTGTGCACGAAGCCGCCCTGCCCGTCGGGCCGGATGTAGACACCGAAGGCGTCGGTGAGCACTCGAAGGTCGGCCTCGGTCGCCGGCGCGAGGGCGCGCCACCCGACGCCCCCGCCCGATCGCCGCCGATAGGCGTCGAGCGCTTCCGGGGTGTCGTGCTCGAGGTCGAAGCCGACGCTGAGCAGTTCGACGCGCCCGGCATCGATCTCGCCTGCAAGCTCGCGAGCGAGCATCGCGTAGACGTCGCCGGCCGACCGGCACACGGTCGGACAGCGCGTGTAGATGAAGTCGACGATGCGCACGGGGGCGGCGCCTCGATCGCCGGCGGGCGGATGATCCAGCTGCGCGTCGCGCCACGCGATCGTCGGCACCGGCCGCGGCGAACGCTCGATGTCGAGCCGGCGCGCGGACTCGGTGGTGAAGGCGCGGAACCCGTCGGTCAGTTCGGCGCCGGCCCAGGTGCCCGCCGCGGCGACGGCCAGCGTGGCCGCCAGGCCTGCGAGCCTCACGATGCTTCGGGCCCGGGGGTCTGCGCACGCGGCAGACGCAGCAACGCGCGCGCCACGAACCACGTCGCCGCGAGCACGACGAAGACCGCGGCCACCGACCCCACCTCGGCCGAGCCGACCCACTCGGGCGCATGCACGGCGAAGCGCCTGGGCACGCCCTTGTAGCCGCCGTACAGGAAGCTCAGGCACAACGCGGCGCCGCCGGCCGCATAGGCCCAGAACATCGTCCGGTCGCCCCAGCCGCGGCCGGAACCTTCGCGCACGGCGTGCAGGATGAAGCCCAGCAGCATCGGCAACAGTCCCAGCAGCAGGTAGGTGTGGAAGTGCCCGGGCACCCACAGCGTGTTGTGCATGACGCGGTTCACGACGATCATGCCGTCGATCACCGCCGGGATCACGCCAACGCTCCAGCCCAGCACGCCCAGCACGAGGAACGCCGGCGCCAGCTGCCAGCGCAGTCCCGAGCGAGCAATGTTCGCCAGCGTCCCCCAGGCCGTGACCAGCAGCACTGGCAATCCCGAAAGGTACGAGGCCACCTGCCCGAGCGCCAGCGACCACGGCGGCATCACGCTGTCCATCAGCAGGTGGTGCGGGTACACGCTCGTGACCAGAAACACCGCCGCCAGCCAGGCGGCCAGGAAGGGGCGCGACACCTTCCATGGGCGGCCGGTGTACAGCGGCAGCAGCTCGTAGACCGCGATCACCGCCATGTAGATCGACGCGTTGATGAACACGTGCCCGAAGAAGAAGATGAGGTTCTTCATCAGCAGTGCGTCGAACGACATGGCCGGCACGAACAGGTTGACGAGCGTCATCACCAGCACGACGGCACCGGCGAGGATGCCGACGACGTTCACGATCACGACCATCGTGCTCGCGACCACCACGGGCGGCGGCGCGGCCTCGACATCGCCACCGATCAACTGCGGCCCGCCCAGCGAGCGCCACAGCGAGCCGAAGCGGCGACTCAGCGCGATCGCGCAATCGCCGTAGAAGAGCAGGAACCCCACGCCGATGAGCGTCAGGCCCAGCACGAACGCCGCCGCCGCCGCCGCCGACCACATCCCCAGCGACTTGGCCGGCAGGGGATAAAGGAACGTCCAGCCCGCGGCGAAGCGGCCGACGACGATCGAGCCAACGATCAGCAGCACACCCACGAGGCTCAGCGTCCACAGCAGCCCGAACACGCGTGTGGACAGCGGCACGTACCGGCGCAGGAACGCCCACATCACGATCGTGCCGCCGAGGCCGGCGGCGCCCACCATGCCCGCGCCGTGCAGCGTCATCAGGCGATAGAACAGCTCGGGATCGATGCCGACCGCGCCGGCTTGCGACGCGCGCATCGCGATCCCGGCCAGCATCATCAGCGCGAAGACCACCACGCCCACGGTGATGGTGAAGCGAAGCAGCGCGTGCGCGGCGCCCTCCGACCGGTCCTGCGGCGTCATGTCGATCACGTCCGGTTACCTCGCCGTCAGGGTCGCGACCATCGCGTGATGCGCGATGCCGCAGTACTCCAGGCACAGCACCTCATAGGTTCCCGGCGCCGGAAACGTCAGCACCAGGCGATTCGAGAAGCCCGGCATCGCCTGGACCTGGCCGAGCATCCGGTCCTTCGATCCATAGACCGCGAAGCCGTGATTCACGTCGGCGGCGGTGAGCACGAACTCGACCGGCTGGCCGACCGGCACTTCGGTCGCCGACAGCTCCCAGCGCCACTGGTGGCCGACCACGTGGATCGTCTTGACCGGCTTCGCGTGACCCGTTGCGTGAACCTCGTGCGGCCACGGCGTGAGGGTCGCGAAGGCGACGACGAGCCCGCCCAGCAGCAGGGCCGAGAACAGCCATGCTCGCCCGCGGTACGGCCGCTCGACGCGCCCCTGCGTGCCGGCGCCGAGGCACACGCCGGCAAAGACGATCGCCACCAAGCCCATGAGGCCGAGGCTGACGAACCACGCAATGTCCTGGACCATGGTGATGCCGCTCAATGCCGCTCCTTGAATGTCGATCGAGTTCATCGAAGCCGGCGCAACGATCGGTATCGGCAGCAGGCAACCGCCGACCGCACGGCGCATGCGGCGAGTCAGGCCGGCGCCAACTCGAACACGGCGAAGGCGCCGGTGCGATAGACGAGCGTGAGACCAGCCACGTCTTCCTGCCGATTGCCGATGAACGGCAGCACCCGGGCAACCAGCGTCTCGGCGCTCGCCTTGTCGCTCAGCGCGACGTCTCCTCCGGTTCCTCGAGCCGATGCTCGAAAGAAGTCGAAGCGGCGACAAGCGCCATACGCGCCTGCAGGCGGGGTGCCATGCTTCGGGAGTTCCCCGGATGTCGCAGGCATCGGTGCTTCGCCGGTTCCCAAACAAATACTTAGACTGTACCATATGTACCTTGCACCCCCCGGAGATCGAATCCTGGCTTCCTGGGGTCCTCGGCGAGGGATTCCTCCTGATGCCGCAGGTATGGCGACCTGACGGCATCCCGTCGCCCTGACGATCGCACCGCGCCCAGATGCAACTGCCCCTGCACCTTCAGCCTTCACGCGCGCAGAGTCTGCAGGAATAGCTATTCTGGCAGATCGTCGGCCAGTTGTCGAGCGGCAAACTCAGACCCGGCATGCGCATGCCGGCCACGCGACAACTGGCCGCGGACCTCGGCATCTCGCGCAACACCGTGGCGATGACCTACGAGCGCTTGTTGTCCGAAGGGTTCGTCGAAACCCGGGGACCCTTGGGCACCTTCGTCGCGCTTCGCGGGCCGACGCTGTCGCCCGCGCCGACCCCGCCCAGGCCGGTCGAAGAGTCGACGGTGAGTGCGCCTGCGCCGAACGCCCCCGGGAGGTTTGCCGGCGCCGTTCATCAGTTGCGTTCACCGCGTGCGGCAGCGGTCGACTTGGACTTCTGGGTCGGGCGGCCCGACCCGCGCTTGTTCCCGGCGGCGGCATGGAAGCGACTGGTCGAACAGGCGCTTGCCGACGTGCAGAAGGGCGACGGCGGGTACGGCGAGCCGAGCGGGCCGCCGGGGCTGCGCGCGGCGATCGCCAGGCATGTCGGTGCCGCGCGCGGCATCGTCTGCGGGCCCGACGACGTGATCGTCACCAACGGCATCCAGGAGGGCATCAACATCGCCGCGCGCCTGCTGCTCGGCCCCGGCGTTGCCGTCGGCATGGAAAGTCCCGGGTACCTCGGCGCCAGCAGCGTGTTCGCGAGCTACGGCGCGCGACTGACGCCGGTGCGCGTGGACGGCGACGGTGCGATGCCTTCGACCATGGCGCCGGACTGCCGGCTCGCCTACGTCACGCCGTCGCATCAATACCCGAGCGGTGAGGCGATGTCGGCCCCCAGGCGCGCGGCTTGGCTGGCCTGGGCCGCGAGGTGCGGCGGCTATCTGATCGAAGACGACTACGACAGCGACTTCTATTTCGACGGCGCCCCGCAGCCGGCGATGAAGGCCGCGGACGCCGCGGGCTGCGTGATCTACCTGGGCACCTTCTCCAAGAGCCTCGCGGCCGGGCTGCGGGTCGGGTACATGATCGTGCCCGCGCCGGTGCGCGACGCCGCAGAGACGATCAAGTCGCTCATGACCAACGGGTCGGGCACGCTCGTGCAGGCCGCCCTGGCTGCGTTCCTGGACAGCGGCGAATACGAGCATCACCTCAGAAGGTGTGAACCAATCGCCCACCTCGTTCGTTGAATCCCGGGCGTGATCTGGGGACGAGGCACGAATGAGCGAGGACAAGGGCACGGGCGCGTTGTTCGATGACATGCCGGGGGCCGATGAAGGGGGCAAGGTTGGGCCGCTGCGTC
>JBBIJJ010000213.1:0-6089 GCA_037446035.1 Burkholderiales bacterium
ACGAGATCGCCGACCTGCTGCGGCTGGAAGACGGCGCGCACTGCGACGAGGCGCGGGCAATCGCGGAGCGCAGGCTTGCGGACGTGCGCCAGCGGCGCGCACAGCTTCAAGGCATCGAGGACGCGCTGGCCGCGCTCGTCGCGCGCTGCGGCGCAACGAGCGGTAGTGTGTGCTGCCCGCTGATCGCGTCGCTGCAGGATCGGGCATCCGATGCAGACCGCACGACGGTCCGCGAAGGCGCCGCAATGGCGACCGCGCGGCCGCGACGGCTTCGCTCGTAGCGACCCGCCGCGCGTCTCGGAATGCCTGGAGCGCGCCGCGCATACGCCGCCGCCTGGCGCGGCGACCGACCGCGATGGATGCCCGACCGCGGCGCGGCGCAGTCACTGCGCCTTGCGCTCCCGCTCGCTCTTCCACTCGCGATAGCGCTTCCACTCCAGCCACTCGAGAAATTCCCGGTACTCGAGCGAGCGCTCCGACTTGGCGCGCCGGAAGTTCCGATACGCATCGAACTCGTCGAAGTCCGTGTTCGGGCCGGGCGCAGCGGCAGGGGCCGCGCTCGACGCCGCCGGTGCCGGCTCGGCGCCGCGCAGTACGAACGCACCGCGCTCGCCCGTCAGCAGCCCGGGGCCTTCCGGGATCTCGGTGGGCGGGCGGTACTGAAACGGCGTGCCGGCGCAGGCGCCGAGCACGCCCGTGAACACGAGCGTGGCGGCGCGCGCGAGCGCGCCGCCGACCGCAGTGACCCGACGCTCTGCGCTGTGCATTGCTAGAACTTGATGCGCGTGCCGACCATCAGGAACGACACATCGTCGAAGCCGGCCCCCGGCTGATCGAGGCTGTGCTGCTTGGCACCGGCGTACAGCTCGATCCAGTTCTTGGGCGTGTACACGTAGCCGATGCCGAACACGTCGGAGTCGCGGCCGGAGACGCCGAAGTCCCTGCCGCGTCCGTAGTCGATCGACACGGCGTGCAGCCCCGCCTTGTAGCCGAGCTTGACGTACCCATACTTCTTCTTCGGATCGAGCGCGTTGTCGTTCTCGCGGTTGGCGTACGCGAGCGTCCCGTTGAACCCGTTGGCGGCAAGCCAGGAGATCGACCCGCCGACCGTATCTTCGTTGCCGGTCGCACCGCCGGCCTCGCGCCGTGACCAACCGAGTGCCGCCGCCAGCTTGCCGCCGCCGAGCGCGCTGCTGTACCAACCGGCGAGCTCGGTGACGTTGGCGTTGCCTTTGGTCCCGAAGCTGACCGCCACGTACACGGGGCCGAACATCGGCGTGTCGTAACGCAGGCGGTCGTAGCGGCTTTCGAAGTCCAGGTTGTCGATCGTGCTGCCGATGGTCGGGCCCAACGTGGCACCGTTGCGGAAGTTGAACGCGGCGCCGATGTCGGTCTGGCTTGAGTAGTTGATCACCGCGGTGCCGGACAGATCGACCTCCATGCCGCCGTTGGCCGCCCCGTCGCCCTGGCCGAGACTCAGCTTGCCCCAATCGCCGACGAGAAACGCGTCGACGTGACGTTCGTTCAGCGTCGCTGCGGCGCTTCGATTGGTGAAGCTCAGCGCGTTGGACGGATTCGACGTGAAACCGACCTCCCACAGGATGCCGGCCTTCAGCCCGGTCCACAGTTCCTCCGTGCCGGTAAAGCGGAAGCGCGTCTGCGAGTTGATGTTGTCGGCGTTGAACAGCTTCGACTCGGTGCCGTCGTCGACGCCCATCAACAGACGATTCACGTGCCCGGAGATCTTGGCTTCCAGCGCCGCGGCCGGCCCGGCCGCCGCCCACAGCACCGCGGCGATCGACGCGGCCCCGGCGGTTGCAAGCGGTTTCTTTGATGGGTTCATGCAGCTTCTCCTCGTGTCGGTTGTTCGGGATTGATTGGTGGGTTCGCGTGCGCCGGTGCGTTGCGCAACGTCACGCGTTCGTGGAGTCTTACGAGACGTGCCGTCGCTTACCGCAGCAACGCCAAGCGGCGCTGCCGCTAGCGCAAACGGGCCATCGGTGCTGGCCGACGGCGCTGAACCGGTAAGGAACTGCTGGTGCGCGCGACTGGCTATGAATGGGCGCACCGCGTCGCGCTCGTCATCGTCGCGGTCCGTTCACTCGCGCCGGGATTTGCGCGCAAACGAGCAAGAAGGCGGCGATGTCGCGTAACGGCACGCAGCGTTGGCGTGGTCGCCGCTGTCGGCACTTTTCTTACCGCGCGCGCAAAGCGCGCATCTTCATGCGCCGAGTAACGAATCGCGGAGCAGCGCGACCTATAGGCATGCACACCGCATTCGACAGATGGGAGCGATGTGCAGCAGTGATCAATCCCATCGCGTCTGAAGGAGATGAGACATGCTGAAGACGAAAGTGCTGGTCGCCATCCCGCTCGCCGCGTTGTCGATGGCCGCGTACGCTGAAGCGGGCGACATGAGTTTTTTCTGGGAACAGATGCAGCCGGTGCAGTCGACCGTCACGCGCGCGCAGGTTCAGGCGGGCGTGGCCGCCGCAGTCGCGCGCGGTGAGATCCCCGTCGGCGAGCGCGGTCCGGTGTTCGTCGATCCGCCTTCGACGGTTACGCGCGCACAGGTGGTCGCGGAGCTGCGCGAGGCGATTCGCCTGGGCGTGCACAACCCCAGCGAGGCCGGGGTGCCGATCACGACACCCGCGCAGGAAGCGCAAATTGCCGCGGCCGGACGCGCGGCGGCGAAAGAGTACGCAACGGCGGCCAAGTAGCGCGCCGGGGGCGCGCAAGCCGACGAACTCGTTCACGCCGACTTGCGCGCCTGTGATCGTCTGGCGCCGGGTCCGTCGTTGTCGGGGCCGAAGCGTTCGGCGTTGCCGAAGGAGCCCAGTCATGTCGATGCTCAAATCCGCCGCGCGAGGTTTGCTCGTCGTCGGCTTCGTGTTGACGTTGATCGCGCTCGCAGAGTCGCGTACCGATGCCGCCCCCGCTGCCAAGCCGGCCGCCGGCAGCGTGCAGCGCGCCGACGCGGCCCGGACCCGCGACGAGGTGTCCGCCGCGGTCGTACGCGCCATGCACGACGGCAACTGGCGCTGCCTGACCAACAACCGCGGCTGGTGCGATCGCCCGATGCGCGCCGGACCGTACGTGTTGGCGGGGAGTACGGCGAGCGACGGCTCGAATCCTGCGCCGCCGTGGCGGCCGTCTTTGCACTAGGCAAAGCGGCGCGCTTGCGCGCGCCGCGCCAACACTCAAGCGCCCGCGCTCGACGCGGTGGTGCGCCGGTACGCACCGGGTCCCGTGCGTGCGGCCTTCTTGAAGGCTTTGCCGAACGAGGCCTCCGACCGATAGCCGACGCGCTCGGCGATTGCCGCAATGCTCAGGTGCGACTCCGTCAACAGGCGGCGCGCGAGCTGCATGCGCCATAACGTCAGGTACTGCATCGGCGTTTGTCCGACGAGCTGAACGAAGCGCTCGGCGAACGCCGAACGCGAAACGCCGACTCGCCGCGCCAGGCGCTGCAACGTCCAGTTCTCGTGTGGGCTGCGCTGCATTAGCGCGAGCGCCGCGCCAACCGCCCTGTCCGTGAACGCGGCCAGCATCCCCGGCGGCGCCTCGGCCTGCTCGACGTAGGCTCGCACCATCTGGATGAACAGCACGCCGACGAGGCGATCGACCACCGCTTCGGCACCGGGACGTGCCGCGCGCGTCTCGTGGACCATGAATTCGAGCGAAGTCTGCAGCCACGCGAGGTCGCGACGGCCGCTGTGGCGGATGTGGATGACTGCCGGTAACGCGGCCAGCAACGGGTGCCGGCTATCGCGGCTGCAGCGGAAGTAGCCGCACAGAATCGAGGCCGGCTCGCCTTGGCCGTCGTTTGTCACCGGCCCGTAGTGATCGAGCGATTGACCAGCGAGCACTTCTTCGACGGGCGGTGCCGCGCCGTCGGGCGAATCGAGCAGCGCGTGCGCGCGGCCGTGCGGCAGAACGACGAGGTCGCCTGCCTGCAGGGCGAGCGGCTCGTCTCGGTCCGCCAGGCGCAGCCAGAAGTTGCCGCGCACGACGACGTGAAACGGCATGTCCGTCGTCGCCGGCATCGTCATTCCCCAGGGTGCCGCGAACTCGCAACGGAAGTGCACGCCGCCGCCAAGGCGGACTGCGCCGAGGATGTCGCTGAGCGGATCCATGCTAAGCGCAGCTGGACGATCGGACCAGAGAAGTGGACGGCTGCACATTTTCGCCGCCAGCACCGCTCACGACAATGCGCCCCACTTCCAGGCATGGAAGCCAATCGTCCGATTTCGACGCATAGGAGCGATCAAGTGCCAAGACTGAACGTAGTCACACCCGCCGCCGCCAGCGGCAGGACGAAGGAGCTGTACGACGCCATCGCGCGCGCGATTGGCGGCGTTCCGAACATCTATCAAGGTGTCGGCAGCAGTGCGCCCGCGCTCGGCGCGGTGCTCGGTATCGGCGAAGCGCTGAAGCAGGGACAACTGACGCCTGCGCAAACCGAGGCGATCAAGCTCGTCGTCAGCGAAGCTTACGGATGCACTTACTGCCTCGCCGCGCATACGCTGCTCGGCAAAAAGGGCGGCCTAGCCGAGGCCGACACGATCGGCATCCGCCGCGGCAGCATCGAGCAGCCCAAGCTCGCCGCACTGGCGCAGTTCGTGCGCGCGGCGATCCAGCCGGCGGCGCGCGTGTCCGACAGCGACCTCGCCGCGGTAAGGGCCGCCGGCTACAACGACGCGCAGATCACCGAAGCGCTGATGGTTGTTGCACAAACCGTATTCACCAATCTGTTCAATCGGGTGCATCAGACGCCGCTCGACTTTCCGGCAGCGCCCAGTCTTTGAGTCGCATCGCAACCCGTCCACTCACGAACTTACGAGGGAGCCAACCGATGTCCACGCATAACCCGTATCGCGGCGATACCACGACGCAGCGCGCGCCGCGGCGCCGATTCCTGAGAAACGGTGCCGCCCTGGCGGCTGCCGTCGCTGCGGCGGCCGCATCGTCGCCGGCAGCCGCGTCGACCGACAAGTACGCCGACCCGGCCAAGCCGATGCTGCCGCCGTCCGACATGAAACTCGATCTCGCCCGCACGGCGCTGGTCGTGATTGATCCGCAAGTCGACTTCCTCAGTCCGAAGGGCGTGGCGTGGGGCGCGGTCGGCGCGAGCGTGAAGCAGCACAACGTCGTCGAAAACATCGAGCGTCTGTTCGCCGCGGCCAAGGCCGCGCATCTGACGGTGGCCGTGTCGCCGCACTACTACTTCCCGACCGACAAGGGCTGGAAGTTCGAAGGTGCGCTCGAAAAGCTGATGCACAAGATCGGCATGTTCGACCGCCGCAGCCAGTACACGATGGAAGGCTTCGAGAACTCGGGCGCGGACTTCATGCCCCAGTACAAGCCGTACATCCTTGACGGCAAGACCGTGATTACCTCGCCGCACAAGGTCTACGGCCCGCAGCAGAACGACCTGGT
Source organism: Burkholderiales bacterium (assembly GCA_037446035.1). GTDB lineage: Bacteria > Pseudomonadota > Gammaproteobacteria > Burkholderiales > Burkholderiaceae_F > DSNY01. Next base: position 5,440 of record JBBIJJ010000213.1, read on the forward strand.
CCTGCAGCTGCGCAAGAAACGCACCGACCAGGTGATTCTCGCCGGCATGTCGGCCAACCTGTGCGTCGAGTCGCACCTGCGCGAGTTGCTCGAGCAAGGGTTCGAGGTCGCCGTCGTGCGCGACGCGACCGCCGCGGCGATCCTGCCGGAGGGGGACGGCTATCTTGCCGCGCTGACGAACTTCCGCTTCATCGCCAACGGCGTGTGGACCACGAGCGAAGCGGTGGCGCGAATGGGCGGCAAGGCCTGAGCAGCGCGCGGATCACCCGCGTGCACGGCGCCGTTTGCTGCGATCGGTCAGAAGGTGTGAATCTTTCTGCTGCGCGGCCCGCTGGCGTCGTTGCGCGCTGCTCGGGCCTCGCCTATCTACTTGATATGTCTCGGCCCTGCGGCTGCGTGCGCCTAGCCAGCGGCCCGCTCGCGACGAAATCTTCACACCTTCTCAGGGCTGCGAGCGATCGCAGCCCTTACCAGCGCAGCAGATAGCGACCCAGGCCCGCGCCGATGAACACAGGGATTGCCACGCCGAGCACGTACCAGACGCCGATGAACGGCGCGGCGAGTTCGGGGCACTGCAGCGCGTACACGGCCGCACCCAGCCCGCCGGCCAGCGCGCCGGCCGCGGCGCCGGCCCACATGGGTCGCGTCGG
>JBBIJJ010000214.1:0-6077 GCA_037446035.1 Burkholderiales bacterium
GCGCTCCGGGTGGTCGCGTCGGCGCACGCGGCGTCGCCGGCGCGGCATTCCGGGCTTGCGCCTTGCGCCAGCGTGAGACAACCTGGCGAATCGCGGCTTCACCCGCTGGGTGAGCGCAGTCCAAGCCGCACACGCCGGTCGCACAACGCACTTGCGCGAAACCGCACGGGCGGACTGCCGCACTCAGGCTCATCGGCTGGACCGGCGGGTTGCTTCCTCGCCCCCGACCGGTGGAGTCGTCCGAAGCGCGCGAGACGCCACGCAGCGACGAACGCCGCCGCAGCGATCGCCACGGGCAAGCGCGGGCCGGCGCCTCGCGGCAGGCCGCAACGACGGATTGCAGCGAACACATGGCCGCCACCGATCAACCCCGCAGCCGCGCCTCGAGCTCGGCCACGCGCCGCCGCAGCGCGGCCACGTTCGTCTCGCGCGCCTTGCGCGCGGCAGCAGCCCCCCGGCGGATCCAGTCGAGCCAGGCATCGAAGCCGGCACCGGTCGTCGCGGAAACCTGCAGCACTTCGATTCTCGGATTCACGCGCTGCGCGTAGTCGATCGCGCGCGCCACGTCGAACCCGACGTACGGCAGCAGGTCGATCTTGTTCAGCAGCAGCAGGCGCGAGGCGGCGAACATGTCCGGATACTTCAGCGGCTTGTCTTCGCCCTCGGTGACCGACAGCACGACGACCTTGTGCGCCTCGCCAAGATCGAACGCCGACGGGCACACCAGGTTGCCGACGTTCTCGATGAACAGCACCGCGTCGTCGGGCGGCGCGAGCCGGCCGAGTGCGCGCTCGATCATCGCGGCGTCCAGATGGCAGCCCTTGCCGGTGTTGACCTGGATCGCGCGCGCGCCGGTGGCGCGGATGCGGTCGGCGTCGAAGGACGTCTGCTGGTCGCCCTCGATCACCGCCAGTGGCAGCTCGTCGCCGAGGGCGCGGATCGTCTCCACCAGCAGCGTCGTCTTGCCGGCGCCGGGGCTGGAGACCAGGTTCAGGGCGAAGATGCCCGCGTCCTCGAAGCGGCGGCGGTTGCGGGCAGCGATCTCGTTGTTGGCGCCAAGGATGTCGCGCTCGATCTTGACCATCTGCGCCGGCGTCAGCCCCGGCGCGTGCGAATGCGCCGGGCCGTGCTCGTGCGCGGGCGCGTGCCGGCTGCCGCCGGCGTGCCCGTGCGCGTAGCCGACCGCCTCGTGCGGATGATCGTGGTCGGCGCCGTGTACGTGGTCGTGGGGGTGCGCGTGCCGCGTGCCGTCGGCATGCACATGCTCGTGGTCATGGGTGGGGCCGTGCGAGTGGTGATGCGCGGGCGGCACGTGCTCGTGGCCGTCGGCAGCCGGCCCGTGCGAGTGCCGGTAGGTGCTGACCGTGCCGTCGGGGTGGACGACCGTGTGCTCGTGTTCGCCCTCGATCTTCGTTTCGCCGGCTCCGCAGCCGCAGTTCGTGCACATGGGCGCTCCCTTCGTCAGACGACTTCCAGTTCCTTGACGCGCAGTTCTTCGCCGCCGGTGACCTGCAACTGGTAGCTGCCGCAGCGCGGGCAGGGCTCGCCGCGCGCCGCCAGCGGCACCGCCTCGCAACAGCGCATGCACCAGGCCGCGCCCGGCACGTCGACGATTTCCAGCCGCGCGCCGTCGGCGATGCCGCCGCGCTTGACCACGTCGAACGCGAAGCGCAGCGCCTCCAGCTCGACCGCCGCGAGTTGCCCGATCTCCAGCCGCACGGTCTTCACCGCCGTGAAGCGCTGCGCGCGCGCGGCGTCTTCGATCGCGCCGAGCACGCTTTCGGCCAGACTCATCTCATGCATGCGCGATCTCCACGCGAAAAGCGACGCACGGATCCAGCGCCTGCGCGAGCCAGTGCGCGCGCCGCCGTAGCTCTGTCTCGCTCGCGGCGTAGGCGTCGGCCAGCCCGGCCGCGAACGCGCCGCGCGGGTGAAAGTTCCACTCGGTCGGCGCGACGATGCGGTAGCGCTTGATCCGCTCGCCCGCCGCCGTCTGCAGCGGGCGGGAACCGTCCAGGTCGACCGCATGCACGAGCAGCCCGCGCGCGGTTTCGACCCAACCGAGTCCGCGCCCGGCTCCGGTGTTCAGCTGCCCCAGCAGCGGCGCCGGCGCCGGTCGCCCGCTCGCCAGCCGCGCCAGCTCCGCGAGCCGTGCCACGAAGCGCACGAAGATCGAACGACCGTAGGCAGCGGCGAGCGAGGCCACGAGCGGCACCGCTTGCGTGCGCGCGATCGCGCCGGTCTCGGCGGCGCGGCCGTCCATCTGCGGCAAGCGTGCGAAGTCCGCGTCCGCGTCGAGTGCGGCCGCTAGCCGCTCGGCCTGCGCCGCGTCCATCGGCGGCAGCAAAGGGATGCTGCTCGCGCCATGGCGCGGGCCGTCGCGCTGCACTTCGGCCAGCAACTGCGCGGCCGCGGTCGGCGCGCGCGCGATCCAAATCTCGAACGCGGGCACGTGGCTTGCGAGCCACGCGTCGGCGTCGCCGCCGAGGATCTGCGTCTCGATCACGTCGCGCACCGTGCGCGCGGACGGCGCAGCGCCGCCCGCGAGCGATGCGCGCACGGCGGCGAGCGCGTCCGCGTCCGGCTCGCGGCCGACGGCCTGCGGCCAGTCGATCAGCGCGCGCCATAGATATTCCTGCGCGATCTCCGCTTCGATCGCGCGTGTGCGCTCGGCGGCCTGCGCCGCGCCGTCGACACCGCGCGCGGCCTCGACCGCGAGTTCCGCGGCGATGCCCTGCGCGCGCCCGCAGATCGAAAAAAGCCGCGGAACGAGCGCGACCGCTTCGTCGACCGGGCGGCCGGCGAGCAGACGATCGGCCACGTGCGGGCGCGTCGAGTCGATGGCGACCTCGCGCACGTGCGCGCCATCGAAGCGCAGTCGAATGGCCAGTTCGCCCTCGATCGGCATCATGGCCTGGCTCCGCTGCCGCAGCGTGCACACGTTCTGCGCGCCGCTTCGCGTTCGCTCATGTCCGCTCCTCGTCGCCGCCTGCCCAGCGCCCGCGCAGGAAGGCGCGCTTGGAGACGGGCGCGGCGCGCGCGGCTGCGGGCGTGTCGAACAGCGCCGCGAGAGCGGCCTCGGCGGTGGCGCGCGCGGTGGCCTGATCCGCGAACTCGAACACCGGCGAGAACAGCGAGCAGGTCTGGTACTCGCCGACCGTGTCCTCGCGGCCGCCGATGAACTCGAATACGCCGGCCGGAAACTGGTAGGCGGCGGACGCGCCCGGCCGCAGCGACTGCCAGCGCGCGCCGGGTGCGTCGTCCGGCAGCAGCACGAGGCTCATGAACCACGGCGTGATCAGCACGCCGAGCCAGCGCCCGTTCCAGCGGCGGAAGCCGACCGCCTCGACCGCCAGCCGCTCGTTGACGACCGGCAGTCCGCGCATGCGCGCCGCATGGATCGCGCCGAACGCGGCCGCGAGCCGTTGCGGCGGTGTCGCGGGCGCTTCACTCATCGTCGAGCACCAGAAACTTGTCGCGTTCGGCCTCGCAGTTCGGGCAGCTCCAGTGCGCGGGCAGCGCCGCGAACGGCGTGCCGGGCTCGATCTGCCAGACCGGATCGCCGACCGCCGGGTCGTAGACGTACCAGCAGATGCGGCATTCCATCCGCGCACCGGGTGGTGCGCCGCGATCCGGCGACGTGCTCATGCGGCCGCTTCGCTCATCCAGTCGATCAGCTCGCCGAGCCGCTCGCGGCTGTCGGCCAGATCCTCGGGGGCGGCGAGCGCCACCTCGGGCACGCTCACGATTTCCATCGTGTTCAAAATCAGCGTCTGCATGCTGTTGAAGTACTGCACGCGCCACAGATGGGCCACGCGCGTGGAGGTGATGCGGCAGTTGCCGAATCCGCGCGACAGGATCGCCACGGGCCCGGGCGCGATCGCGCGCTCGAGCACCCGATGGTCGTCGGGTGTAAGCGGCAGCAGCGTCAGGTTGATCACATGCGGCGCGCGGTGCGGGCGATAGCGGCGCACCTGCTCGCGGATCTCGACGAGCAGCGCCGGCGCGTTCATCGCGCCGGCCGGCATGTCGACGGCGGGCAGGATCGGCAGCGCCGCGCGTTGTGCGGCGTCGATCGCGATCTGCGGGATGCCGCAAGCCTGCAGCCAGTCGTGCACGAGGCGGCCGTCGCCGTCGATGTGGCGCTCGCGCCAGACGCCGGCAAACACCGTCTCCTGAATGCGCACGTCGATCGCAGCGCCGCCGTTGAGCGCGGCCGCATCGGCGATGCGGATCGCGACCTCGCCCTCGCCGAGCGTCTCGTTCAACACCGCGAGCGCGCCGGCGGGCACGCCGGCCAGCTCGATCTTCGGTGCGCCGCCGGCCATGCCGTCGACCAGGCGCGCGAGCACGTCGCGCGCCGCGCGCATGTTGGCGGCGTCGGCGTTGTCGGGTAACCGCGGCATCGCGAACGTCGGCACGTCGCGCGGGATCGGCACGTAGTCCAGCGGCGCTTCGTCGGACGCTTGCGAGCCCGGGCCAAGCGGACGGACGGGGATCGGGAAGTCCTTCATCGTCGAATCTCTCAGTGGCTGGGAGCGCACGAGGGAGTCGGCCCGGATCCCTCGTTTTCAAGGGGCTCGCCGTTCGCGCCGACCGCGCGGACCGCAACGCCGACCGTCGGCGGCCGCGTCGGCTCGGCGTCGAGCAGCCGCGCGACTTCGTCGAGGTACTCTTGCCAGTCGCGCAGACCGTCGATCGCGCCGACGTAGCGGCCGTCGCGCAGCATCACCAGCGCCGGCCAGCGACGGAAGCCGTAACGGGGTGCGAGCGCGCGCGCCGGCGCCTGCAGCAGCAGGCCCACGCGAAACCGCCCCGGGAATTCCCGCGCGATCTCCGGAACGATCACCGCCAGATCGAGCGTCTCGCGATACAGCACCGGGTCTTCGCTGAACACCAGCAGGGCGTGGCCGGGCTGCGCGGCCCACGCGTCGAAGTCGGCTGCGCCGAGCGCCGGCGCGCCCAGCGCGGTCATCATGCGCGCCAGCAGTGGGTGAGGGGCGGGCGGCGCGGCGGTCGCGGTCATCGGTTCGTCCTCAGGTGTTCGGGCAATTGCGGTTCGCGGTCGACCAGATCGGCGAACAGCGCGTCGATCGCCTCCGTTGCGCCGTCGCGCGCGTGCAGCGCGAGCGCGAGCGCAGCGAGCGCATCGAGCGTCTGCCGCGCTTCGGTTTCGGTCAGCACGCGGCGCGCGACGCCGTTGAAGGCGAGCACCCAGGTGCCCGGCGGCTGCGCGCCGACGATCAGCATGTCGACGCGTTCGCGCGCGCTGCGTGCCGAGCCGGTCGAAGGGCCACGCCCTTCGCAGACCGCAAAGATGCCGTCACCTTCGATCACGCGCAGCGGAATGCCGATGCACATCAGCCGTCTTCCTTCGCGAGCAGCGCGTGACGGATGTTCAGAAAACGCGCATCGCCGAGACGCCAGGCGACCTCTTCCGCAGGGCGGCCGCTCTCGTAGGCGTCGAGGGCGAGCGCGGCGGCGTTCAGCCGCTGCGGCGGCGGCGCGGTGCGCGCGCGCGGCGCGTAGCCCCAGGCCGTGAGTTCGTCGACTGCGGCGGCGACCGCGGGCGCGAGCTGCGCGCGCACCGTATCGCTCAAGCTGCCGCCGAAGTCCGTCAGGCGCTCGGGCTGTACGCCGATCAGCGTCAGCACCGGCGGGAAACGTCCCTGCAGGTCGGCGATCGCGAGCAGTTCGTGGAAGCTCTGCTGGTGCAGGCTCATCTTCGAGCCGCCCCACGCCGGCACCTCGCGGTCGCGCAGCACGCGCAGCGCGCCGGGCGCGAGCCCGAAGTCGATCGCGTCGAACACCAGGACCCGGCGCGCGGCGATGACCGGCTCGAGAAGATTCAGCCCCTGCGTGCCGCCGTCCGCCAGCAGCACGCCGGGCGGCACGTCGTACGCCTCGTACAGCGCCTCGACCGCGCGCACCCCGAAGCCTTCGTCGGCCCACAGCACGTTGCCGATGCCGAGCACGAGAACGTCGGTCGCCGCATCGTCCATCGAAGTACCACCCTGGAATTCGACCGCTGTTACGCAGCGCGTAACAGCGTTACATGCGCGCACGTTAAAGCGCGC
>JBBIJJ010000215.1:0-6041 GCA_037446035.1 Burkholderiales bacterium
CGCTGTCGCACGCACCGATGCGTACGCTCGTGTGGGGCGAACTGCGCACGGGGCTCGTGATCGGCGCCGTGGTCAGCGCGATCGCATGGACCGCGATATATGGAGGATTACGCAACCTCGTGACACCGCCACCTTGCAAGTTCGCTTCGCGCTGGCTGTCGCCGGTTCCGTCATCCCGAGCGAAGCCGAGGGATCTCGGCACTGCGAGCAGCGGAGATTCCTCGCCCTTGGCTCGGAATGACGAGGACTGAGAAGGTGTGAAGATTTCGTCGCGAGCGGGCCGCTGGCTAGGCGCACGCAGCCGCAGGGCCGAGACATATCAAGTAGATAGGCGAGGCCCGAGCAGCGCGCAACGACGCCAGCGGGCCGCGCAGCAGAAAGATTCACACCTTCTGAGGCATGCAGACGCCAACCGGTTGGCACGTGTCCCGAGGATAAGTAATGGTCAATAGTGGCGTTCGGCGAAGCGCGGCTCGCCACCGCGGTCGCATTGTCGCTCGCGGTCGCCGGCACCGCCCCAGCGACGATCCGCCTGCTGCTGCCGTGGGCGCTCGCGCCCAGCGGACGCGATCCTGCATTCGGCAGCGGGCCGCTCGCGACGATCGTGCAGGATGTCCTTTCGCTGGCGATCTACTTCGCGAGCGCCAGCGCGCTGCTGCTCTGAACTAGCGCCGGTCGACTCGGCCCTCGACCGTCACGGCCGCAGCACCCTTGTTCTCCCACATCAGGCAGTACTCGTCGGTCGACTCGGCGCGGAACGTCGATGCGAACTGCCGCGTCGCCTCGCGTTTGACCGGATACAGCACGTCCTTGCCGCGGTGGTAGTGGATGTTGAAGTCGACCGGGGCGCTCGCCTCGAACCGGTACGCGATCGCGCGCCCTGCCTCGATCTTCAGGCAGTGTTCGTCGAACTTGCCGGGCGCGATCGACATGCGCAATGCCTGCTCCGCGGTGGCGTGCGCAGGTCCGGCCATCAAAATCGCGGCCATCAACGCGGTACGCAGCGCATCGTCCATGCGGCCGAGTCTAGCTGTTGTCTCTGCGCTCTCGCCGGACCCGAGGCACGGAACCCGGTGCACGGATGATGGTCAACGTCAAGCCACTCCCGCTAGACTCCGCGCATGCGCCGTCCCCTGCTCGTCGTGCTCGCGCTCGTGCTGCCGCTGAAAGCGGTGGCAGCCGGCGTGGTGCCGATCGTCGGTGCACCGGAGCACGTGCACGTCGCCGCGCACGGCCCGGTCGCCGCCCACGCAGCGACCGGCGATGCGCACGACGATTGCGGGGCACACGCTGCCGAACTGCCGGCAGCCGCCGACACGCTGCACGAGCACGCCTGCCCGCATCTGGGCATGGCGTCGGTCGCGCCGACAGCGGCGACGTTCGAACAGGAGCGGTTCGCGCCGCGCGCGCCGAGCGCGGCCGTTGCGCACTTCGTCTCGATCGTGCTCGACGTACCCTCGCCGCCACCGACGCGGCGCGCCTAGCGCACCGCTTTCGCCGCCGCGGTTGACCACCGTGGCTTTTCTGCGCAGCGCCCGCCGCGGGCCGCGCAACGCTCATCACCCGAGGAATCCGATGTCGCGATCCCGATCGCTCTGCGCGGTCGCGCTGTTCTTTGCGTGGACCGCCGCTTCCGCACAAGGCCGCCCGGCCGATCCGCCCGCGCCCCGACCAAGCGCCGTCGCATTGCCCAAGTTCGCGTCCGCGCTGCGCGATTACCGCGCCTATGCCGACGAACCCATCGCCTCCTGGCGCGAGGCCAACGACACCGTGCGTCGCATCGGCGGCTGGCAGGCCTACAGCCGCGAGGCCTACCAGGCGCTGCGCAAGCCCGCCCCTGAGGCGCCGCCCTCGGCGCCGGCCGGACGCGATCCGCACGATGCCCATCACGGAGCCAAACGGTGAACCCCGCAACCCGACTCTCGGCGGCGGCTGCCGCCCTGCTGCTCGCGGGCTGCGCGACGCTTTCGCTCGAGGACGACCGTGCGCAACTGCGGGCGTTCTCGCAGGACGCGCTCGGTGCGCCGGTGGCGCAATTGACGACGGAAGACGCCCGCCGCGAGGCGGTCGCCGCGGTCGACCGCCTGCTGCCCGCGCCCCTGTCCGCCGACGACGCCGTGCGCGTTGCGCTCGCGGCGAGCCCGGCGTTGCACGCGCTGCTGGCACAGGCCGACGCCGCTTCGGCCGCCGCCACGCAGTCGGCGCGGCTGCCGAATCCGCTGTTCGCGTTCGAGCGGCTCGTCCGCAGCGAAGACGGCGCGACCGACAAGGACATCGGCCGCACTTTGAGCCTGTCGCTGCTCGATCTGCTGACGCTGCCCGCACGCACCCGGGTCGCGGAGCACAAGCAACAGCAGTTGCGGCTGCAATCGGCCGGGGCCGTGCTGGCCGCAGCCGCCGAGGCGCGCGCCGCCTGGGTGCGCGCGGTCGCCGCGCAGCAGTCGGCTGCGTACTTCGAGCAGGTCAAGCAGGCGGCCGAAGCGAGCGCCGAACTCGCGCGGCGGATGCAGGCGGTCGGCAACTTCAGCCGGTTGCAGCGGGCGCGTGAGCAGGCCTTCTACGCCGACGCCGCCGCACAACTCGCGCGCGCGCAGGCGAATGCAGCGGCGGCGCGCGAGGCGCTGGTGCGCGCGCTCGGGCTCGACGGCACGCAGGCCGCGCGACTGAAGCTGCCGGATCGCCTGCCGGATCTGCCGCCGGCGCCGCGCGACGAAACCGAAGTCGCACGCCGTTCATTCGACGAGCGACTCGACGTGCGACTGGCGCGCGCGGAGCTCGAATTCACGGCGCGCCGCCTGGGCTTGACCCGCGCGACGAGCGTGGTCGACGCGCTGCATCTGAACGTCCAGCGCAACAGCGAAACCGGCAAGGCGACGCAGCGTGGCTTCGAGATCGAGTTTCCGCTGCCGTTGTTCGACTTCGGCGACGCGCGCCGCGCCGAGGCGCAGTCGATCTACATGGCCGCCCTGCACCGCACCGCGCAGGTGGCGGTCGACGCGCAATCGCGGCTGCGCGAGACCTACGGCGGCTACCGCACCGCCTACGACCTCGCGCGCCACTATCGCGACGAGATCGTGCCGCTGCGCAAGCGCATCGCCGACGAGATGCTCCTGAAATACAACGGCATGCTGATCGGCGTGTTCGATCTGCTCGCCGATGCGCGCGAGCAGATCGTCTCGGTGCTCCAGTCGATTGAGGCGCAGCGCGACTTCTGGCTCGCCGACGCCGCACTGCAGGCCGCGCTGCTCGGCCATCCGATGGTCGCGCCTGCGCTCGAGGCGCGCGCGGCCGCGCCCGGCGCGGCCGAACGGCCGCACTGAATCACGAAAAGTCGAAAAGAGGATTCGATGACATCACGACGCAATTTCCTGGCCGGCACCGGCGTGCTGCTCGGTGCCGCCGGTGTGAGCCGCGCGGCGTTCGGCGCCGTGCCCGACGCACCCGCCGCCGCGGGTGCCGCGACGGCGCCGCCGCTGGCGCCGCCCGCCGGCCGTCCCTACAACCCGGTCGTCACGTTGAACGGCTGGACCCTGCCCTTCCGGATGAAGGACGGCTACAAGGAATTTCATCTCGTCGCCGAGCCGGTCGTGCGCGAAATCGCGCCGGGGATGAAGGCGCACCTGTGGGGCTACAACGGCGCTTCGCCGGGACCGACGATCGAGGTCGTCGAAGGCGATATGGTGCGCATGTTCGTCACCAACAAGCTGCCCGAGCACACGTCGATCCACTGGCACGGCCAGCGGCTGCCGAACGGCATGGACGGCGTGGGCGGACTGACGCAGCCGCAGATCAAGCCGGGACAGACCTTCGTCTACGAGTTCGAGGCGCGCCGCCCCGGCACCTTCATGTACCACCCGCACGCCGACGAGATGGTGCAGATGGCGATGGGCATGATGGGCTTGTGGATCACGCATCCAAGGGACCCGAAGCGCACGCCCGGCTATGCCGACGTCGACCGCGATTTCTGCTTCCTGCTCAACGCCTACGACATCGAGCCCGGCAGCTTCACGCCGAAGATCAATACGATGCTCGACTTCAACCTGTGGACGTGGAACTCGCGCAGTTTCCCGGGCATCGATGCGCTGCCGGTGCGGCTCGGCGACCGCGTGCGCATCCGCATCGGTAACCTGACGATGACCAACCATCCGATCCATCTGCACGGACACGAGTTCGTCGTCACCGGCACCGATGGCGGATGGACCCCGCCGGCGTCGCGCTGGCCCGAGGTCACGGTCGACGTCGCGGTCGGCCAGATGCGTGCGATCGAGTTCGAGGCGACCGAACCCGGCGACTGGGCGTTGCACTGCCACAAGAGCCATCACACGATGAACCCGATGGGGCACGACGTGCCGACGATGATCGGCGTGGACCACCGCGAAGTCGTAACCAAGATCAACCGGCTGATCCCCGAGTACATGGTGATGGGAGAGCGCGGCATGGCCGACATGCAGGAGATGGAAATGGCGCTGCCCGACAACACGCTGCCGATGATGACCGGCAGCGGCCAGTACGGCCCGCTCGAGATGGGCGGCATGTTCACGGTGGTCAAGGTGCGCGAGGGGCTCGCGCGCGGCGACTACAAGGACCCGGGGCCCTACGAGCACCCGGCGGGGACTCGCGCATACGAGTGGAAGGGCGAGAGCGCCAACCCCGTACGCGCGCCGACCTCGCGCGCGAGCGAGATCCATCCTGCGACAGGCCGCGCAACCGGCCTGCGCGAGATCGAGGTCAGAGTGCGCAGACCGAACTCGCATTCGCACCGATGAACGCTTCCCGCCCCCGCCGCCCGATCCCTCTCCCGCAAGGGCGCAAGGGGCTTCCAACCGCAAACGGTCGTCGATCGTTGGCGCAACTTTGACAAAGGAGAACTCCCATGCACCGATTTGTCCTTCCGGTCGCCGCCGCTGCGGCGCTGCTCGCCAGCGGCGCAGCGCTCGCGCACGGCACGCAGTCGCACGCCGCAGGCCCGAACCTGGAGATGGTCGAAAAGGCGTTTGGCCGGACCGGCGACCCGAAGAAGGTCACACGCACGATCCGCATCGGCGCGCACGACACGATGCGCTACTCGCCGTCGAGGATCACCGTGCGGCAGGGCGAGACGATCCGCTTCGTCGTCGCCAACCACGGCAAGGTCTTCCACGAAATCGTGCTCGGCACGGTGGAAGAACTGAAGGAACACGCGGAATGGATGAAGAAGCATCCGACGATGGAGCACGACGCGCCGTACATGGTCCACCTGCCGCCCGGCAAGAAGGGCGAGATGATCTGGCAATTCACCGAACCCGGCGAGTTGTACTTCGCCTGCCTGATCCCGGGCCATTTCGAAGCGGGCATGAAGGGTTCGATCAGGGTCGTTGCGACCGCACGAGGAGATTGACGATGAGACTCGACGCATGCCGCCGCGTGCTCGTCGCGGCCGCGCTGCTCGCACCGCTCGCCGCCGCCGCGCAGGCGGCTCCGGCCGGCGAAGTCGAGCTGGCGAGCGGCGAGGTCCGCCGCATCAACAAAGAGCAGAACAAGATCACGCTGCGTCACGGCGAGATCAGGTCGCTCGAGATGCCGCCGATGACGATGGTCTTCACGGTGCGCGACCCCAGGCTGCTCGACGCGGTCAAGGTCGGCGACAAGGTGCTGTTCCGCGCGGCGAAGGGGGAAGGCGGCACCTACGTCGTCACCGCGATCAAACCCGCGCCCTGATCGAAGTGAAACCGGGCGAACGCAAAGACGCGAATGACGCACAGCGCCGCGAACCGGTGGCGGCCGGGGTCTTCAGACGTTGTCTGCCCTTTTCCGCGATCTCCGCGCCTGTGTGCGTTCGCTCGTCGCCCCTTCCGTCCGTTGCGCGGCGCGCGCCGCGGTGGAGCAGGTGAAATGAACCCGAACCCGGCAGTCGACGCATGCGGTCGCTCGGAAGGGCGACGCGCTGCCGGGGTTTGCGGATTCGACCGCGCTGACCTGCCGGGTGAGCCGCGATCGGAAAGGCGGTCACGCCCCGGCGGAAGGTCAGGGCACGGAATGACATGGACACGGCTCTCACAATC
>JBBIJJ010000216.1:0-5945 GCA_037446035.1 Burkholderiales bacterium
GGTGCGGCGATCGGCGGTGCGGTCGGCCGCTCGATGGACGAGCAGGACCGCCTCAAGACCGCGCACACGCTCGAGACGGTGCGCACCGGCGTGCCGTCGCAGTGGCGCAACCCCGATACCGGCAACGTCTACACCGTGACACCGACGCGCACGATCGAAAGCGCGCAGGGGCCGTGCCGCGAGTACACGATCGACGCGGTGATCGGCGGCAAGAAGGAGCAGGTGGTCGGCACCGCGTGCCGTCAGCCGGACGGCAGCTGGCGCGTCGTCAACTGACGCCGGCACCGCGCGCGCAGGGGCGCTTGACAGGCGTCAATGCACGGCGAAATGAATCGCCTACTGTCGAGTTGCGCGCGCGACGGCCTTGCCATGGCGCGTTTGCTTTGCATCCTCACCGGCACTGCCCGATGCGACCTGCCGTCATCCGCAAGGACCTCGCCGCGCTGCGGCCGCCGCCGCATCTGGCGGACCTGCAACGCGCTCGCGCCGAGTTCACGTGGGCGCACGCGCGCGCCGCCCTCGACGGTCTGCCGGGCGGCGCGCTGAACATCGCGCACGAAGCGGTCGAGCGCCACGCGCGCGGCGCGCGCGCGGACAAGGTCGCGCTGCGCTGGCTCGCCGCCGACGGCAACGCGATCGCCTTCACCTACGCCGACCTGTCGGCGCTATCCAACCGCTGCGCCGACGCACTGACCCGGCTGGGGCTGGCGCGCGGCGACCGCGTGTTCCTGCTCGCGCCGCGCATCCCGGCGCTGTACATCGCGGTGCTCGGCGCGCTGAAGGCCGGGCTCGTGGTCTCGCCGCTGTTTTCGGCATTCGGCCCCGAACCGATCGCGACCCGCATCGGCCTTGGCCAGGGTGCTGCGCTCGTCACCACGCGGGCGCTGTACGAACGCAAGGTCGCGCCGATCCGCGCGCAGCTCGCATCGTTGCGCACCGTGTTGATCGCCGGCCGTGGCGACGGCGGCGCGCTGCCCGCGGACACGCTCGACTTCGACGCGTTGCTCGACGCCGCGAGCGAGCGGTTCGACACGGTGGCCACACGACCCGACGAGCTGGCGCTGCTGCACTTCACCAGCGGCACGACCGGCAAGCCCAAGGGCGCGATGCACGTGCACGAAGCGGTCGTCACGCACTACGCGACCGGCAGGTTCGCGCTCGACCTGCACGACGACGACGTCTTCTGGTGCACCGCCGACCCGGGCTGGGTCACCGGCATGAGTTACGGCGTGATCGCGCCGCTGGTGCACGGCGTGACGATGATCGTCGACGAAGCCGAGTTCGACGCCGAACGCTGGTACCGCATCCTGCGCGACGAGCGCGTCACCGTCTGGTACACGGCGCCCACCGCGGTGCGCATGCTGATGAAGGCCGGCGCCGGGCTGGCGCGGCAATTCCGCTTCGATCGGCTGCGCTTTATCGCCAGCGTCGGCGAGCCGCTGAACCCCGAGGCCGTCTGGTGGGGGTACGAGGTGCTCGGCCTGCCGATCCACGACAACTGGTGGCAGTCCGAAACCGGCGGCATCATGATCGCCAACACGCCCGCGCTCGACATCAAGCCGGGCTCGATGGGGCGGCCGCTGCCGGGCGTCGACGCGTTCGTCGTGCAGCGGCGCAAGGAAGGCGAGCGCACGGTCGGCGTCGAGCTGATCGATGCGCCCGACGTCGAAGGCGAGCTCGCGCTCGCCGCCGGCTGGCCGTCGATGTTCCGCGGCTATCTCGGCAACGAGGAGCGCTACCGTGCCTGCTTCGTCGACTCGCCGCGCGGCCGCCTGTACCTGACCGAAGACCTCGTGCGGCGCGACGCCGACGGCTACTTCTGGTTCATCGGCCGCGCCGACGACGTGATCAAGAGCGCCGGCCACCTGATCGGCCCGTTCGAGGTCGAAAGCGCGCTGATGGAGCACCCGGCGGTCGCCGAAGCCGGCGTCATCGGCAAACCCGATCCGGTGATCGGCGAGACGGTCAAGGCGTTCGTTTCGCTGAAGCCCGGTTTCGCCGCCAGCGAGGCGCTGCGGCTCGAGCTGCTGGGCCACGGGCGCAAGCGGCTCGGGCCCGCAGTGGCACCGAAAGAGGTCGACTTCACAACCACACTGCCGCGCACGCGCAGCGGAAAGATCATGCGGCGGCTGCTGCGCGCGCGCGAACTGGGACTGCCAGAAGGCGACACCTCGACGCTGGAGGGCGGCGGCTGACCACGGGTCAACGGGTCTCCGGTTCGAACCGACATCGCGAGGGCACCATGAGAAAGACGTTGATCGTTTACCACTCCCGTACGGGCCACACGCGGCGCATCGCGCAGGCGCTCGCACGCCGCCTCGATGCCGATGTCGACGAGATCCGGATCGTGCAGCCGATGGGCGGCGCGCTCGGCTACGCCGCGTGCGCGATCGAAGCGCTCGCCGCACTGACGCCCGCGCTGCGGCCGATGAAGAAGGACCCGGCCGCCTACGAACTCGTCGTGATCGGCACGCCGGTGTGGTTCTGGCGCCTGTCGAGCCCGGTGCGCAGTTGGCTCGCGCAGCATCGCCCGCAGCGCCGCGTCGCGTTCTTCTGCACGATGGGCGGGTCGGGCGCGCAGCGCGTGTTCGCGACGATGGCCGCGCTGCTCGGCAAACCGCCGGTGGCAACGCTGGCCTTGACCGAAGCGCAGATCGCGCGCGGCTGCGACGAGCAGCTCGCCGCGTTCGTGCGCGCGCTGAAGAGCGGGCGCGCGCCGCAGGCGACCCGCCGACGCACGCGCGCGGCCGCACACGCGCTGGCCGCGTAGGCCGAGTCCGGCGGTACGCACGCAGGCGAGACGACGATGACCGCCCGCGAAGACCCCGCCGAGCTGCTGCGCTTCAGCACCGACGTGACGCGCTACCCGCGCGAGTTCTGCCTGGCGCGCGTGCGCGACATGCTGCGCATCCGGCGCCTGGAGGAACGCTGCGCCGAGTTGTACGGCGCCGGCAAGATCCGCGGTTTTCTGCACCTGTACATCGGCGAGGAAGCGGTCGCCGCCGGCGTGCTGCCCAACCTCGGCGCCGACGACGCAGTGGTCGCCACGTACCGTGAGCACGGCCATGCGCTGCTGCGCGGCGTGTCGATGAACGCGATCATGGCCGAGATGTACGGCAAGCGCGAAGGTTGCTCGCGCGGACGCGGCGGCTCGATGCACCTGTTCGATGCGGCAACGCGCTTCTACGGCGGCAACGCGATCGTCGGCGGCGGGCTGCCGCTGGCGGTCGGACTCGCGCTCGCCGACAAGCTCGCACATCGCACGGAGCGGATCACCGCGTGCTTCTTTGGCGAAGGCGCGGTGGCCGAAGGCGTGTTCCACGAAGCGCTGAACCTCGCCGCGCTGTGGCGGCTGCCCGTGCTGTTCCTGTGCGAGAACAACCTGTACGCGATGGGCACGGCGCTGGCGCGTTCGCACGCGCAGATCGATCTGACCCGCAAGGCGGCCGCCCACGGCCTGCGCACCGCGCACGTCAACGGCATGAACGTGCTGGCGGCGCACGAGGCGGCCAAAGCCGCGATCGACGCGGTACGCGCCGACGGTCAACCCGCATTCGTCGAGTTCCACACCTACCGCTTCCGCGCGCACTCGATGTTCGACGCCGAGCTGTATCGCGACAAGGCCGAGGTCGAGCGCTGGAAGACGCACGGACCGATCCACACGTTCACCGACCGGCTGAAAGCCGCCGGCATGATGACCGAGGACGACTTCGCCGCGCTCGACCGCGCGGCGCTCGCCGAGGTCGACGCGGCGGTGGCGTTCGCCGAAGCGGGGACCTGGGAGCCGGTCGAGGACCTGACGAAAGACGTTCTGACCCCGGCGTAGGCGATGAAAAAGGCGCTCGTGATCTACGGCACGACTGAAGGCCATACACGCAAGGTCGCGACCTTCATCGCCGAACATCTGCGCGCGCAGGGTGCTGCGGTCGACCTGGTCGACAGCGCAACGCCGGCCGCCGCGGCGGTGCAGCCGGTGTACGGTGCGGCGGTGATCGCCGGCTCGCTGCACGAGCACCTGCACCAGCGCGCGCTCGTGCACTTCGTCAGGGCGAACGTCGGCTGGCTGAACGCGATTCCGACCGCGGTCGTCTCGGTCGGACTGGCCGCCGTGATTTCCGACGCCGAAAGCCAGGCGCAGGCGCGCAACAACCTGCAGTACTTCCTGCACGAGACGGGGCTGAAGCCGACGATGAGCAAGTCCGTCGGCGGCGCGCTGCTGTACACGCAGTACGACTGGTTCAAGCGCACGATGATGCGCCTGATCGCCAAGCAGATGGGCAAGGACGTCGACGACACCCGCGATCACGAGTACACGGACTGGGACGACCTGCGCCGCTTCGTCGACGAGTTCGCCCGCCAGGCGCGGCTTGCCGACGGGCAGTAGCTATAGTGAAAGCGAGCAAACGCAGTGAGGCAGAGGGCGCAGAGGGGCGCGGAGGCTCTCGCCCCGCTCCGCGGTTGTCCGCGGCCTCTGCGCCTCTGTGTTCGCTCATCGACAGCCGTTTCGTGCGTCGCACGTCGCACGCAGAACGGTGGAGCAACTGACATGGCGACGCGCACGACGACCTACCGCGAAGCGCTGCGCGCGGCGCACCGCGCCGCGCTCGCCGGCGATCCGCGCGTGTTCGTGATGGGCGAGGACGTCGGCCGCTACGGCGGCACCTACGCGGTGACCAAGGGGCTGCTCGAAGAATTCGGCCCCGAGCGCGTGCGCGACACGCCGCTGTCGGAACTGGCCTTCGTCGGCGCCGGCGTGGGGGCCGCGCTCGGCGGCGCGCGGCCGATCGTCGAGGTCATGACGGTGAACTTCTCGCTGCTCGCGCTCGACCAGATCGTCAACAACGCGGCGACGATCCGTCACATGTCGGGCGGGCAGTTCTCGGTGCCGCTGGTCATCCGCATGGCCACCGGCGCGGGCCGACAACTGGCCGCGCAACACTCGCACAGCCTCGAAGTGTGGTACGCGCACGTGCCGGGGCTGAAGGTGCTGGCGCCGGCCACGATCGAGGACGCCCGCGGCATGCTGGCGCCCGCACTCGCTGATCCCGATCCGGTGGTGATCTTCGAGCACGCGCAGTTGTACAACCTCGAAGGCGAACTCGCGGACCCGCCGCCCGCGGTCGACATCGCGCATGCCGCGGTGCGCCGCGCGGGAGCGGACCTGTCGATCGTCACCTACGGCGGCAGCCTGCCGCGCGCGCTCGCCGCCGCGGACGAACTCGCGCGCGCGGGCATCGACGCCGAGGTGGTCGACCTGCGCGTGCTGCGCCCGCTCGACTGGGACACGATCGTCGCTTCGGTGACGAAGACGCACCGTGCGCTGATCGTCGACGAAGGCTGGAAGACGTGCAGCCTCGCGGCCGAGATCATCGCCGGGCTGAACGAGCGCGCGTTCTACGAGCTCGACGCACCGCCGGCGCGCGTGTGCACCGAGGAAGTGCCGATCCCGTACGCCAAGCACCTCGAGGACGCCGCGCTGCCGCTGCCGCCGAAGATCGTCGCCGCGGCCACCGCGCTGCGCGCGCGCGCGTAGACCGGGAGTCGCCGATGCGCATCGATGCCACGACCGCACGCTTCGTGCAGAAGCTGCTCGACCGCCACCGCGTGCTGGCGCTGGCGACCGTGCGGCCCGACGGCTTTCCGCAGGCAACCGTCGTTGCCTTCGCGCACGACGGGCTGACGCTCTTCATCGCGGTCGACAGCGCCAGCCAGAAGGCGCGCAACATCCGCCGCAACGGCAAGGTCTCGGTCGCACTCGGCCAGGATCGGCGCGACTGGAACAAGATCACCGGCCTGTCGATGGGCGGCATCGCGCGTGTGCTGCGCAAGGCCGACGAGATCGCCTGGGCGCGGTCGCTGCTGGGCAAGCGCTTTCCGCAGAACAAGCGCATGGGCGAGGCCGACGACTACCGCGGCTGGGCATTCATCGAAATCGTTCCGCTGGT
>JBBIJJ010000217.1:0-5942 GCA_037446035.1 Burkholderiales bacterium
CGCATCGATGCGTGGTGCCTTCCGCCTGGACGTTGCGCCGCGAGCAGAGTCCAGTTTGTCCCAGCCCAGCACCGCCCGGCGCTGATGGACGCGCAGGCGAACCCGCGCGCCGACCGGCAACGTCAGCTTGCGGCACACATGCCCGAACGGCAAGCCAGTGAATACCGGTGTGGCCAGGCGTGCGCGCAGCGCGTCGATCACTTCGTCCAGCGAGAACCCGTTGTCGTTGGGCATCGGCGTGACCGGCTCAAAGCTGCCGAGGAGTAACGCGCGCTGCCGCTGCAGCACGCCGGCGTGCTCGAGCTGCAGCAGCATGCGCTCGATCTTGTACGCAGGTTCGTTGACGTCCTCGACGAACAGGAGGCCGCCTCTTACTCTTGGAAAATACGGCGTGCCGAGCAGCGCGCACACGAGCGCGAGGTTGCCGCCCCACAGCGTGCCGCGAACGTCGCAGTCGGGGCCGGCCAGATCAAAACCGACCTCGTAGTGCGAGGCGTCGAGCGCCGCGAAGAAGTTGTCGACCGTCCAATCGTCCGGCGTGCCGGCGCCGAAGTCGGTCATCGAAGGCCCGTGCAGGCTCATACCGCCGGCGCGCGCGAGGTACGCCAGGTTGAACGCGGTAAAGTCGCTGTAGCCGCAAATCGGCCGGTTGGCCTTGCGGATCGCGTCGAAGTCGAGCCGGTGAAGGATGCGCGTCAGTCCGTAGCCGCCGCGCGCGGACAGAACCAGATCCAGCGAGCGGTCGGTGCAGAAGCGCTGCAGCTCGGCGGCGCGCAGCACATCCGGGCCGGCAAAGCGCTGATGGCGCTCGAAGCACGAGTCGCCGGCCTCGATGCGCCAGCCGCGGGCGCTGAACAGCCGGGCCGCGCGGTCGATCGCCCGTGGGTCGGGTACATAACCCGACGGTGCGACGAAACCGACCACCCTACTGCGAGTCATCGCCGACTTCCGCATCGGCGGGCAGCGCCCCACCCTGTTTCAGCTCGCGCCGCTCGGCGAAGAAACGCGACAGCAGCGCGCCGCATTCGTCGGCCAGCACGCCACCGCGCACGGTCGCGTGATGGTTGAGCTTCGCTTCGGCGAACAGATCCACCACGCTGCCGCAGGCGCCCGTTTTCGGGTCGGCAGCGCCGTAGACCACCCGGCGGATGCGCGCGTGCTGGATGGCGCCGGCACACATCGCGCACGGCTCCAGCGTGACGTAAATCTCGCAGTGGCTCAGACGGTAGTTGCCCAGCATCTCGGCGGCAGCACGGATCGCCTGGATTTCGGCGTGTGCGGTCGGGTCGGCGTTGCCGACCGGCTGATTGAACCCTGTCGCCAGCACTTGACCGTCCTTGGCGATCACCGCGCCGACCGGCACCTCGCCCAGCGCCCACGCGTTGTGCGCCTGGTCGAGCGCCAGCCGCATGAACATTGCGTCGTCCGCGCGCGTGGCCACCCCGCCCTCGACGACCTCGACCGCCTGCGCGGTCTTGGCCAACCACGCCTGCTTGCGCGCTTCGCGCACTTCCGCCCGGCGCTGCGCTGCGGTCTCTACGGCCTGCGCCAACGCCGGCACTTCCAGTCGCTCGGCCGCGACGCACAGCCACTGCGGCAGCGACCCGCGGCGGTAGTCCGTGCCGTAGTCGCTGCGCTTGACGAAGCCGAATTCCACCAGCCAGCGCCGCAGCTCGACGTGGTCGACTGCGAGAAAGGCGCCCGCGCCGGCGAGGAAGTTCTTCAGCGCTTCGTTCGCCTGGGCTTCGGTCAAAGACTCCTGCGACGGGAGGTGAAGCGCGGCGCTGGCCAGCACCAGTTCGAGATCGCGCGCGCCGCGCCGCGCCAGCGCCGACAAGTGAAGCGGCCGGCGTGCGGCAAGTCGGCCTAGGCGTTGGAGCCAGGCGTCGGCGGCGAGCGCCTTCGTGGCGTTTTCGTTCATGCCGCCAGTTTATCGGTCGGCGTCGCGTGCAATGGCGTCGGTCGCACGCCTGCGCGATGGGCGCGAGCAGCATCGCAAGCCGCAACTCGTGCCACGCCACCGCGACAAGCCGCGTTGCGCGGTCGGCGCTCAGTCCCGGCAGTTCGGACACAAGCCGCGCAGGGTCAGCGCCGCACCTTCCACGCGGTAGCCGCGCGGCGCCTTGGCGCGCGGCGGCGGCACATCGTCCAGGCACACGGTGCTGCCGCAGGAGCGGCATTGGAAGTGCGCATGTTCGCGATGGGCGGCGTCGGTGCCGCGAAAGCGCCAGATGCGGTCTTCGCCGGCCACCTTGTGCGCCAGGCCGTTGGCTTCGAGCCATTCGAGCGCGCGATAAAGCGTCACGCGGTCGAAGGCGTGCCCGGCAGCGACCAGCGCGTCTTCGACCTCGCGCTGCGACAGCGGCTGCGGCGTGCTGCGCAGCAGCCCGAGCACGGCCGCGCGCGCGGGCGTGGCGCGCCCGCCCGCTGCCCGCACCAGCGCGTCGAGCTGTGCGCGTACCTCGGCGTTGCGAGGCGCGACACGGCGCGTCGGGCGAGCTGACATGGGCGACATTGTAGGACCGGCACGGGACCGATCCCCTCGGACCCGACGGCTCAGAAGGTGTGAATCTTTCTACTGCGCGGTCCGCTGGCGTCGTTGCGCGGTGTTGGCTCCGGCCGCTTCGCTTCACATCGGCTCCGCCGATGTGAGCCTGCGCCGAAACTGCGTTTTCGGGCCTCGCCTATCCACTCAATATGTCTCGGCCCTGCGGCTGCGTGCGCCTAGCCAGCGGGCCGCTTGCGACGAAATCTTCACACCTTTTCAGTGCGCGTGCCGCATGCCGCAGTAGCGACCCACCGCGATGCCCTGACACGCGGCGCGCAGCCGCTCGTGGCACACACTTTCCTTTTCGCCGCTCTCCAGGCACTCGGCGGCGTCTTCGTGCGCCCGCGCCATCGTCCGGTGCCTGGCGATGTCCTTCTTGCGGTGCGCGTCGTCGGCGCTCTTCGCCGCCGCCTTGCCGCCGGTGGCCGGTGGCGCCGTGCCTTGCGCAGCGGCGGCCTGCATCGCCGTCGCGACCGTCAGGGCGAGTGCCCACGAGATGCGCTTGATCATCGTTGGTCCCGATCCGTTCAAATCGCCGCGCGCAGGCCCAGCCACAGCGAGCGCCCCGGCGGTGGCGCGAAGTCCTTGAGGAACGACGTGTGGATGCGGATGTCTTCGTCGGTCAGATTGCGGCCCTGCACGAACAGCGTCAGCGGCAAGCGCGCCAGTCGCACCGCGGCGCCCAGATCGACGCGCGTGTAGCCTGCAGTGGGCGCCTCCGGCGTGCCGTTGCGCAGATCGAAGACGGCAACGCGGTCTTGTCTGAAGACGTGCGTGAACGCGATCTGCAGCGACGCGCGCTCGGTGCGCCAACCCAGGTCCAGCCCGAGGCGGCTGGGCGACATGCGGGGCAGATTGGCCCCCGCGTTCGACCCGGAAACGAGCTTCGCGCGCACGGTGTCGCCCCACAGCCGCGCCTGCGCGCCGGTGCGTTCGCGATAGGCGAGTTCGAGTTCGCCGCCGGTGAGCCGTGCATCGGCCTGGGTGAAAAACAGGTTCGCCAGCGTCTCCTCGACGTTGCCGAATTCGTCCAGGATGTCGGTGCTCGTGCCGTCGAAGAAGCCGTAGATGTAATCGCGCACGCGATTGACGAAGACGTTGGCCTGCGCACGCCACGCGCCGGCGGCGTAGCGCGCGCCGAGGTCCAGGTTCAGCGACTTCTCCTTGCGCAGCTCGGGATCGCCGGCCTCGAAGGCGAAGGTGGCCGGGTGCGCGCCGAAGAAATACAGCTCCTCCACCGCAGGCGCGCGCTGCGCCGAGGTCACCGTGGCGCCGAGGTCCCAGCCCGCAGCCGGCTGCCAGGCGCCGCCGGCTGACAGCGTGAACAGCGAAAACGCGCGCGACGGGGCACGGCTGCCGTTTTCGTAGTCTTCGCGCACGTCGTAGCGTTCGCGCTCGGCGCGCGCACCGAACTCGGCGCGCAACGCGCCGAAGCGCCGTTGCTCGACGACGAACAGCGCCGCCTGTTGCGTCTCGGTCAGCGGCAACTGGCCTTCGCCGGCGCCGCGCGTCTTCATCTGCGCCAGTTGTACGCCGATCACCCCGCGCCAGCCCGCCGCGGGCGCATACGGCAGCTCGACGCGGCCTTCGGCGCCGCGATTGCTGAAGGTCGCGCCCGGCTCGCCGCCCGGTTCGAACTCGGTGTGCTTGTAGTCGGTGGCGGCGAAGCGCGAGCGCAGGCCGGCAAAGGGCCCGAGCGCAGCGGCGGAGTCCCCGTGCAGTTCGTAGCGCGCGCGGCGCAGCGCAATCCGCACCGGCTCTTCCGGGTTCGGAATACCGTAGTCGGACTCGTAGCGCTGCGCGGCCACGCCCAGCCGCCGCCCGTGCGCACCGAACCACGACGCGCCGATCGCCCCCGCTTGCGTGTCGGTGGCGCTGTTGGGCAGCCGGTCGGCGGCGAAGACGTCGCCGTTTTCGTCGCGCAGCGCTGCGGCCAGCGCGTAGTCGCCCGTCTTCTGGCGAAACCCTTCGATGCGCCAGCTCGCCGCCGCCGTTAGCGGACCGACGAGGTCGAACGCGCCGGCGCGCTCGCGCTCCGCGCTGCTCGCGCGCAGGCTGGCCTGCGCGCCGAAGTCGCGCGCCTGCGCGCGCGGCACGCGCTCGGAGACGATGTTGACGAGGCCGCCGATCGCGCCCGAGCCGTACAGCAGCGTGGCCGGCCCGCGCAACACCTCGACCTGACGGGCGTTCAGCGTGTCGGCGGCGACGCGATGATCGGGCGAGGCGCCCGACACGTCGGCCACGCCCAGCCCCGACTCCGTGATGCGCACGCGCGCCGAGTCCATGCCGCGGATAATCGGCCGTCCGGCGCCCGGACCGTAGGCGGAGGAGTGCACGCCCGTTTCGCGCCCGAGCGTGTCGCCGAGGTTGGTCGCCTCGCGCAGCCGCAGCGCGTCGTCGCGCAGCACGTTGACGGGACGTGGCGCTTCGAGGTCGGCGCGCTGCAGCGCGTCGGCGGTGATGGTCACGGGGTCGAAGGCGACCGGGGTCTGCGCGGCGGCGGTCGCCGCGCACAACGCGCACGCAGCCACCAGTGGCCGCAGCGGATTCGAATTCGAAATGGTGCGTCTCATTGAGCTCCGGATCGGAACGGGTTCGGCCAAGGCTGGCCAGCGATCACAATCGGCGCCCTTTTAATGCAATCGTGTTGCATAAGCAACGGCTTTAATGCAAATCGTGTTGCATAAGCAACGCGATGTCGTAACGTCGCTTTCTGTCGGTGCGCCCGAGCTGTCTGCGCTGCGCGGCAGGCTCGCCCCGGCGGAATTGCGCTGCCGGCAGGCGCATGTGCTCGGTAAAGTTGCTGCGCTGCCTGCCGATTTCACAGGCCATCCGCCTCAAACGACGCTCGAACCGATGCGCTCCCTCTGACCGTCAGCCTGACCGTCGCCGCGGCCTTGACTCTCGCAAGTTGCGGGGGCGGCACGACACCGGCGACGACACCCTCCCCGAGTCCCGCCCCGAGCCCACCTTCGGGCCCCACGGTGACGAGCCGCTCGCTCGATACCGGCGTCGCATCGGTCGCCGTCCCGCTGACGAGCCAGCAGGGCGTGGCGCTCGCCGACGTGCCGGTGTCGCTGCACAGCGAGGACAACCGGCTGTACGCGACGCGCTGGCAGGACAACGGACAAACCGTCAAATCCGAGCTGTCCAGCGCCGCCAACAACGGGACGCTGGACAGCCGCGGCAACCAACTGCTTGCCGTCTATGTCGAACTCGCGCCGCAGCGCCGAATGAAGGCTCGCGAGTCGACCGACGGCGGGACCACCTGGAGCAGCGCCGTCGACCTGGGCGCAGCACCCGCCGGCCCGGCGCTGCCAACGGCCTGCATCTGGCAGCAAGGCGGCGTGCTACACCGCGCCGTGGCCTGGAGCGATCAGCCGTCGCAGAGCTA
>JBBIJJ010000218.1:0-5879 GCA_037446035.1 Burkholderiales bacterium
CGGCACCTGGGAGGATCCCGCCACCGGCAGCGCCAATGCGGCGCTGGCTGCGTTCCTGCTGCCGCTCGGCGATGCGCAGGAAGCGCGCTACGAGATCACGCAGGGCGTGGAGATGGGGCGGCCGAGCTTGCTGCAGACGTCGGCCCGACGCGCAGGAGACGGAATTCGGGCGACCGTGGGCGGCGGGTGCGTCGCTGTGTTCAGCGGGACGTGCTCGCTCGAGTAGCCTGACGCGATGCACGACGGCGCTGCGTCGGCGTGACGACGACAACGGCGTTCCTGCCTTCGATGCACTTTCCAACTCTGGAGGCAGGCCGTCCGTACTTATCGAGGATTACGCAACCTCGTGACGCCGCTACCCTGCGAGTTCGCTTCGCGCTGGCTGTCGCCGGTTCCGTCATCCCGGGCGCAGCGAGGGATCTCGGCACTGCGAGCAGCGGAGATTCCTCGCCCTTGGCTCGGAATGACGAGGGCTGAGGCATGCAGACGCCAAGCGGTTGGCACGTGTTCCGAGGATAAGTCGTGGCCAATAGACTCCGGCGCCTGCACGAGCTCGGCCCGATTCGGCGCCTTGGCGTCGGAGTAATGCAGTTGTCGGTAGATCCCGAGCACCGATCTGTCGTTGGGCGGTGGGGCAGGTTGGCAGCCGAGCGCCAGCCAGCCGCGGAGGATCATCGCCCCCGTCCCCCCGGAAGAAAGGCAAGCCCCCGGTCGCCGTTTGCCGGTGTAGCGCATCAGTGCTACTTTTGACGCACGTCGAGGCCGGAGATCGACCATGGCAGGCACGACCACCATTCGCATCGGAGATGACTTGAAGGCGCGTGTCGCCGCGGCAGCCGAGAGGGCGGGCAAGACGCCGCATGCGTTCATCCTCGACGCGATCGCGCAGACGGTGCAACAGGCCGAGCTCGACGATGCGTTCCATCGCCTCGCCGACGAGCGCTGGGCCCGGGTATTGGCGACAGGCCGGACCGTGCCGTGGGATGAGGCGAGGGCCTACATCGAGTCGCGCGCGCGCGGCGAGCGTCCGCGCCGGCCTGCGGCACGCAAGCGGGCACGCTGAGCGCCGGCGTGGCGCGCATCGAGCTCGCGCCGGAAGTCCTGGACGATGTCGACTGCTTCGTCGACCACCTTGCGCAGCACGCAGCGCAAGACGTGCAGTCACGCATCGGCGAGATCGTGCAGGCGATCCAGATCCTCGCGCACAGCCCCCTGATCGGACGCACAGTCAAAGGCGGCAAGCGCGAGCTCGTGATCGGCAAGGGAGTGCGCGGCTACGTGGCGCTTTATCGGTACGTCGCCAGCCTCGACACCGTTGTCGTGCTGGCG
Organism: Burkholderiales bacterium; assembly: GCA_037446035.1. Lineage (GTDB taxonomy): Bacteria > Pseudomonadota > Gammaproteobacteria > Burkholderiales > Burkholderiaceae_F > DSNY01. The sequence goes on from JBBIJJ010000218.1 coordinate 1,330, forward strand.
ATCAGGCATCAGCGGGAATTCGGCTACAAGCCCGAGCGCTGACCATCCGCCTCATAGGGACGACCGCGCTGCGATCGCTACAGCAGCGCCCGCCCCAGCGTCGCCACCGCGATCACCGTGATGCCGAGCGCGAGGTTCAGCGCGACCAGCTTGCGGATCACGTCCAGCCGCCCCGCGGCGACCGGCCACTGGCGTGCGGCGACCGCCTTGCGCAGCGCCGGGTACGGCACGAGCCGGATGTAGGCGAAGATCGCCATCATCACGAGCCCGATCGCGAACATCCAGTGCACCGACGCGTGCGCGCCGCGAAAGCCGCCGCCGCCGAAGATGATCGCGAGCCCGCTGGCGAGCACGACCAGCACACTGGCGACGACCCACGCGAAAAACCGCGCGAGCACGCCGGCGAGCAACGGCAGCCGCTGCGGCGGCTCCAGCAGCGCGACTGCCGTCGGCCGCACCGCAAAGTGCATCAGGAACATGCCGCCGACCCAGATTACGACGCCGAGCAGGTGCAGGAACAGCATCAGAGTATGCATGCGCATCGGGTTTGCCTTTCTTGCGGATTGGGACGAAGCGAGCCGCCGACACCGGACCGGTCACGGAAGCCGCAGCGTCTGACCGTGCCGCAGCGTGACGAATTCCTCGCTGGACACACCCAGCGCGTCGCGCGCGGCGGCCAGATCGCGGACGGGCTGGTCGAGCGGCTCGTCGGTCAACTGGAACGTACCCCAGTGGATGCCGAGCGAGCGGCGCGCGCGCAGGTCCCGGTGGATCTGCACCGCTTGCGTCGGATCGACGTGCTGCGTGGCCATGAACCAGCGCGGCTCGTAGGCACCGATCGGGATCAGCGCGAGATCGACCGGCCCGAAGCGCGCACCGATGTCCTTGAAGTGCTGCGCCGAGTAACCCGTGTCGCCGGTGAAGAACACGCGCCGCGGCCTGCCGTCGGCTTGGCCCACGACGACGAAGCCGCCCCACAGCGTCGTGTTGGTGTCGGCGAGCGTGCGCCGGCTCCAGTGCTGCACGGGCGTCATGTGGATCGTCAGGCCGGCGACGTCGATGCGGTCCCACCAGTCGAGCGCGCGGACGTTCGTGATGCCCACGCGCTGCAGCCAGCGTTCCGCGCCCAGCGGCACGACGAACAGCGGCGGCCCGCCGGGCTGCGCGTAGAGCGCGCGCACCGAACCTTCGTCCAGGTGGTCGTAGTGGTTGTGCGAGATCAGCACGACGTCGATGCGCGGCAGCTCGCGCAGCGCCACGCCCGGCGGCTGCCAGCGGCGCGGCCCCATCCACTGCACCGGCGAGGCGCGCACCGAGAAGTGCGGATCGGTCAGCACGTTGGCGGCACCGATCTGCACGAGCGCGGTCGCATGGCCGATCCAGGTCACCGCGAAGTGGTTCGTCGCCGCGCGGATGAACCCGAGATCGGCCGCGACCGGCGACAGGTCGAGCTGCGGGTCGGGAATCGTCAGCGCGAGCCGCTCGCGCTGCCAGCGCAAGAACTCACCCACCGAACGCGGCATGCGCGCCTGTGGGTCGACGTTCTGAAAGCCGTCGGGCCGGTGATGCGGCTTGGCCGGGTCGTAGTACGGATTCACGTGCGAGCACCCCGCTGCCACGATGGCGCCGGCGGCGAGCGCCGCGATCGATCCGCGCGCGCACCGCATGCGTTTCACGCGGCCGGCGCCGGCGGCCTGCCCAACCCGCTGACCTTCAGCTTGGACTTGACCAGCGTGCCCTTGCGCGCGCGGTGGCCCATATGGGCATGCAGCTCCGCGCCGGCGAGCAGCAGCTCGACCGGCTTGCCGGTGCGCGAGGTGCCGCGCACGACCACGCCACCGGCGCCGCAGGGCAACGCGGCGATCATCGATTCGCCGGCGTCGAGCCCCATCAGCGTCACGCCGCGACCGCCGCCGGATTGCGCCTTGATCTCGCCGGCGGCGAACACGAGCAGCCGCCCTTTCTCCGACAGGCAGGCGATGCGCTCGTCGGTCGCCGGATCGACCAGCGCCGGCCGCAGCGGCGTGGCGCCCTCCTCGACCGTGATGAACTGCTTGCCGCCCTTGATCCGGGACACCATGTCGCCGAGCGTGCAGGCAAAGCCGTGCCCGCTGCTGGTCGAAACGAGCACGGGCTGCGCGGCCGCGCCGGCGACGTACGCGACGAGCCGCGTGCCCGATTCCAGCTCGATCATCGACGTCACCGGCGCGCCGTCGCCGCGCGCCGACGGCAGTTGCGCAACGGGCACCGAGTACACGCGCCCGTTGCTGCCCAGCGCGATCAGGTGATCGACTGTGCGGCACTCGTATGCGCCGTACAGCGCATCGCCCGGCTTGAAGGTGAACTGCGTGGCGTCGTGGCCGTGGCCGCTGCGCGCGCGCGCGAAGCCTTTTTCCGAGACGATCACGGTAACCGGCTCGTCGATCACCTTGGTCTCGACGACCGCGCGCTCCGCGGCCTCGATCAGCGTGCGGCGCGCATCGCCGAAGTTCCTGGCGTCGTCGTCGAACTCCCTGGCGATCTGCCGGCGCAGCGCCGCCGGCGAGTCGAGCAGCTTCTGCAGCGCCGCCTCCTCCTTGCGCAGCTCGGCGAGCTCGCGCTCGATGCGGATGCCCTCGAGCTTGGCGAGCTGGCGCAGCCGCATCTCGAGGATGTCGTCGGCCTGCCGCTCGGTGAGATTGAACGCGGACATCAGCTCGGGTTTCGGCTCCTCGGCGTGGCGAATCACGCGGATCACGCGGTCCACGTTCAGCAGCACGAGCCGCCGCCCTTCGAGGATATGGATGCGGTCCTGCGCTTTCGCCAGCCGGTGCTGCGTGCGCCGGCGCACCGTCGCCGCACGGAACTCGATCCATTCGCGCAGGATTTCGGGCAGCGCTTTCTGCCGCGGCCGCCCGTCGGTGCCGATCATCACGAGGTTGACCGGCACGTTCGTTTCGAGGCTCGTGTGCGCGAGCAGGAAGTTGACCAGCTCCTGCCGATCGATGCGCGAGGTGGCCGGCTCGATCACGAAGCGCACCGCAGCGCTCTTGTCCGATTCGTCGCGCGTGCGGTCCAGCAGCGACTTGGCTACTTGCCGCAGGTTCTGCTGCTCGGGTGTCAGCGACTTCTTGCCGGCCTTGACCTTCGGGTCGGTGAGTTCGGCGATCTCCTGTTCGACCCGCGCCGCAGAGACGCCCGGCGGCAGCTCGGTGATCACGAGCTGCCACTGGCCGCGCGCGAGATCCTCGAAGGTGTAGCGCGCGCGAACCTTCAGGCTGCCGCGGCCGGTCGCGTAGACCTCGCGGATCTCGTCGCCGCTCGAGATGATCTGGCCGCCGCCCGCAAAGTCCGGCCCCGGCAGCGCCGCGAGCAGCTCTTCGAGCGGCGCTTTCGGGCTCTTCAGCGCGATCTGCAGCGCGGCGACGACTTCGCGCAGGTTGTGCGAAGGAATCTCGGTCGCCAGCCCGACCGCGATGCCGGAGGCGCCGTTGAGCAGCACGAACGGCAGCCGCGCGGGAAGCAGCTTCGGCTCCTGGAACGCGCCGTCGTAGTTGGGACCGAAGTCGACCGTGCCTTCGTCCAGTTCGTCGAGCAGCAGCCGCGCGATCGGCGCGAGCCGCGCCTCCGTGTAGCGCATCGCCGCGGCAGCGTCGCCGTCGCGCGAGCCGAAATTGCCGTGGCCGTCGATCAGCGGATAGCGCAGCGAAAAGCCCTGCGCCATGCGCACCAGCGCGTCGTACGCGGCCTGGTCGCCGTGCGGATGGAACTTGCCGAGCACGTCGCCGACGACACGCGCGCTCTTCACGGGCTTGGCGTTGGCCGCCAGGCCCATTTCGTTCATCGCGTACAGGATGCGACGCTGCACCGGCTTGCAGCCGTCGGCCACGTCCGGCAGCGCGCGGCCCTTGACGACCGACACCGCGTAATCCAGATACGCGCGGCTCGCGAACTGCGCGAGCGTCAGCGACTCCGCGCCTTCGTCGGGCGCGGCAAAGAGCGACTGCTGTTCCGTCATCCCCGTTCCCTGTCCCGCGACGAGCCGCCACGTGCGGCGCATCGAAGGGGCGCGATGTTACCGGAGCGCAGTCCGCGCCCCGCATCGGCCCGCGCCTGCGCCCGCACGGGTGGCTCGTACCCGCGGCGCGCACCGCATCGCGCGCAGAACCGGCGGACTTGCCGCGACGGTTTCGCGTGGCGAATTGCACGCGGTATCGTCAATGGGCGAGTTCGCCGGGCGATCGATGGCCCGCTGCACGAGTCGCCGCCACCGAGTTCACGTCCAAGCCACAACAGCGTCGCCGATCCGAGCGCGGCCGGGTTCGCCCTCATGCACGACACCACCATCGCGACCGCGCCGACGCTGCGGTTCAGCCCGCACGTCGATGCGGTCGAATTGCGCTGCGAGCCGATGCGCGGCGGCACGGTCGCCTGGCTCACGCTGCCCGCGCCGGACGTGTTCTACTGGCCGGTGCCGTTGGGCCGCCGCACGCGCTGCCCGGCGCTGATTCGCACGGAGCGGGCCACGCTGCATCTGCTGACACTGTACGGGGTGGCCTGGACGACGACTC
>JBBIJJ010000219.1:0-5857 GCA_037446035.1 Burkholderiales bacterium
TGTGCGATGGCCCGGCACGAACACGCGTGCGCGGCGAAGCTGGTCGACGAAGTCGACGGCATCGCCGGCGCGGCGACGGTCGTCGACGCGGTGGCCGAGGCCGGCACGCGGGTGATGGTTTTCTAGCGCGGCGCGCCGCGGCCGTTGGCCGCGAGCACTGCCGTCAGAACCGGCATGTACGCAAGGCCAAGCGCGCCTTCGACCTCCATGCGGGACACGCCGGCCGACAGCGCGAACCCCGCGCGCTCGACCGCGATCATCGCCTCGACGAGCGCGTCGTACGCCTGCCGCGCTTCGCTCTCGGAGTCGGCGTCGACCGCCAGTTCGAGCGCGCGTTCGAGCACGCTGCCGACCGCGTGCGCGTCGGCACCGTCGCCGTCGACCGCGAACTCGATCAGCCGCGCTTCGTGCGCGAGTTCGTTCAGCAGCTTCGCCTGCTCGCGCGGATCGAGCCGCGCCAGGCCGTCGAGCCGCCTGTCTTCTTGATGTTGCTGCTGCATCGCACCTCCAGACCGTCGAGGCCAAGTTCTGGTGCGACCGTAGTGCAACGAGGGGCGGACCGCTAGCGCGATTTCGACCAAGTTTGATTCCGGCAAAGCCGCGCCTTTGACTCAGCGCAAGCCGGTCTCACGCGACTTTCGCGGGCATCCGGATCACCTGCGCTTTCTGCTGGCCACGGAACTGCGCGAGCAGATCGGCCCACTGCGCGCGCACGCGTTCGAGGTTGTGCGCCTTGACGTGACCAAAACCGCGAATCTCTTCCGGCAGGCTCGCCAGTTGCACCGCGAGCCCATGGTTGTCCGCTGCCAGCTTGCCGAGCAGCTCGTCGACGAGCGCCTCGTACTCGCCGATCAGCGCGCGCTCGGTGCGCCGCTCCTGGCTGCGGCCGAAGACGTCGAGGGGCGTGCCGCGCAGGAAGCGCAGTCTTGCGAGCAGCGCGAACGCGCCCATCATCCACGGACCGAAGCGCATCTTCTTCGGCTTGCCGGTGGCCGGGTCGGTGCGCGCCAGCAGCGGCGGCGCCAGATAGAAGTTGAGCTGGTACGGCTTGCCGCCGACGCCCTCGAACTGTGCGGCGATCTTCGCGCGGAATGCCGGGTCCGCATGCAGGCGCGCGACCTCGTACTCGTCCTTGTACGCGAGCAGCTTGAAGTAGCAGCGGGCGACCGCTTCGGCGAGCTGCGTGCCGCCGAGCCGATCAGACTCGACGCGGCGCACGCGCTCGACGAGATCGCCGTAGCGCTTCGCGTAGGCGGCGTTCTGGTAGCCGGTCAGGAACTCGACGCGCCTGGCGACGATCTCTTCGAGCGACGAGGAGGTGCGTTTCAACTCGATCACCTGCGCCGCGTATTGGTCCGGATAGGCGGCTCTCCTGACGGCTTCCAGGTCGTGCGCGGCGGCGCGGCCCCATTCGAAGGCGCGCTTGTTCGCCTCGACCGCCACGCCGTTCAGTTCGATTGCGCGTAGCAAGGTCTCGTAGGCGAGCGGGATCCAACCCTTCTGCCACGCGTAGCCGAGCACGAAGGGATTCGTGTAGATCGCATCCCCCAACAACGCGGTCGCCAGTCCGGTGGCGTCGACGAACGCGCAGTTCGCCTCCGGACCCACGGCGTCGCGCACCTGCTGTGTCAGCGCGCCGCCGGCGAACTGCCAGTCCGGGTTCTTGACGAAGTCCGCGGTCGGCGACTCCGCCGTGTTGACCACGGCGCGCGTCTTGCCGGCCTGTATCTTCGACAGCGCCTCGTTGCTGGTCGTCACGATCAGGTCGCAGCCGAGCACCAGATCGGCCTCGCCCATCGCGATGCGGGTGGCGAACAGATCCTGCGGGCGCGCTGCGATCTGCACGTGCGAGAACACCGCGCCGCCCTTTTGCGCCAGCCCCGCCATGTCGAGCACCGACAGGCCCTTGCCTTCGAGGTGCGCGGCCATGCCCAGGAGCTGGCCGATCGTCACCACACCGGTGCCGCCCACGCCAGTGATGACCACACCGTACGCGCCGCCGGCGCGAATCGCCGGGATCGCCGGCAGCGGCAGCGCCGGCAGCGGCGCGTCCTTGCTCGCGGCTCTGGTCTTCTTCAACTGCGCGCCTTCGACCGTGACGAAACTCGGGCAGAAACCCTTCAGGCAGGAGAAGTCCTTGTTGCACGACGACTGGTTGATCGCGCGCTTGCGGCCGAACTCGGTTTCGAGCGGTTCGACCGACAGGCAGTTGCTTTGCGCGCTGCAGTCGCCGCAGCCTTCGCACACCAGCTCGTTGATGACGACGCGGCGCGGCGGATCGGGATACTCGTTGCGCTTGCGGCGGCGGCGTTTCTCGGACGCGCAGGTCTGGTCGTAGATCAGCACCGACACGCCGGGATACTCCCGCAGCTCGCGCTGGATACGGTCGAGCTCGTCGCGGTGATGCACGGTGACCCCGGGCGCGAGCTTCCATGCCTCGCCGATGGCGCCGTGCGCGTTGACCGCGCTGTGATCGAGCTCGACCTGCTGCCGCAGGTCGTACTTGCCCGGTTCGTCGGTGACGATCACGATCCTGCGCACGCCTTCGGCGTGCATCTGCTGCGTGATCATCGGCACGGTGATCTGGCCGTCGGTCGGCTGCCCGCCGGTCATCGCGACCGCGTCGTTGAACAGGATCTTGTAGGTGATCGGCACGTTCGCCGCGACCGCGGCGCGCACCGCGAGCGAGCCCGAATGAAAGTACGTGCCGTCGCCGAGGTTGGCGAAGATGTGCTTCTCGTCCGTGAACGGCGCCTGCCCGATCCACGGCACGCCCTCCCCGCCCATCTGCGTGTAGGTCGACGTGTTGCGGTCCATCCACACGACCATGTAATGGCAGCCGATGCCTGCGACCGCGCGCGAGCCTTCGGGCACCACGGTCGACGTGTTGTGCGGGCAGCCCGAGCAGAAATACGGCTTGCGCTCGACGACGAGACGCGGCCTGGCGAGCGCCTTTTCCTTCGCGTCGATGATCGCGAGCCGCGCCTCGATGCGGGCGCGCACATCGCTCGGCAGCTCGAGCTTGGTCAGCCGCGCGGCGATCGCCTTGGCGACGATCGCCGGGGAGAATTCGTAGTGCGCCGGCAGGATCCAGTTGCCCTGCGGCACGGCCCATTCGCCGCCGTCCTTCTCGTCGAACTTGCCGATCACGCGCGGAATGCGCTTGCCCTTGCCGATCCAGTTGAAAAGCTCCTCCTTGACCTGGTACTCGATCATCTGGCGCTTTTCCTCGACGACCAGGATTTCTTCGAGCCCCTCGGCGAACGCGCCGATCGTCTGCGCCTCGAGCGGCCAGACCATGCCGCACTTGAAGAGCCGCACGCCGATGCGCGCGCAGGTTTCGTCGTCCAGCCCCAGATCGTGCAGCGCCTGCCGCGTATCGAGATACGCCTTGCCGCTGGCGACGATGCCGAAACGCGCGTGCGGCGAATCGATCACCGTGTCGTTGAGCCTGTTCGCGCGGCAGTACGCGAGCGCCGCATACAGCTTGTAGTCGAGCAGCCGCGCTTCCTGGTCGAGCGGCGTGTCGGGCCAGCGGATGTTCAGTCCGCCCGGTGGCAGCACGAAGTCGGTTGGAATGCGGATGTCGACGCGCTCGGGATCGACGATGACCGAGCTGGACGCCTCGACCACCTCGGTCACCGCCTTCATGCCGACCCAGACGCCGGCGTAGCGGCTCATCGCGAAGCCGTGCAGCCCGAGGTCGAGATACTCCTGCACGGTCGCCGGAAACAGCACCGGCATCATGCAGGCCTTGAAGATGTGGTCCGACTGGTGGGGCAGTGTCGAGCTCTTGGCGCCGTGATCGTCGCCGGCAATCGCGAGCACGCCGCCGTGCGGGCTGGTGCCCGCGGCGTTCGCGTGCTTGAACACGTCGCCGCAGCGGTCCACGCCGGGTCCCTTGCCGTACCACAGCGCGAAGACGCCGTCGTACCTGGCGCCGGCGAACATGTTGACCTGCTGCGTGCCCCACACGCTGGTGGCCGCGAGGTCCTCGTTCAGCCCCGGCTGGAACTTCACGTGGTGTTTCTCGAGGTGTTTTTTCGCGCGCCACGCGGTCTGATCGACGCCGCCGAGCGGCGAGCCGCGATAGCCGGTGATGAATCCCGCCGTGTTCAGCCCGGCGAGTTGATCGCGCTGCCGCTGCAGCATCATCAGCCGCACGAGCGCCTGCGTGCCGCTCATGTAGGCGCGGCCGCGTGCCAGCGTCCAGCGATCGTCGAGGGTGACCTCCGCCAGGGCGCGGCGGACGGCTTCGGGAAGGGGTGCGTTCATGCGGCAGACCTCGGTCCAAAAATCGTGTTCTTGGGAGCGCGACAGGCGAACCGGGTCGGTGCCCGTCGTGCGGCCGGGCGGCACCTCGTGAGTGCGGCCGGTGTGGCGGAAATGAAGCGGGCCGCAGGGTAGCACCGCGCGGCGCGGCGCTCAATGAGCGCCGCGCCATTTTTTAGGCGCAACGCGCGCGCAAAGGCCTCGACGCGCGCGGCGGATCAAACGGGCATCGGCTGCCGATCCTTCAGGCGCAGCCAGCCGCGGGCGATGCGGTAGATCGCCCACACGCCGAGCGCGAACAGCCCGATCGCCCAGATCGCAAAACCGACGACGACGATCGCGAACAGCGCGCCGAGCAGGCCGACGACGACCGCCCACAGCAACGCGTACCAGAACGTGCGGATCTGCCACGCGAAGTGCGACTCGAGCCACGTGCCGCGCGCTTCGCCGCGTTTCACATAGTTGACGATCACCGCGATGATCGACGGCCAGCCGAACAGGAACGCGCCGATCACGCTTGCCGCGCCAAAGGCGCCGATGACCAGGCTCACCGTGTGCAGCGCGTAGACGAGGTGCGCGGTGTTGACGAGGCCAGCAGCGGGTTCGAGGTTCGTCGTTGGATTCATCGTGGTCCCAAGGTATCGGCGATGCCCGGTCGATCAGTGACGGGAGCGTCGCTTCCGCCCCTTGTTGGGTGCCGACGGGACTTGCCGTAGTCGCGCCTGCGCTTCACGCTTGCCGATACCGCGTAGTGCCACCAGCGCGGCGAGCTGAGCTGCGCGCGGCCGCGCCGCACCCTGCTCCCAGTTGTAGATCGACTGTGCGCTGACGCCGACGAGCTTGCCGTATTCGGCGGCGGACAATCCAAGGCGCGCTCGATGCGAACGCAGCCCGCGCGCGACGAAGCGCACTTTCGGCGTCTCTGCGGTAGAGGGCGCTCCGGCGCCGCCCTTTTCGAGCCTGCGCCCCAGCGCGGCGAGCTGGCGCTGCAGTTGGGCAACCTGTCGTCGCAGCGCCGCGATGGCATGGCGGTGATGAGCGGACGCCTTTTTCAAAGTGCCAGCGGCGCCGCGCACTTCCTTGCGAGCCAACCGGGTGATTTCTTGTTTCAGCAAGGCGGCGATATTGGGCATCGTTCGTCTTTTCCGAGGGCGAAGTTTGTGACGCGCGCGGCGACTGCGTGCCGCTGCGGCCCGGTTTCGCGAAGGAACGGTCACCGAGACCGCGGTCCGCCGCAGCGTACCCGAAGTGCGATCACGGCGTCGAGTCGTTCTTGGCAAAGAACGCACACTTTCCGGGCCGCACCAATGCGCGTCGTAGGGTCTGGGTGCAGAGCCGCGCGCCGCACCGCGAGCACTGCGCAGCAGCGGCGACCATCCGGCGCACGAGCGTACGCCGGGCTAGCCCGGATATTTCAGTGCGCCGTGAAAAGGCGCTGTCTTCCAGTGGGTGCGAATCCCACCCGGCAACTGTCGCTCCAGCCGGAAGCAATCGGAGCAATCGTGGAGGCAACGAAGCGATTGAAGCCTTCGGTGTAGAGGGTCCTTCAAGGGATTTGGCGAGCGTGCCGGCCGTAACGCGAGTG
>JBBIJJ010000220.1:0-5851 GCA_037446035.1 Burkholderiales bacterium
GATCGGATGAGCGCGATCGGATCCGCAAGCACCGGTAGTGCCATGCTCTTGTTCACGCTGCGCCGGGTCGACCGCGGGAGGTTGGGGTCAATCACGGCGCTTGGCCGCGGGCGCGCGCGCCGACACGGCCACGCCGCCGGCGCGCCGGCGCGCGGCCCATTGTGCGAAGTCGTCCAGATAGCTGTAGATGACCGGCACGACGACCAGCGTCAGCAGGCTCGAGGTGATGATGCCGCCGATGACGGCCTGGCCCATCGGCGCGCGTTGCTCGCTGCCTTCGGTGAGCCCCAACGCGAGCGGGATCATGCCGAAGATCATCGCCAGTGTCGTCATCAGGATCGGCCGCAACCGCACGCGCGCGGCTTCGAGCAGCGCTTCGGTGCGGCCCAGCGGCGGATTGCCTTCGAATCCTTGCCGTGCCTGGTTGGCGAAATCGACCAGCAGGATCGCGTTCTTGGTCACCAGGCCCATCAGCATGATGAAGCCGATGATCGAGAAGATGTTCAGCGTGGAGCGGAACGCGAGCAGCGCGAGGAACACGCCGATCAGCGTCAGCGGCAGCGAGCTCATGATCGCGATCGGCTGCAGGAAGCTGCGAAACTGCGACGCCAAAATCATGTAGATGAATGCGATCGCCAGCACGAGCGCCGACACTGCGTAGCCGAAGCTCTCGGCCATGTCCTTGGTCGAGCCGCCCATCACGAAGCGGTAGCCGGGCTTCCAGTCGATCTGCGCCAGCGCCTGCTGGATGTCGCGGCTCACCTCGCCGGCCGAGCGGCCGTAGACGTTGGCGGTCAGCTCGACCTCGCGCGTGAGGTCGCGCCGGTTGATCTGCGAGGCGCGGACCGTCGGCACGAGTTCGACAACCTGCCGCAGCGGCACGACCTTCGGGCTGCCGTCGGCGGCGAGCTGGCTGCTCGCGATCGTCAGCCGTTCGAGGTCGGCGTTCGTCGCGCGCTGCCCGGGCGCAAGCCGCACCATCACGTTGTAGTTCTCGTCGTCGGGGCCGCGCCAGGTCGTGGTCTCGTCGCCGGCCAGCAGCGGACGCAGTGCGGCGCCGATGCGCTCCGCGCCGACGCCCAGATCGCCGGCCAGATCGCGGTCGATCAGCAAGTCGACGGTGGGCCGCGCCGGCCGCAGGCTCGAATCGAGGTCGACCAGGCCCGGGATCTGCGCAAGCCGCTGGCGCGCCTCGTCGTTGTAACGCTCCAGCTGCTTGAGATCGGGTCCCTGCAGCGAAACGACGAGGATCTTCTGCTGTGCGACCGGGTCCATCACGCCGACGTGCGTGACCTCGATGCCGGCGATGCGCGCCAGCCGCTCGCGCATCGGCTGCGTCAGTTGCGCCTCGTTGCGGCTGCGTTGCGCGCGCGGCTTGAGCTTAACGTAGACGGTCGCGGCGTTCTTCGCCTGCACCGCGCCGGTGTTGATCGTCGTGTACGTGTACAGAACCTCCGGAAACTCGCGCAGCGCCGCCTCGACCTGACGCGCCTTCTCGACCGTCGCCGCGAGCGAGCTGCCTTCGGGCGTGCGGAAGTTGACCTGCGATTCGGAGAAGTCGGCCTGCGGGACGAATTCCGTGCCGAGCAACGGCACCAGCGTGAAGCTGCCGAGGAAGGCCGCGGTGGCGATCAGTGCGGTCTTGCCGCGATGCGCGAGCGCCCACTCGAGCAGCACGTGGTAGATGTCGCCGAGCCACGCGGTCGCGCGCTCGAAGCGGTCGAGCAGCCGGCCGAGCCAGCCGAACCAGCGGCCGCGCGGCTTGACGCCGTGCACCGCCGGGTCGTGCCAGACCGACGACAGCATCGGGTCGAGCGTGAACGAAACGAACAGCGAAATGAGCACCGCCGCGACCACGGTGATGCCGAACTGGTGGAAAAACTGGCCGATGATGCCGCCCATGAAGCCCACGGGCAGGAACACCGCGACGATCGACAGCGTCGTCGCCAGCACCGCCAGCCCGATCTCCTGCGTGCCGACCAGCGCCGCCTCGCGCGGCGGTTTGCCCATCGCGCCGTGCCGCACGATGTTTTCGCGCACCACGATCGCGTCGTCGATCAGCAGACCGATCGACAGCGACAGCGCCATCAGCGTCAGCATGTTCAGCGTGAAGCCGAACGCGTACATCACCAGGAAGGTGCCGATCACCGAGATCGGCAGCGTCAGCCCGGTGATCACCGTCGAGCGCCACGAGCCGATGAACAGGAACACGATCAGGATCGTCAGCAGGCCGCCTTCGATCATCGTGCGCGCGACGTTGGTCACGGCGGTGCGGATCGGCGTGGACGAATCCTTGACGACGTCGAGCCGGACGTCGGGCGGCAGCTCGCGCTGCACGGCGGCGACCGCCCGGCGGACCGAATCGACGACGTCGATCGTGTTCTGGCCCTGCGCCTTGAGCACGTCGAGCGCGAGCGTCTCGCGGCCGTCGACGAGCGCGGCCGATTCCTGCTCCTGCTGGCTGTCGACGACGGTGGCGAGCTGCGACAGGGTCACCGGCTGTCCGCCGCGGCGCGCGACGACGATGCGCCCGAAGTCGTCCGGCGTCTGCGCGCGCGCCTGGATCTGCACGACGCGCTCCTCGCGCGCGGAGCGCAGGCTGCCCACCGGAAGCTCCTGGTTCTCGCCGCGCACCGCGGCGATCACCTGGTCCACGCCGATCGCCAGCGCCTCGAGCTGCGCCGGGTTCAGATGAATCTGGATCTCGCGTTTGACGCCGCCGACGAGATTGACCTGGCCGACGCCGCGCACGTTCTCGATACGGCGCTTGACGATCTGGTCGGCGAGCGTGGTCAGCTCGCGCAGGCTGCGCGTGCCGGTCGAAGTCATCGCGATCGACACGATCGGCCGGTCGGCCGGATCGAAGCGCGTGATCTTCGGCTCCTTGACCTCGCGGCGGAAGCCCGCGCGGATCGCGGCGACCTTCTCGCGCACGTCCTGCGTGGCGGTGGCCGGATCGACGGTGAGTTCGAACTCGGCGACGACGAGCGAGGTGCCCGCGTACGAGCGCGAGGTCAGCGCGCGCAGCCCGCTGACGGTGTTGACCGCCTCCTCGATCTTGCGGGTGACTTCGGACTCCACGCTTTCCGGCGACGCGCCCGGATAGTCGGTCTGCACGACGACGACCGGAAACGCGACGTCCGGAAACTGGTCGACCTGCAGCCGCTGGACCGAGTGCAGCCCGAGCACGACGAACGCGACCATCATCATGGTCGCGAGCCACGGGTTGCCGATGCTCAGCCGGGTGAACCACATGGCGTGCTCGTCGGCGTCCGGGTTCGCGGCACCGGGTCAGCGGCCGGCGGCCGCGGGCGCCTGCGCGATCTTGACAGCGCTGCCGATCGGCAACCGCGCGTCGAACTGGCGCACGACCTGCGTGCCGAGGGCGAGCCCGCCGCGGATTTCGACGGCGTCGTCGAGCGCGTCAACGCTGCCGCGCGCGCCGAGCGTCACCGGCACCTGCGCGAGTCTGCCGTCGATGATGGCCAGCACCGACGCGCGGCCGCCCTCTTCGCGCACGGCGGAGAAGGGCACCGCCAGCGTCGGCGCGGTGCGCTCCAGCACGAGGCGGCCGTGCGCGAACATGCCGGCGCGGATCGCCCGGTCGGCCTGCTCGACGGCGATGTAGACATACACCGAGCGGGAGCCGGCGGCGGTGGCCGGATTGATGCGCACCACCTTGCCGGCGTACGCGCGGTCCATGCCCTCCGGACGGAATTCGGCGCGCGTGCCGAGGCCGACCCGCGCGATATCGTCGGCCGGAATCGGCGCTTCCAGCTCGATCGCCGACAGATCGACCAGCGACAGCACGCGCCCGTCGACCGGCAGCTTCTCGCCTTGCTGCGCGTAGCGCTCGGCGACGGTGCCGGCGATCGGTGCGCGGATCTCGGCGTCCGCCAGCGCCTTGCGGGCGAGCTCGAGCGCGGCCGCGGCGGCGTCGCGGTTGCCGCGCGCGGCTTCGAACGCCGACTGCGCGTTGTCGAACGCGGTCTGCGAGATAAAGCGCTTGGCCAGAAGCTGCGCGTTGTTCTCGCGCGTCTTGGCCGCCAGGTCGAGTTGCGCCTGCGCCGCGGCGAGCGCGGCCTGCTCGCGCTTGACCCGCCACTCGTATTCCGTCGGGTCGATGCGGGCGACGAGCTGCCCGGCGCGCACGTTTTCGCCTTCGCGCACCGCGAGCCGAACGAGGTCGCCGGCGACCCGCGTCTTCACGATCGTCTGATTGGCCGCCTTCAGCGTGCCGGTCAGCGGCAGCGTGCGCGCGAGCACGAGCGGCTGCGCGACGGCGAGTTCGGATGCGAGAAACTCGACGGCCGGTGCGGCCGCGACCGCCGGCGGCGGCGCCGGCCGGCGCAGCACCATCGCGCCGGCCACGCCCGCCGCGGCAACCAGCGCGACGATCGCGAAGGCGGTGCCGCGCTTCATCGGCGCGCCCCGCGTGTTGTCGGGTGAGCGGCGCGCGCCGGCCGAGCGCGCGCCGCCGGCGGCACGCGCCGCAGCGCGCGCAGCGTGTTGTCGACGTGGATCGCGAGGTAGCGCTGCGGGTCGATGGGCTGCTGCCCGCACGGGCCGAACGAATGGCGCCACAGCAGCAGCATCACCAGCGGCGCCGTCATCACGTGGACAAAGGTTTGGGCGTCGACCGTACGGAAATCGCCGCGCCGCATCCCGCGTTCGATCACGCTTGCCAGCAGGCGGTGCGCCGGGTCGATCACCTCGTCGACATAGAAGCGCGCGATCTCCGGAAAGTTGCCGCTTTCGCTGACCACCAGCTTGAGGATGCCGCTGGCGGGCGTGTCGCCGATGCGGCGCCACCATTCGCGCATCAGGTGCGCGAGCAGCTCGGCGCTGTCGCCTTCGTAGGTGCGGACGAGCTCGCGGGCTTCGGCGATGTTGCGCACGATGTTCTCGCGCACGACCGCCTTGAACAGCTCTTCCTTGTTGGCAAAGTACAGGTACAGCGTGCCCTTGGACACGCCGGCGCGCGCGGCCACGTCGTCGAGCCGCGTGCCCGCGTAACCCTTCTCGACGAAGAGTGCGAGCGCGGCGGCGAGCAGTTCCGCCGGGCGCGCCTGCTTGCGGCGCGCCCAGCGCGGAGCGGTCGCGGTCGCGGTCGCGGCTGCGGTGGCCATCGGCGAACGTTCGATAAGGATGCCCGCGGACGCAGCGGCCCGACCAAAGGAGGAGTCGGGACGGAGGGAGGGGCCGCCGCGCCCGCGGAGCAAGCGGTGTCTGCGCGAAATCGTTACTAACTGACCGGTCAGTAATGTAGGCCCGATCCGACCCGCCCGTCAAGCTAAGCTCGCAGACCGACCGATACCTGTGACGCCAGTCACACGAGGCACATGTCGCAGCGACGTATCCCGAACACCGTGACCATCGCGGGCGTCGATCCGTCCGGCGGCGCCGGCATTCTGGCCGACGTCAAGACGATGAGTGCGCTCGGCGCGTACGCGTGTGCGGTCGTCGCCGCGCTGACCGCGCAGAACACGCGGGCGGTCACGAGTGTGTTTGCGGTGCCGGGCGAGTTCGTGCGGGCGCAAATCGACACGCTATTCGCGGATGTGGCGATCGACGCCGCGAAGATCGGCATGGTCGGCCAGGCGCCGGTCATCGAAGCGGTCGCCGCGGGCCTGGCGCACTGGCGGCCGCCGCACGTCGTGCTCGATCCGGTGATGGTCGCCAAGAGCGGCGATCCGCTGCTCGAGAAGGCGGCGGTCGGCGCGCTGCGCGAGGCGCTGCTGCCGCTGGCCACGCTGATCACCCCCAACCTGCCGGAAGCGGGCGTGCTGCTCGCGAGCCGCGCGCCCGACAACCTGAAAGAGATGTATCGAACCGCCGAGCGGCTGCGCGA
>JBBIJJ010000221.1:0-5828 GCA_037446035.1 Burkholderiales bacterium
GGCTTCAATCGCTTCGTTGCCTCCACGATTGCTCCGATTGCTTCCGGCTGGAGCGACAGTTGCCGGGTGGCATTCGCACCCACTGGAAGACAGCGCCTTTTCACGGCGCACTGAAATATCCGGGCTAACGTAGCGACGAGTCGATGCGTTCATCGACACAGCAGCAGGCAGGGTGTATGGATCATCGTTTCATCCTAGAAACGGCAGTTGAAGTCCGTGAAGTATCGAGAAACGCGTTCGCGCCAAAGCCTTGTAGTGACCACGACCATCACCCATTTGGAACTGCTCTGCAGTCCTCGGAATTGGCTTGAAACCCGCATGGATGCTGGCTTTCTGCCGTTTCGACGTGAGGCGAACTGCCGGATTTAGGTTCATTCGCGCCGCGGCTGCCGCGTTGGCAGCGGCTCGGCTCGCCGGCTGCACGACCGGCAGTTCGTCGGCTCCGAGAAGTACTCGGCCTGCCACAAGACCGAATACCAGAGCTGGAAGGCGAGCTGGCACACGAAGATGGTGCGGCCGGCGAAGGAGGCGTTGCTGAAGGACGCCGGCGAGAACTGGGCCAAGGACAGCAAGGGCAACGCCGGACCGACCAAGGCCAACGTCACCGGCACGCCGGCGAAGATGCAAGACGTCGTCTACGTGATCGGCTCGACTGGAAGCAGCGCTTCCTGGTGCCGAACCCCGCGAGCGGCGGGCATCAGTTCCTCGACAAGCAGTGGAACGCGATCCACGAACAGCGGGAGCCGTACCGGCAGAAGAACACCCGGGAAACCCAGTGCGCGACTTGCCACGCGACCGGCAATCGCGTGCTCGCGATCGACGAGCAAACGCGCGCCGTCAAAAATGTGGGCGATGAGCGAGGCAACGTCGGTTGCGAGGCCTGCCACGGCCCGGGCAGCAAGCACGCGTCGACCGGCGACAAGCGCGAAATCTTCAATCCCGGCAAAGCGTCGCACGCCGAAAGCTCAAAAGTCTGCGGCTACTGCCACATCCGCATCGACAACGACGACTACCGAACGGCCGAAGGCAATCACGCCGAGTTTCTGCCGCACCCGGTGCTCGGGCAGAGCTACAAGGCCGGGATCGACGACTGGACGACCTGGTATCCGGACAAGGTGCTGATGGTCGGCATCCAGCCCGAAGACCCGATCGACAAGAACTATCCGGGTACCGACCCGAACAACGCTTTCTTCATCGACGAGGCAGCGCAGAAGTCGGGTTTCTTCGAGGCGCGCAAACACCACCAGCAATATCAGGAGCACCTGCAGTCGGCGCATTACAAGAAGAACGTCGCCGGCTGCGCGACCTGCCACTCGCCGCACGCGTCCAGCAGCAATCCGAAACCGGTGAAGGCCGCGGATACGTGCAAGACCTGCCATCTCGCGCCGGTCGACATCGAAAAGACCATGCCCGGCACGGCGAGCACGGCTGGCAACCTGTTCGTTCGCACGCACACGTTCAGCCCGGCGAGCCCGCGCAAAGGCGGCCCGACGGCGACCAACGCGCCGGAGCCTGCGTACTACTACAAGAAGTAATCCTAGAAACGGCAGTTGAAGTCCGTGAAGTATCGAGAAACGCATTCGCGCCAGAGGCTTGTAGTGCCCACGACCATCACCCGTTTGAAACTGCTCCGCAGTCGTCAGAATCGGCTTGAAACCCGCATGAATGCTGGCTTTCTGCCGTTTCGACGTGACGCCAACTGCCGAATTTAGGGTAATCGACGCGGCGGCTGAGCGGACCGAACGGGGCGGCGCGAGCCGCCCCGTTTCTTTGTGCGCCCAGCATGGGCGCACACCGGGATAGGGGCGGTCAGGTTGCCTGACCGGACCCCTCCCACACCACCCGGCGTGCGGGTCCGCTCCGGGCGGTTCGAGTAGTTGAGGTTATAAGAGCCGAGGCACGCCAAGTCGATCGAAGTAGGCGATAGGCATGGCGCGGTTCAGTCGCATGCGGCTGTTACGCCACCAACATCGACTGTTCCCAGCCACCTTGCGGGCATCCTCGTCCGAGGCGCCCATCGCTTTCAACTCCCGGTACATCGTTGTGCCCCGGCGCCAGTGCTTGAGCTGCACCGCACGCAGCCGGTGTCTGATCCACTCGTCGAGTTCGCGGAACACCTTGGGTGTTTGCGCAAGATGCAAGTACGCCTTCCAGCCAGGCAGGTAGGCCCGCAGCCGTTCGGCAATCTCGGTCCGGTTGCGCCCGCCCGAGCGACGCGTGAATTGCCGGATGCGTTGCTTGAAGGTCTTCAGCGCCTTGTCGGACACCCTGCACTTGACCTGCCCGCCCGAGCCGTACCAGAAGGCATAGCCCAGAAACTTGCGGTGCGAGGCCGGCGCCACGGCCGACTTGGCCTCGTTGACCTTCAGGCGAAGCCGGTCGTAGAGCTTGCGCAAGCCCTCGAGCACCCTCTCGCCCGCCTTTTGACTGCGCACATACACGTTGCAGTCGTCGGCGTAGCGCACGAAACGGTGGCCCCGTCGCTCCAGTTCCCGATCCACCTCGTCGAGCAGCACATTGGCCAACAGCGGCGACCGGAGGCCACCTTGCGGCGTACCGTCGTAGCGCTCGATGACCACCCCGCCCTCCATGATCCCGGCCACGAGGTAGTGACGGATCAGCCGTAATACGGCCTTGTCCGCAATCCGTCTCGATAGCCGCTCCATCAGGATGTCGTGATTGACCCGGTCAAAGAATTTCTCCAGATCCACATCCACGACCACCCGGTAGCCGTCCTGCACGTGGCGCTGTGCGTCAAGCACCGCGTCGTGCGCACGGCGCCCCGGTCGGAAGCCATAGCTGTGTTCAGAGAACGTCGGGTCAATGATGGGCTGCAAAACTTGCAGCATGGCTTGTTGGATCAGCCGATCCGTCACCGTCGGAATCCCCAGTTCGCGCACGCCGCCGGCGGGCTTCGGCATCTGAACGCGGCGCACCGGACACGGCCGATAGCTGCCCTCCAGCAAGGATTCCCGAATCCGGGGCCAGTGCGTTCTCAGGTGCTCCGCCGTCTCGGCGATCGACCTCCCATCGACCCCGGCACTGCCGCGATTGGCTTTGACGCGTTTCCACGCCTGCACCATGTTCGCGGTTGCGAGCGCCTGCGCGCGCAGACTGTCTCGCCCCGGGCCTGCGTTTCCCTGTCGCGCCGTCCGCGCTTCATAACGCATCCCTTCAGGCGCGGCTTCACCTCGCCCTCCCGCGATGCGCCCGCATGCGCGCGCTTCTGATGCACTGCACGTCCGAGCGACACGGCCTTCGGCCCTCCTACTCGTTTGGCCCTTCGCCCCATCCCGGCAGCTACTACGGCCTCTGCTGACTTCTCGCTCCGACTCAGCGTGGTTGCCGTTTCAGACATAAGGCGAGATCTCCCCAGGTAAGAACGAACTCCTTCGCTGCACAACCGCCGCATTTACGCCACCTCGCTTCGATCACGAGCGTTTCGCGGTTTCGTGCCCGCTCGCCCTGCTCGGCAGCGCCTTCTATCCGGTTCTTGTCCATCGGCTCGCAGCTTATGCTCCACGCTTCCTGCCCACGCTCGGTCGCCCTCGCGCAGTTGCGCTTCACTTCGTTCGCTGTGATCAACTTACGGCGGGACTTGCACCCGCAGGAGTGCGCCCATGCTGGGCGCACACAAAAAAAAGCCGGCCTGCGCCGGCTTCTTGCTGCGGCGATCGAACCGCTTACAGCGTCAGGATCCACTTGGCCACTGCCGCCAGGTCCGCATCGCTGGCCTGCACGGCGGGGTGCTCCTTGCCGCCGGCCTTGAGTTTGGCCACGATCGCCGCGTCCGCGTCCTTCTGGCCCTTGTACTTCGCCACCGCATCCTTGAAGCTCGGCCCCATTTTCTTCTTGTCGATCGCGTGGCACTTCAGACAGCCGGCTTTCTTGGCCAGCGCCTCGTCGGCGCTGGCCGCGCCAGCGAAGAGGACTCCACCTGCGACGAGCGACGCGATCAGCAACGGTTTGAACGCTTTCATCGACGATTCTCCTTTCCGCTCGCAAGACTGGTCGACTGCGACATGGCCGCAGCATAACGGCCAGCGGCGGCGTTGCCGGAGGCGCATTCGCGCAAGTCGACACTCCATTGACCTGCGTCAGCAGACACGCACGGTGGCGCCGGATTCGTATGCCTTTGATTGTGGACAACCTGCCGTCGCGCGCGACCGCTAGAGTGCGCCGACGACGACACCTTACAGAGTCGCTTTCTATCACATGAGCACACTGCGCAGATTCTTCCGCTGGTTGTTCACGCCGTCGGCCTCCGTGTCGGTGTTCTGGCTCCTTTTGATCGGGCTGCTCGCCGGCGCGGCCGCGACGATCGGCACGCGGGCCATGGTCCACGCCACCGGCAGCGTCGAATTCTGCGGCGGCGCGTGCCACTCGATGCGCGAGTTCACGATGCCGGAATACAGGCAATCCGTTCACTTCAGCAATCGCACAGGCGTGCGTGCCGGTTGCTCGGACTGCCATGTGCCGCATGACTATCCGCAGATCCTCTTCTACAAGGCCGGCGCCGGCCTTCGCGACGCGATCGCCGAGGCGCGCGGCGTGATTTCGACCAAGGAAAAGTACGAGCAGCAGCGCTGGCAGATGGCCAACCGCGTATGGGACGAGATGCGCGCGAACAACTCGGCCAACTGTCGCTCATGCCACGATCCGGCCGCGATGGCCAGCGACAAGCAGAGTGAATTCGCGCGCAAGATGCACGATCAGTTCCGGCAGGGCAAGTCCACCTGCATCGACTGCCACAAAGGCGTAGCGCACGCGGAACCCGAAGAGCCAGCCGCAGCGCCGTCTGCGACAGCCAAGTAGGCGGCAACGACGACGCGACAAGGCGGCCGGATCGTCGATCGCTTGTGCGGGTCGCCGCGGCGGTAGAACGCAGCCGAGCTTGCGCGGCTCCTCGCAGTCGACCGCCGCGCGCATCTGCATCGCTTGCCGTGACATCCGCGGCCGCCGAACGCTACGGCGCGTGGTGCCGCACGCCGCGCGGCGCGAGGATCGGCGACGTCGAGTTCGCGCTGCTCGCGCGACTGCTCGCCGCGCGACCGGGCGAGCGACTGCTCGATGTCGGCTGCGGCGCCGGCTACTTCACGCGCCGCTGCGCGCGCGCTGGGCGTGTTCGCGACCGGGCTCGATCCCGATGCCGCTGCGCTGCAGGTCGCATTGCGCCAGGCGGGGCCGGGCGAGCGCTACGTCGAACGGCGCGCCGAGCAACTGCCGTTTCCCGACCGCAGCTTCGAGCGGGCGATCTGCGTCACCGCGCTGTGCTTCATCGCCGATCAGCGGCAGGCTCTGCGAGAGATGATCCGCGTGACGCGGCGGCGCATCGTGCTCGGGCTGCTGAACCGCGCAAGCCTGCTGTACCTGCAGAAAGGACGCGGCGGCGGCCGCGGCGCGTATCGTGGCGCGCACTGGCATACGCGGCGCGAAGCGCTCGCGCTGTTCGACGAGCTGCCCGTGCGCAGCCGCGCGGTCCGCAGCGCCGTGTTTCTGCCGGGCGGCGGCCCAATCGCACGCGCAATCGAGCCGCTGGTGCCTGATCGCTGCGCGGTCGGCGCCTTCCTCGCCGTGGCAGCCGACGTGATCGACTGAGCGTGCCGGCGCGTCGGCGCGCGCGGGCGGATAATGCCCGCATTCACGACTGAAGGCCGGCATCATGCCCACTGCCCGCACCGGGCCGCTGAACGACGACGAGGTCGCCGAGCTCGACGCGGCGCTCGCCGCACTTCCCGAGGAAGACGATCATCTCGATGCGGTGATGCTCGACGGCTTTCTGACCGGCGTGCTGCTGCAGCCCGCTGCCGTGCCGCCGAGCCAATGGC
>JBBIJJ010000222.1:0-5823 GCA_037446035.1 Burkholderiales bacterium
CCAAGGCCTGCGGGCCTTGGCTGTGGCCGTCTCGCGCAATCCGCATCCCGCATGCATCCGCGCAATTGCCGCGCCCCTCGTGAAATATCCGGGCTCGCTGTCGCCGGTTCCGTCATCGCGAGCCGCGCGAGCGATCTCGGCATTGCGAGCGGCGGAGATTCCTCGCCGTTGGCTCGGAATGACGAAGGACGAGGGTTGCGTCCGTCGGGCGCTTGTGACGTGTTGCAAGAATCAGCAAGAGGCAACGGGAATGACAAAGCATTCTTCTTCGGCATGACAAGGCACTTTTTCACGGCCTGGGGCTTGCAGTCGCCGCACTCCTCGAAGCGACCACGAACTCGACCCGCGCTCGCGGACTCAATGCAACGGACGGCTCGGCGGTTCCGGACTCAATGCAACGGGCCGCTCGGCGTCTCGATTTCACGCGCCTGTCCCTCGGGCGCGGGGCACGCGTGGTGCAGCACCATCTTCCATCCGCCCGGCGTCTTGACGTAGGCGTTGGTGGCGAACACGTGTGCGATCTGCTGCTGGCGCCCCTGCGTGACGACGACCTCTTCGATCACCGCATGCAGCGCGACGGTCGGCGTCTCGATCGACTTCTTGGAGCCGGCGCGGATATGCAGCGGGCCGTTGGCGAGGATCGCACGCCACGAACCCACCACTGCCGCGTGGCCGACCAGCCGCGGGCCGTTCGGATGGATGCAGACCACGTCCTCGTCGTGGAGCCACAGCTCGGCGACGGCTTCGGCGTCACCCGCTTCGAGCGCCTCGTAAAACGCCTGCTCGCACTCGGCGGGCGACGCGAACAGCAGCGGCTTGGTCAACGACATCGTGACGTGATCGACAGCGCGTCGGCGCGTGGCATGGCCGCCGACGCACACGGCCTCAGTGTCCCTTGACGACCTCGCCCGGCTTGAGCCGGTAGCGCGTGCCGCAGTACGGGCACATCGCTTCGCCGGTCTTGGTCACGTCGAGGAACACGCGCGGATGATGGTTCCACAATGGCATCGCGGGGTTGGGGCAGAACGCGGGCAGATCCTTGGCCGCGAGTTCGACCACCGGCAGTTCGATCGTGCTCATACTTTCGTCAGCCAATGCTTGTACTTGGCGGCGCGGCCGTTGACCACGTCGAAGAACAGGTTCTGGATCTTTTCCGTGATCGGACCGCGCTTGCCTGCGCCGATGGCGCGCCCGTCGAGTTCGCGGATCGGCGTCACTTCGGCGGCGGTGCCGGTGAAGAACGCTTCGTCGGCCAGGTACACGTCGTCGCGCGTCATCGGTATCGCGGTCACCGTGAGCCCGAGGTCGCCGGCCAGCTCGATCACGCTGCGGCGGGTGATGCCGATCAGCCCCGAGACCATCTGCGGCTCGTACAGACGACCGTCGCGCACGATGAAGAGGTTCTCACCCGCGCCTTCGGCGACGAAGCCGTTGGTGTCCAGCAGCAACGCCTCGTCGTAACCCTCGCGCGTGGCCTCCAGGTTGGCCAGGATCGAGTTGACGTAGTGGCCCGCGGTCTTGGAGCGCACCATCGACACGTTGATGTGGTGCCGCGCGTAGGACGAGGTCTTCACGCGAATGCCCTTCTGCAGCCCTTCCTCGCCGAGGTACGCGCCCCACGGCCACGCGGCGATCGCCACGTGCACCTTGGCGCCCTTGGGGCTGACGCCCATCTTCTCGGAACCGTAGAAGACGATCGGCCGCAGGTAGCACGAGTCGAGCCTGTTGGCGCGAACGACCTCGCGCTGCGCGTCCGCGAGCTGCTCGAGCGAATACGGGATCTCCATCATGAAGATCTTCGCCGAGTTGAACAGCCGCTCGGTGTGCTCGCGCAGCCTGAAGATCGCCGTGCCGTCGGCGGTCTTGTACGCGCGCACGCCTTCGAACACCGCCAGCCCGTAGTGCAGCGAATGCGTCAACACGTGCGTGGTCGCATCGCGCCACGGCACCAGCTTGCCGTCGTACCAGATCGATCCGTCGCGGTCGGCCATCGACATCGTCGTTCTCCCGAAAGTGAGCGGATTCTAACGACTAGGAATGCCTTCCTATAATCCGCGCCTCAGGGAGCCTCGATGAACAACCCCGCTGCTGCGCGGCGGCAGGTCCTGCTGCTGGTCGTCTGCCAGGCGCTGCTGTACGTCAACAACGTCACGCTGATCGCCGTCAACGGGCTCGCGGGGCTGGCGCTCGGCCCCAGCCCGCTGTGGGCCACGCTGCCGGTGACGACCTACATCGTCGGCTCCGCGCTCGCGACCGTGCCCGCCTCGTTCGCGATGGCGCGCTGGGGCCGCCGCAACGGCTTCATGTTCGGCACCGCGATGGGCTTCGTCGGCACGTCGATCACGATGAGCGCGATGCTCGCGAGCAGCTTTGCGCTGCTGTGCTTCGGCACCTTCGTCGTCGGGCTGTACAACGCGTTCGCGCAATACTTGCGCTTCGCCGCGGCCGACGTAGCCGACGCATACGATCCATCGCTGAAGGAACGCGCGATCGCGTGGGTGCTTGCCGGCGGCATCGCGGGCGGCATCGTCGGCCCGGAGATGAGCAAGCTCACGCGCTCGCTGCTGCCGGTGGAATTTGCCGGTACCTACATCGGGCTGGCGGCGATCGCGTTCGTTGCGATGCTGATCGCGAGCCGCCTGCACATCCCGCACGGGCACGCGGCCGCGCACGGACCGGCGCGCCCGCTCAGGGACATCGCGGCGCAGCCGGCGCTCGTCGTGGCAGCGCTCGTCGGCGCAATCAGCTACGGCGCGATGAACCTGCTGATGACCGCCACGCCGCTGGCGATGAAGGTGTGCGGCTTCGGTTATCCCGAGGCGGCCGACGTGATCAAGTGGCACGTCGTCGCGATGTTCGCGCCGGGCTTCTTCACCGGGCATCTGGTGCGTCGCTTCGGCACCTTGCCGATCATGCTGGCCGGGTGCGTGATGATGTTCGCGACGATGGCGATCGCGCACCATGGACTGAGCTACTGGCACTTCTGGTCCGCGCTCGTGCTGCTGGGCGTCGGCTGGAACTTCATGTTCGTCGGCGCCACCACGCTGCTGACCACCACCTACACGCCGGCCGAGAAGGCCAAGGTCCAGGGCGCGAACGACCTCGCCGTGTTCCTGACGATGATCACCTCGTCGGCCGCTTCGGGCGCGCTGTTGTCGGCTACCGGCTGGACGGACTTGAACCTCTGGTCGCTGCCGTTCGTCGCGTTGGCCGCGGCCGCGATCGTGCTGCTGATGCGGCGGCCCGCCGCACGGCCGGCCGCCGCATGAGCGAGCGCGCGACGAGCAGCCGCGAAGACGTCCTCGCGCAGTTGCGCCGCGCAGCCTTCGTGCGCGGTATGCGCGCGGTGGCACCGGCGCTGGTCGCCACCGCCGTCTGGGGGCTCGTCACCGGGGTGGCGATGGTGAAGACGGGGCTCACCGAGTGGCAGGCGCTGGGCATGTCGCTCGCCGTGTTCGCCGGCACCGCGCAGATGGCCGCGCTGCCGCTGATCGCGGCCGGCGCCCCGGTCTGGGTTGTGCTCGTCACCGCCGCCGTCGTCAACCTGCGCTTCGTGATCTTCTCGGCGACGCTGTGGCCGTACCTGCGGCACCTGCCGCTCGCCAAACGGCTGGCGCTCGGCTACGTCACCGCCGACATCGCCGCCGCGGTGTTCGTCGCGCGTTACGCGCACGCGCCTGCGGACGAGCGCGGCGGCATCGAGCAAGTGTGGTTCCTGCTCGGCGTGACCACGACGATCTGGCTCGCGTGGCAGGCGGCTTCGATCGCCGGCATCTTCATCGCCGGCGGCATCCCGGGCGCCTGGGGACTGGAGTTCGCGGCGATCCTGGCGTTGCTCGGCTTGACGATGCCGATGATCACCAGCCGCCCGGCACTGGCCGGCGCGACGGTGGCCGCGATCGTGGCGGTGGCCGCGACGGACTTTCCGCTGAAGCTCGGTCTGCTCGCCGCGGTGATCGCCGGCACCGCGGTCGCGATGACCGCCGAAATCGCTTTCGATCGCGGGCGCAGCGGCCGATGAGCGCGCTCGAGATCTGGGCCACGATCGTGGGGCTCGCGCTGGTGACGCTCGTCACGCGCAACGTGTTCCTCGTGCTCGGCGAGCTGCTGCCGATGCCGCAGCGGCTGCAGCACGGACTGCGCTACGCGCCGGCGTGCGCGCTCGCCGCACTGCTCGCGCCCGAGCTGCTCGTGCAGCAAGGCGCACTCGCGCCCACACTAGCCAACCACAAGTTCGTCGCCGCCCTGGCGGCGATCGCCACGATGCTGGCCACGCGCAGCATCGTCGCGACGATGACGGTCGGCATGGGCGCGTTCGCAGCGGCGCGCCACTTTCTTGCCTGAGACGATCCGCCGCGCCGCCTGCGATGAACGCAACCGCCGCCCGCCCGCGCCTGCCCGCCGCGATCTGGGTGCTCGGCGGCGTCAGCCTGCTGATGGACGTCTCCTCGGAGATGATCCATAGCCTGCTGCCGGTGTTCATGGTCAGCGCGCTCGGCGCCAGCGCGCTGGCGGTGGGCTTGATCGAAGGCGCTGCCGAATCGACCGCGCTGATCGTCAAGGTCTTCTCCGGCGCGCTGTCGGACTACTTCGGCAAGCGCAAGTGGCTCGCGGTCGCCGGCTACGCGCTGGGGGCGGCGACCAAACCGGTGTTCGCGCTGGCGCCGACCGTGGGCTGGGTGTTCGCCGCGCGCGTGGCCGATCGCATCGGCAAAGGCGTGCGCGGCGCGCCGCGCGACGCGCTGGTGGCCGATCTGGCGCCGCCGGCGATCCGCGGCGCGGCGTTTGGCCTGCGGCAGGCGCTCGATACCGTGGGCGCCGTGCTCGGTCCGGCGCTCGCGGTGGCGTTGATGCTCGCCTGGGCGAACGACTTTCGCGCCGTGTTCTGGGTCGCCGTGATCCCGGGCGCAGCCGCGGTCGCGCTGCTAGTGTTCGGCGTGCGCGAGCCCGAGCGACGCGCCACGGGCGAGCGGCGAACCAATCCGATTACGCTCGCCAACCTGCGCCGGCTCGGCCGCGCGTACTGGTGGGTCGTCGTCCTCGGCGCGCTGTTCACGCTGGCGCGCTTTTCCGAGGCGTTTCTGGTTCTGCGCGCGCAGCAGGGCGGCATGCCGGTGGCCTGGGTGCCGCTGGTGATGGTGGCGATGAACGTCGTGTATGCGCTGTCGGCGTATCCGTTCGGCCACTTGGCCGACCGCATCAGCCACACGCGGCTGCTGGCGCTGGGGCTGGCGGTGCTGGTCGCCGCCGACCTCGTGCTGGCCGCCGGCAACCACTGGGCGATCGTGCTCGCCGGCGTGCTGCTGTGGGGCCTGCACATGGGCATGACGCAGGGCCTGCTAGCGACGATGGTCGCCGACACCGCGCCGCAAGACCTGCGCGGAACCGCTTTCGGTTTCTTCTACCTCGTCAGCGGCGTGGCCATGCTCGCCGCCAGCGTGCTGGCCGGCGCGCTGTGGGATGCGCTCGGCGCCGCGTTCACGTTCTACGCCGGCGCGGGCTTCTGCGTACTGACGCTCGCAACGCTGGCGCTGGCGCCGAAGGCGAAGTTGGCGCGTGGCTCCTGAGCACTGCTCGTGCTCGTGGCACGCGCCAACCGCCCGGCATCCGCATCTGTTCGTCGTTGCTTGATTCCGAGCGGGCCGCCCTCGTCATTCCCGCCCGACAGCGAGAGGTCCCGCTCGCTCGTCAAGCCGAGACCCCTGCCCTCGGCTTTGCTCTGGGCAGGCTCTGCTTCGCTGCCTGCGATGACATGGGCACGTCATTCCCGGCCGCTTCTTCCTTGTCATTTCGAACCAAATCCCCGGGTCATTCCGAGCCAAA
>JBBIJJ010000223.1:0-5820 GCA_037446035.1 Burkholderiales bacterium
CACTCGCGTTACGGCCGGCACGCTCGCCAAATCCCTTGAAGGACCCTCTACACCGAAGGCTTCAATCGCTTCGTTGCCTCCACGATTGCTCCGATTGCTTCCGGCTGGAGCGACAGTTGCCGGGTGGCATTCGCACCCACTGGAAGACAGCGCCTTTTCACGGCGCACTGAAATATGCGGGCTAGGGCACGGACAACGCCGGCAAAGTTCACGCCGCGCACGCCTCGCGGATGGCTGCCGCCGGCTGCATCGGGGGCGCGGTCTCGTAGCGCATCGGCCGCAGGCCGCAGTAGCGCTCGGGGCCCATCGCCTTGAGCAGCGCAAGCTGCAGCAGCTCGGCGTCGACGTGCCCGTCGGCCGAGAACAGGTGCTGCACCCGGCCGCGACCGGCAGCGGCCATGATCGCGGGACTGAGCACCTCACCCATCGTGGCCACCATGCAACTGCTCGGCGCGACGTTGAACACGACGTCGACGCCGTGGCGCAGCGCGCCGATCGCTTCGCCGACGTAGGTGACCAGCTCGCCGGCCGGACGCAGCGTCGGCAGCAGCTCGCGCGTCATCGCCGCGGCAGAGCCGGCATCCAGCGGCAGCGGCAGCCCGGCCGCGCGGTACAGCGGCTGCGCCACCCAGCGGCGCAGCAGGCGGCGCAGCTTGAGCGACGCCTCGAGGCGCTGGCGCGCAGCGCGCACCGCGGCGTCGCCGTCGGCGGCCCCGGCGGCGCGCGCCAGCGCGATGCGTTCACGCTGGCCCTCGATCTCGTAATCCAGCAGGTACTCCAGGTAGCTCCACACCGGCGTGTACTCGAATTCGAAGCGGCCGAATCCCAGATGCGCGAGCAGCAGGCGGAAGATCTCCTCGGCCTGGGCGGCGCGCATGTAGACCTCGCCGGTCAGTGCCACACGCACTTCGGGCGGCTGCGGGCGCGGCACATGGATCCAGCGCGTCGCGAACTCGCGCAGCGCGCCGGCGAGATCGGCGCCGTCCAGCCGCCAGGCGAAGTACTTGACCGGCAGCGCCGCGCGGCTGCCGCCGAGCGCAGCGAGCAGCGCGCGCGCCAACGGGCCGGGACCGTGGAAGCGCTCGAGTGCCGCGTACAGGCGTGTCTTCAGCGCCCGGAAGGCGGCCTCGAATCGTTCGAACTCGGCCAGATCGCGGCAGCGTTCGCCGCCGGCGAAATACAGGCCCTGCAGCACGCCGTGCAGGATCGCGCCCTGATAGCCGCGCGCCAGCACCCAGGGCTCGATGCCGATGTCGCAGCCCTGCGTCTCGAGGCCGACGAGGAACTTCAGCATGCCGCTCGCCGGCAGTGACGCGCAAGCGTCATCGCCGCCCGCCGCCGTGCCGGCGCGCTGGTACAGCAGTCGGTGCGCATCGGCGTACTGGCCCTGCCGGCACGGGCCGGTTCCCTTGTACTCGAAGAACAGGAGGCGCCGGCCGCTCGCCGCGCCGTGCTGGTGCGTGAACTGCTGCTGCGCCCGCTGCAGATCGCCGTAGACCGCCGCCATCGGTGTGCACACGGCGTCGCCGGTGCCGCTGCGGCCGCTCGCCACCAGCGCCGGCAGGTCGTAGGCGTCGTCGTCGTAGTTGTCCATGCAAGCGTAGCCGGCGCCGCGCAGCACCGAGGTCAGCACGCGGTTGTCGCCCAGGGTGGGAAAGACAATCACATCGCGGTCGCGGTCGATCGGCCCGGTATGCACCAGGTCGTCGAGCGTGCGCATCTCGAAGACGCCCCCGGTCCCGCCGCGCAGCTTGCCGTGCAGCCCGAGGTCGAGCTGCTTGACGTAGGTGTTGACGCGATTCTCCAGATGGGCGAGCTCCTTGATCACGGCGTCGGACTGGATCAGCAGGAACGGGCGCACGCGCATGATCTCGTCGACGAACGGCTGCACCACGCTGTCGGGCCCGCAGCAGAAGGTCGAGACCTGCACCACCGGCAGCAACTCCGGCCCGCTCTCGACCGCGCGGAAGACTTCGCGCAGCCGCGGATGCTTCAGCCTCAGGTGCAGCTCGCGGCGCGCGACGGCGTCGAGCAGGCTGACGTAGACGTGCGGGTTGCGCCAGTAGATGTGGCTGTAGGCGGGGTTCAGTTCCACCTCGAGCGCGTAGGAGGGCAGCACCGCCAGCTTCTTGTCGCGCAGCAGACGCCGCACGTGGCTGTCGTAGATGCCCGGGTTCAGGATGTACTCGCGGCCCACGACCACTGCCAGCCGCGTGCCCTGTGCCAGCGCCTCCTCGGCCATGCTCGCGGCCAGATCGGCCAGCTGCGCACGCAGCCGCAGGTGGTCTTCGATCGCTGCGGCCAGCGCGGCGCGCAACGCCACGGCGCCCGGGTCGATGCCGTAGCGCGCGAACACCGGCTGCAGGCGATCCTGCAACTGCGCCCGCAGCGCCTCGGCGTCGAGTCTGGACAGGTCGAGGCTGAACAGATGGAAGTTCGCGTGCGAGAAGTCGAGCCGCGCCAGGTTGACTGCCACGCCGATGCCCCCCTGATTGACGGTGCAGGTGCGCCCCAGACTGGCGCCGCCGGTCGGCGCGAAGTCGATCTGCGGCGCCAGGATCACCCCGTGCGGCGCGCCCGCCAGGCGCCGGAACTGCCCCACCGCGCCCATGTGCGGCGCGCAGGTGTCGACGTTGAACAGCGGCTGCGCCGCGAGCAGGTCGGCTTCGGTGACGGTGTCGACGTGCACGGGCAGCCCGAGGCGCTCGAACAGCCGTGCTAACAGATACGCCCATTCGGTGACGGCGAAGCTGCGCGGGATGACGAGCCGCTGCGCGTCGTCGCTGCGCGGCTGCTGCCGCTCGATGAAGTCCCACAGCTCCTTGTAGGTGTCGCGCACCGGCGCGGTGGCGGCGGCGATCGGCATCCGCTTCCTCGCGTGCAGCTCGTTGACCGCACTGCAGCCGCCGAGCGTGAACGACACCAGCTTGCGGCCCTCGCGGTCGCGGCAGGTCAGGTGGCTGCGATTGCAGCAGGCGGCCTCATCGTCGCAGGCCGCGCCGCGGCACTGGATGATCCGGCGCTCGAAGCGCGCCTCGAGGAAGCGCGGCAGCGCCAGCGAGACGGCGCCCGCGGGCGCCGTCTGCCGCAGCGTGTGGGCAAGGCCGAAGCAGGCGCGATGGCCGGGGTGGGGCGGCACCAGCGCGTACACCGGCGCGTTCAGATAAGCGTGCAGCCGGTGCGTCACCGCCACCGGCAGCGGCTCCGAGCGCATCGTCTGGCCGTGCAGCAGCACGACAGTGTGCGGCGGCAGCTCGAGCTGGTTCCACAGCGAGTGCGCCATGTTCTCGACGATCGCCCAGTTGGCCGCGGCGAGGATCTCGCCGCGCGGCGTGCCCTGCAATTGCAGCTTGCGCGCGTTTTCCATCAGGAACACGGCGCAGGTGGCGTTGATCGAGTGGGCGCGCGGCGCGGCGAACGCCTCGGCGCAGGCACCGGCCACGTCGGCGATGCCGAACATCGCCGCCAGCGTGTCCATCAGGCTGCCGGTGCCGGCCGAGCACTTGAGGTTCATCGCGTTGCCGAACAGTTCCGCTTCCTTCAGCGCGATGGTGGAGATCTTGGTGTCCTCGCCGCCGATATCCACCAGGATGCAGAAGTCCTCGTTGACCGGCGCCACCCCGGCGGCGCGCAGACGAACGATGTGCTCGCGCGCCAGCGCGATCGAGCCGCGCGCGTGCGCGTAGTTTTCCACCAGCACGAACACGCGGTCGGCCAGCTCGGGGTAGATGTGATCGAGCGCTTGCTGCACCTGGTAGCGCGCCGAGCCGGTGATGCCGATGCCGGCGAGCGAAAGCTCAGCGCCGGCCGCGGCGGCCAGATCGCGCAGGATCTGCTTGACGGTCTCGATCGTGTCGCCGGCGTTGCTCGCCGCGCGCAGCCACAGCGCCGCGCCGGAGTCGGCGTCGGCCAGCACCGCCTTGGCCATCGTCGAACCGACGTCGAACGCCAGGTGCAGGCGGCGCCCTTGCGTGGACACGGTGTCCGCCGGCGGCGGCTCGGGCAGGCGCAGGTAGCGGTGCTGCGCCTCGTAGCGGGCTTTCAGCTCCGCCAGCGCGGGGTAGGGCCGTGGTGTCTTCGCGCGCAGCAGCCGCGGCTGCGATTGCGCGATGCCCTGCGGTCCGGCCTGACGCGCGAACGCGCGCAGCGAAGCCAGCAGTTGCGTGTTGTCGGGATCGAAAGCGACGCGCGTGACGCCCTGCGCACGCAGCCAGTCCTGCGCACACTCGCGCGCGAAGCGCCAGTGGAACACGCGGCCGGTCAACACCACCTTGTCGAAACCGGCCGGCAGCCGTCGGCAGGCCTTCAGCACCTCCGACTTCAGCGTTACCGCCAGCGCCACGTCGAGCGGAATGCCCTGGTTCTTGTCGGAGATCGTGGCCGACGAGGCGAACACGCCGCAGCGGTCGGCGCGCACCGTCACCTGCGCGCGGCGCAGTGCACCCGCCTCGCCGGCATAGCCGGCCAGAAACGCATCGACGTCACTGCGTGCCAACCCCAGCTTCTGCAGCACGCGGTCGAGGTTGACGCCGCTGCCGGCGCCGCAGCGCGGATTGACCACCAACAAGTCGTCGCGCAGCGCACCACTGCGATCGATGCCCAGCAGCAGATAACCCGAGGCCGACAGTTCGACCAGCGCCAGCGTGCGCACCGTCTCGTCCGGCTCGGCGCGCAGGCAGTCGCGGGCAGCGAGCCAGGCGGCGGCGGAAGGCGGCACGACGGTGCCGCAGCCGAGTTGCTCGTGCACCAGCGCGGCCAGTTTGCCGGTAATCAGCAGCGGCGCGCCGCCGCCGTTGCCGAAGCAACCGTCGTCGCGCAAACGCCGAAGACGGCGGCGAAGATCGTCGTCGCTGCGGTGCGTGGCGTCGAGCAACGGCGCACCGCATGCATCGTCGACGACGAGGCGCAAGTGAGCGACTCCGGCGTCGATGCTCGCGCAGGCCGGCGCCTGCAGGCGCGTCGCCGGGCACCGCACCTGCCCGAGGTCCGGGACAGCGGGTTCGTTCAAGGCGATGGGGTCGTGACGCATAGGAAGTACCTGGGCCCGTTTCGGAATCTTCTTGTCGGAGCCGACGGCCCCAATTACCCTAAATCCGGCAGTTCGCCTCACGTCGAAACGGCAGAAAGCCAGCATCCATGCGGGCTTCAAGCCAATTCCGAGGACTGCGGAGCAGTTCCAAATGGGTGATGGTCGTGGTCACTACAAGGCTTTGGCGCGAACGCGTTTCTCGATACTTCACGGACTTCAACTGCCGTTTCTAGGATTACTTTTAGCATCCACCCCTTCGTGACCACTTGCTTGCCGTCAAGGTGCGGCGCTACGCCCGCGTACTCTTGCCGGATGCGCTGCGTGCCACACCATCGCGAAACCGGGCGAGCGCTCGCTGCCGGCACGATCGGCGATGTCCCAGACGTAGTTGGAACTTGAAGGCGGCGGTTTCCGCAGCGAGTTCGCGAGAATCGAGCTTGCTGAAGCTGAAACCCGCAAGCCAGAAGGAAACCGCCATGAAGGACTGTAAGGCCAAGACGGCTGGTAAGAAGCCGACCTTGAAGATCGCGCATCGCAACGACCAAGCCGCCGTACGGCACGGGCTGGCCGGCGGCGGCCAGGCGCTGCTGCCGATGCTCGAGCTTCTGGAAACCGCGCAGGCGAGCATCGACGAGCTGATGAACGAGGCCGCGCGCGGGCTCATCGAGCAGCTGCTGGTGCTGTCGGCGCAGGAACGCGCCGGCGCCAAGCTGCGCGGGCGCGCCGGCGGCGACGTGCTGTGGCACGGCACGCAGCGCGGGCAGGTAAGGCTGGCCGAGAGGAAGCTGCAG
>JBBIJJ010000224.1:0-5819 GCA_037446035.1 Burkholderiales bacterium
TCGGCTCGGAATGACAAGCAACCTCGGCTCGGAATGACGAGGAACCTCGGCTCCGAATGACAAGGAACCTCGGCTCGGAATGACGAGGAACCTCGGCTCGGAACGCCCCGCGGCGGCGCAGCGATCGGACTACACATGGTCAACCGCCGCGCGTCGGGTGAGTCCTTCTACTGCGCGGCCCGTCGGCGAGGAAGTGTTCACGCCTTCTCAGCCGAGCGCCTTTTCGATGTCGGCGGCGATGTCCTCGGGCTTGGTCGTCGGCGCGTACCGTGCGATCACCTTGCCGTCGCTGCCGACCAGGAACTTGGTGAAGTTCCACTTGATCGCTTCCGATCCGAGCAGTCCCGGCTTGGCCGACGTCAAGTACTTGAACAGCGGATGCGCGTTGTCGCCGTTGACGTCGACCTTGGCGAAGAGCGGAAAGGTGACGCCATAGTTCATCTCGCAGAACTCGGCGATCTCCGACTCGGGGCCCGGCTCCTGTTCGCCGAACTGGTTGCACGGGAAACCCAGCACGGCGAAACCGCGCTTGGCGAACCGTTGGTGCAGCGCCTCCAGCCCCTCGTATTGCGGCGTGAAGCCGCAACGGCTGGCGGTGTTGACGATCAGCAGCACCTTGCCCTTGAAGTCGGCAAGCTTCTTCGTCTTGCCGTCGATGGTCTTGGCCGTGAAGTCGTAGACGGCGGTCATTTGGGTCGTCCCAAGGGGGGACTCGAGCAGCGTCAGCCGGCGAGCCGGGCGCTGAGCACGATACGCGGTGCGGCGAGCGCCTTCGACACCGGACAGCCCTGCTTCGCGGCTTCGGCGTGCTGCTGGAAGTCGGCCGCCGACAAGCCAGGGACTTCGGCTTCGGTCGTCAGCTCGATCAGGTCGATCGTCGGACCCTCGCCGAGATGGACCGCGGCGGTCGTGTGAATGCGCTTCGGCGTGAAGCCGGCCTTGGCCAGCAGCGCCGACAGGAACATCGAATAGCAGCCCGCGTGGGCGGCGCCGATCAGCTCTTCCGGATTGGTGCCCGGCCCGGACTCGAAGCGCGACGCGAATGTGAACGGTCCCTCATACGCCCCGCTGCCGAGCCGCATCGTGCCGGCGCCTTCCTTGAGCGTGCCCGTCCATTCGGCCGAAGAAGTTCGAACGGTCATGGTGTCCTCCTTGCAAGAGCGGCGAGGCGACATGGTAGTACGCGCCCCGTCGCGCGGGAAGCGCGGCACTGCGGCCACGCGCTTGCAAGAGCGGCGAGGCGACATGGTAGTACGCGCAGGGCTTGGCGCGCCGCGGGCGGCGGCGCCGCTGCGCGTCGTTTCCTCTTTCGTGCCTGCAAACGTTGGGCGACCAACACGCGCGCGGCGGCGCGACGTGTTCGACGCGAACCAGAAGCGCGATCGTCGCGCTGCGTTGGCGCGACGCGATGCCGCTCAGCCCGCCAGCCCGAGATGCTCGATGCCCTTGTGGATGCCGGCCACACCGCCGTACAGCTTGGAGTTGAGCTTGATCTGCAGCCGCAGGTCGTTGACCGAGTCGGCGTTGCGCAGCGCGTCCTCGTAGGAGATCAGCTCGTGCTCGTGCAGGTCGAACAGCGCCTGGTCGAACGTCTGCATGCCCTGCTCGCGCGAGCGCTTCATCACGTCCTTGATCTCGTGCACTTCGCCCTTGAAGATCAGGTCCGAGATCAGCGGCGAGTTCAGCATGATCTCGACCGCGGGGATGCGGCCCTTGCGGTCCTTGAAAGCGACCAGCCGCTGCGAAATCATCGCGCGCAGGTTCAGCGAGAGATCCATCAGCAGCTGGCTGCGCTTGTCCTCCGGAAAGAAGTTGATCACGCGGTCCAGCGCCTGGTTGGTGCTGTTTGCGTGCAGCGTGCACATGACCAGGTGACCGGTCTCGGCAAAGGCGATCGCGTGCTCCATCGTCTCGCGGTCGCGCACCTCGCCGATCAGGATCACGTCGGGCGCCTGCCGCAGGGTGTTTTTCAGCGCCACGCTCCAGCTGTCGCAGTCGACCCCCACTTCGCGCTGCGTGACGATGCAGTTCTTGTGGGGGTGGACGTATTCGACCGGATCCTCGATCGTGATGATGTGACCCTGGCTGTTCTCGTTGCGGTAGCCGACCATCGCCGCCAGCGTCGTCGACTTGCCCGAGCCGGTCGCACCGACCACCATCACGATGCCGCGTTTGGCCATCGACAGCTCGTTGATCAGCGGCGGCAGGTTCAGCTCCTCGACGGTCGGGATCTTGTCGGCGATCGTCCGGAAGACGATGCCGACCTTGCCCTGTTGAACGAAGGCCGAGACCCGGAAGCGCCCGATTCCGGTCGGGTTGATCGCGAAGTTGCATTCCTTGGTCGCCTCGAACTCGGCCGCCTGCCGGTCGTTCATGATCGAACGCACCAGCTCCGCGGTGTGCTGCGCCGTCAGCGGCTGGTTGGAAACGGGCAGCACACGGCCGTCGAGCTTGAACGCCGGCGGAAAGTCGGCCGTGATGAACAGGTCCGAACCCTTCTTCGTCAGCAACAGACGAAGCAGATCGTGGACGAATCGTGTGGCCTGGTCGCGTTCCATCTTTACCTCATCGAGCGCGCCTGCACGGCGCGTGAGATCGCGAAATTCCCCGCGCTTGCGCCGACGCGCGCGCGACAGGGCGTGGGCGGATGTTCGCGCGGCACCGCTTCGCGCCGCCCCAGCCGGCGGCGCCGGCAAGGGCGAGCGCGGAATCCGGGGCGAGGACCGAAATCACGGGGCCTTCACCCGACAAAACTCTCGGGCGACTTCGCGTAGGTACGCGCCTCCGCCGCCGAGACGATGTTGCGCCGGACCAGATCCATCAGGCACTGGTCGAGCGTCTGCATGCCGAACTGGCTGCCGGTCTGGATCATCGAGTACATCTGCGCGACCTTGTTTTCGCGGATCAGGTTGCGGATCGCCGGCGTGCCGACCATGATCTCGTGCGCCGCCACGCGCCCGCTGCCGTCCTTGATCTTGAGCAGCGCCTGCGAGATCACCGCCACCAGCGATTCGGACAACATCGCCCGCACCATCTCCTTCTCGGCCGCCGGAAACACGTCGACCACGCGGTCGATCGTCTTGGCCGCGCTCGAGGTGTGCAGCGTGCCGAAGACCAGATGGCCCGTCTCGGCGGCCGTCAGCGCAAGCCGGATCGTCTCCAGGTCGCGCAGCTCGCCGACCAGCACGACGTCCGGGTCCT
Organism: Burkholderiales bacterium; assembly: GCA_037446035.1. Taxonomy (GTDB): domain Bacteria; phylum Pseudomonadota; class Gammaproteobacteria; order Burkholderiales; family Burkholderiaceae_F; genus DSNY01. The sequence continues at coordinate 3,202 of JBBIJJ010000224.1, forward strand.
CGCGCAGCGCGCTGCGCAGCGCGTTGGCGAAGGACAGCGTGTGCGGGCCGACTTCGCGCTGGTTGATCACGCACTTGCGCGACTCGTGCACGAACTCGATCGGATCCTCGATCGTCAGCACGTGGCCGTACAGGTTGTTGTTGACGTGGTCGACCATCGCAGCCAGCGTCGTCGACTTGCCGGAGCCGGTCGGCCCGGTGACGAGCACCAGGCCGCGCGGCTTGAGCGCGAAGTCGGCGAACACGCGCGGCGCCTGCAGCTCCTCGAGCGACAGCACGCGCGACGGAATCGTCCGCAGCACGGCGGCCGCACCGCGGTCCTGATTGAAGGCATTGACGCGGAAGCGGGCCAGCCCTGGCAGGTCGAACGAGAAGTCGCACTCCAGATGCTCGTCGAACATCTTGCGCTGCGCATCGTTCATGATGTCGTAGATCATCGCGTGCACGTCCTTGTGCTCCAGGGGCGGCAGGTTGATGCGGCGTACGTCGCCGTGCACGCGGATCATCGGTGGCAGGCCTGCGGACAGGTGCAGGTCGGACGCCTTGTTTTTGACGGAAAATGCGAGCAGTTCGGAGATGTCCATCGGCGCAGCTTCGTAGAGGATCGTTCGGATCATCGCGCCCGGTCGGCGCGTCGCCCGCTGGAGCAGGCAACTCCATTGGGCGGAGTCAACCGCATTGTCCGGCGCTTCTCCACCGCTCGAAACATCGGAAAAGACGAGCGTCCAGAGGGATATTCGAAACCATTATGTCCAGTTTGGACGAACCGCTGCAAGCCGCACTCGCCCGCGTGCACGAACGGATTAGCGCCGCGGCGCGTGCGGCCGGCCGCGACCCGGGCGAGATCGTGCTGCTGGCGGTCAGCAAGGCGTTCCCCGCCACGGCGGTGCTTGCCGCGGCCCGCGCCGGACAGCGCCGGTTCGGCGAGAGCTACGTGCAGGAGGCCGTCGAAAAGATCGCGCGCGTGCGCGATCTGGCGCCCGCGCTCGCGCTCGAGTGGCACTTCATCGGACCGATCCAGAGCAACAAGACGCGCGCGATCGCCGAGCACTTCGACTGGGTCCATTCGGTCGACCGCCTGAAGATCGCGCAGCGGCTGTCGGCACAGCGCGCTGCGGATCGACCACCGCTGACGGTGCTCATCCAGGTCAACGTCAGCGGCGAAGCGAGCAAGCACGGGGTCGCCCCCGCCGATGTCGGCGCGCTGGCGCACGCGGTGGCGCGTTTGCCGCGCCTGCGATTGCGCGGCCTGATGGCAATTCCGGAGCCGGAGCGCGACGCCGCCCGGCAGCGCATGCCTTTTGCGCGTCTGCGCGAGCTGCTCGAGCAGCTGCGGCGCGAAGGACTGGCCGTCGACACGCTGTCGATGGGCATGTCGGCCGACCTGGAAGCCGCGATCGCCGAAGGGGCGACGATCGTGCGCGTTGGCACTGCGATATTCGGGGAGAGAGCATGAGCGACCGCGAAGGCGCGGCGAGGACGTCTGCGGCCGACGTTGCCGCATGGGAGCACGCATGAACGAGCGTACGCGCATCGCCTTCATCGGCGGCGGCAACATGGCGACCGCGCTGATCGGCGGCCTGCTTCGCGCAGGCGCGAATGCCGCGGATCTGCTGGCGGTCGAGATCGACGCCGAACGGCGCCAGCGGCTCGCGCAGGACTTCGGCATCGCGGTCGCGCCGGCACCCGACGCGCGGCTGACCCAGGTCGATGTGCTCGTGCTCGCGGTCAAACCGCAGCAGATGAAAGACGTCTGCACGGCGCTGCGGCCGTTCATCGGGCAGCAACTCGCATTGTCGATCGCCGCGGGCATCCGCATCGCGGACCTGACCCGCTGGCTGGGCACGGACTGCATCGTGCGCTCGATGCCGAACACGCCGGCGTTGATCGGTCACGGCATCGCCGGGCTCGTCGCCGGACCTTCGGTGACGCCGGGGCAGCGCGCGCAGGCGGCTCGGATACTCCAGGCGGTCGGTGCGGTGCTCTGGTTCGACGACGACGCGCAGCTCGACGCGGTGACCGCACTCTCCGGCAGCGGGCCCGCCTACGTGTTCTATTTCATCGAGGCACTGGTCCAGGCCGGCCGCGACATGGGCCTGCGGGAGGAGCAGGCGCGGCGGCTCGCCATCGAGACACTGGTCGGTGCATCGCACCTGGCGGCCGAGTCGGACGAGCCGCCCGAAACCTTGCGCGCGCGCGTGACCTCGAAGGGCGGAACGACGGCCGCCGCGATCGCGGCGCTGGACGCCGACCGGGTCAAGGACAAGATCGTCGCGGCCGTGCGCGCAGCGCAGCGGCGTGCTGCGGAAATGGGCGACGAGTTCGGGAAGTGACGGTCGCCCGCCTTGCCGAGTGCGAATCGCGCCCCTCTCCGGCCGCCCCGTTCATAGGCCATTCGGGCCCCGCCCCTGCTGCTCCAGTGAGGAGCGAGCGTTCCGCCTCGGCACCCGCAGCGGGACGGTCGTGCACGATCCGCGCTGCAGACGGCGGCTTCAGCGCAGCGCGTAGTCCGCCGCGACGCCGGCGAACACCGCCAGACCGACCCACTGGTTGTGGCGGAACGCACGGAAACAGTCTTCGCGGGTGCGCGTGCGGATCAGCGCGTAGTGATACAGGACG
>JBBIJJ010000225.1:0-5816 GCA_037446035.1 Burkholderiales bacterium
CTCAGTGATGAGCACGATCGTTCACCGCTCCGCGCCGAATACGTCCACGCCGGTGAAGCGGCACACCGGGCTCGCGTGGCCGACGCGGATCGCCTGGTTCGGTTCGCCCTTGCCGCAATACGGCGTGCCCATGACTTCGACCGTCTCGGGGCGGCCGACCATCGCGAGCGAGCGCCAGAACGTGGCGCTGACGCCGCGGTAGTTCGGGTCGCGCACCACTTCGGCCAGCCGGCCGTTGCGGATCATCTGCCCCCATTCGCAACCGAACTGGAACTTGTTGCGCGAGTCGTCGATCGACCACGAGCGGTTGGTCTTCATCAGCACGCCAAGTTCGGTCGCGGCGATCATGTCGTCGAGCGTGCTCGTGCCGGGCTCGACGTTCAGGTTGCTCATGCGGTCGATCGGCGGGCGGTTCCAGGCGCACGCGCGCGTGGTCGCCACGCCGGCGATGTCGGGACGCTGGCGCCGTGCGCGCTGCTGCGAGCTCGCGCCGCCGAGCGGACGCAGCAGCAGCCCGTCCTTGATCAGGTACTCGCGCCGCGCCGGCGCACCTTCGTCGTCGCAGGCAAAGCTCGCGAACTCCTCGGGCCGAGTCGGATCGAACGTGACGTTCAGCAGCGGCGAGCCGTACTGATACGTGCCGAACATGTCGAGCGTGACGAAGCTCGTACCGGCGTAGTTGCGCTCGTCGCCGAGGATGCGGTCGAGTTCGAGCGGATGCCCGATCGACTCGTGGATCTGCAGCATCATCTGGTCGGGCATCAGCACGACGTCCATCCTGCCGCTCGGGCAGTTGGGCGCGGCGAGCAGTTGCAGCGCCTCTTCGGCGGTGAGCCGGCCGCTGCCGATGAATCCCGAACGCTCGACGATCTCGAAGCCGCCCTGCTGGCAATAGCCGTTGTAGCGGCCGCCCCACGAGCGCGTCTGCGTCACGCCGCCGGCGTGCGCAGTCACATGCAGCCCGGGCACGGTGAACTCCCATTGCTGGAAGGTCTCGCCACCGTCGGCGGTGGCGATGAGCTGGCGCGTGCGCGTGGTCCACAGCGAAGCGGCCCAATCGACGATGCGGCCGTCGAGCCTGCACGCGGTCGATTCGTGCATCAGCAGCTCGATGCGCTCGGCCTTGCTCGCGCGCAGCGGTTTGGCCACCGGCGTCGCGTAGCGCCCGTTCGGGCGCGGCAGCGCGGGGGTTGCACCGTCGAACACCGAGCGGCCGCGCGCGAGCCGCGCCCAATCGTGCGCGCGCGCGATCGCGTCCTTCAGCCCCGCATCGCTCAGATCGCTGCTCGCCGCGTAGCCGACGCCGTCGCCGTCGACCACCGTGACCATCGCGCCGCGATCGCGCGATGCCTGCACCGGCTCGGGCACGTCCTGCCGCACCGAGATCATTTCAGCGTCTTCTTCGACGACGCGAATCGAGCAGTGATCGACCGCCGGCGCGAGCGCTCTGAAGCGACTGGCGAGTTGTTCCATCCGGACCCGGGAAACCTGCGAATGCGAAAGCCCGAATTTCAACACAGAGGCACGGATGGCGCGCAGTAGGCGTAGCCCCTATTGGCCCTATGGTCGAACCCCGGTCTGCGAACGAACGCCGAAGGATTCGCCACCGAGACCCGGAGAGCGCCGAAAGGTGCAAAGTTATCTCCATGCCCCCGTGTCTCGGTGGTGAAGACGCCGTTGCGGGTCGGCGCGCGGCGTCGCTCGCCGCTTTCGTGACGCAACTACAGCGCAGCCGGCAGCACGACGCCGAACTTGTCGGCCCACGGGGCGAGCGCGGGCAGGATGTCGGCGTTCAGCGCCACGCCCTCCGCAAGCTGCTCGCGCCGGCGCGCGAGACCGCGCTCGCCGGGCAGCCGGACGCGATCGATACCGGGGCGCGGCGGGTTGGTTCGGCACGCATCGCGCAGCCATTCGGCCTGGCGGGTGAAGTCGCCGGTGCCGCCGAACGCCGCTGGGTCGAGCGCCTGCACGAACACGGTCGCGCCCCAACCCTCCTTCGGATCGGCGCGGCCGAAACCGGCCAGCCCTGCCGTCAGGGCCTCGATCATCAGCGCGAGCCCGTAACCCTTGTGCCCCGCTTCGAGTCCGCCGAGCGGCAGGATCGTGCCCGGCGGATCCGCGAACAGCGCCGCGGGATCGTCGGTCGCATCGCCCCGCGCGTTGAGCAGCCAGCGGTGCTCGAATCTGCGGCCATGCCGGTGCAGTCGCGCGCTCATGCCGTTGGTCGTGACGGACGCGGAGATGTCGATCAGTACCGGATCTGCCGCCGTCGGGAACCCGCAAGCGATGGGATTGGGCGTGACGAACGCGCGCGTGCCGCCGAAAGGCGCGACGCTGGCGGCGTTCGGATCAGAGCACGCGAGCAGCAACACCAGCCCTCGATCGGTCGCGCGCTTCGGATACGCGGCCAGGCAGCCGATGTGGTGGCTGCGGCGGACGACCACCGTGCCGGTTCCGTAGTTGCGTGCGCGATCGATCGCCGCATCGACCGCGCGGCGCACGAGCCAAGGGCCCGGCAGCCGACGACCATCCCACGTCGCGGCTGCGGGGCGCTCGTTGACGACGGCGAAGTCGCCTTCGCGCCGCATCGCGCCGCGCTCGAGCTCCGCCAGATAGGGCGCGAGCAGCGCCAGCCCATGCGTGTCATGCCCGAGCAGATCGCCTTCGAGCAGCACTTCGGCGACGTCGGCGGCGATCGGCGCGGCAACGCCCGCGCGCGCGAGCAGCGCGCGCGCGCAGTCGAGCAGCGCTGGCGCCGCGTAGCGAGGTGAGCCTTCGGTCGACCGGGTCATGTGTTCGCACCGACGATCGATCGAGCCCTCCTTTGAAAAAGGGGGCAGGGGGATTTCAGCGGTGTAGCGAAGCGGTAAAAGATCGAAATTCCCCTCCGGCCCCCCTTCGCCAACGGGGGGACGAGTCCAGACGCCCCTTCGTTTCGTGCCGACGCGGTCCCTTCTCGGTCCGCGTCGGCGAGACGGAAACGAAGACCGACGCTGCCTCGGTGCGCGCGGGGTCGGATTCCCCGCGGTCCCCTTTTGGCGAGCGCAAGCGAATCGGTCGCGGGTTGCGTAGCCGTCCGCGGCCCGCTCACTCAATACACCGCGCGCCCGCCCGACAGGTCGAACGCGGCGCCTGTGGAAAACGAGCACTCCTCGGTGCACAGCCAGGCGATCAGCGCGGCGATTTCGTCGACCTCGCCGAAGCGCCCCATCGGGATCTTCGACAGCATGTAGTCGATGTGCGAGGGCGTCATCTGGCTGAACATGCCCGTCTTCACCGCAGCCGGTGTCACGCAGTTGACGCGGATGCCGGTAGTGGCCAGCTCCTTGCCGAGCGACTTGGTCAGCGCGATCACCGCGGCCTTCGACGCGCTGTAGGCGCTGGCGTTCGGGTTGCCTTCCTTGCCGGCGATCGACGCGATGTTGACGACCCGTCCGTAACCTTTGCCGCCGTCGTGCCCGCGCATGTGCGCGACGAGCGCGCGGTTGCAGAGAAACACGCCGGTCAGGTTGATGTCGATGACCTGCTGCCACGCGGCGAGCGGATACTTTTCCACCGTGGTGTTCGGCCCCGTGATGCCCGCGCTGCAGACGAGCGCATCGATGCGGCCGAGCGCGGCCACGCTGGCGTCGCGCGCCGCAGCCACGGCGGCTTCGTCGGTCACGTCGACCGCGTGCCCATGATGTCCGTTGCCGAGCGCCTTCAGCGCGCGCGCGAGCGCGTCGGCGTTGCGGTCCCACAGCGACACGCGCGCGCCTGAGGCGGCGAGCCGCCGCGCGGTGGCCAGCCCGATACCCGCGGCGCCGCCCGTGACGATCGCGCCGCGCCCCTGCATGTCGAGTCGATTCACGCCGCCTCCCTTCGATCGCTGTTGGCCGCGACTATACCGCGCAGCTCCCGAATTGGCCTGACCACTTGACCGCATGGTCTTGACCCGCGCAGCGGCCGCGGGCTACAGTGCGCCGGCGCGGCGTCGACGTTGCCGCGACGATTCGAAAAAACGAGGAGACGACGACATGTCCGGGGGCTCGGACCCGAACGGCGGGGGCTCGCAGCGCAAGGGCCCGAAACCGCGCCGCAGCCAGGCCTGGTTCGGCCGGCTCGACCGCGACGGCTTCATCTACCGTTCGTGGGTGAAAAACCGCGGCGTGCCGCACGACCAGTTCGACGGGCGCCCCGTGATCGGCATCTGCAACACGTGGTCGGAACTGACCCCGTGCAATACGCACTTCCGCGTGCTCGCCGAGCACGTGAAGCACGGCGTGCTCGAAGCGGGCGGCTTTCCGCTCGAGTTCCCGGTCATGTCGCTGGGCGAAACGCTGATGCGGCCGACGACGATGTTGTTCCGCAACCTCGTCAGCATGGACGTCGAGGAATCGATCCGCGCCAATCCGCTCGATGGCGTGGTGCTGCTGATGGGCTGCGACAAGACCACGCCCGCGCTGCTGATGGGCGCGGCAAGCGTGGATCTGCCGACGATCGGCGTGTCCGGCGGGCCGATGCTGTCGGGCAAGTACCGCGGCGGCGAACTGGGTTCGGGCACCGGCGTGTGGCAGATGAGTGAAGCGGTGCGCGCCGGCGAGATGTCGCAGGCGGACTTTTTCGAGGCCGAAAGCTGCATGCACCGCTCGCACGGCCACTGCATGACGATGGGGACCGCATCGACGATGGCCTCGATGGTCGAAGCACTCGGCATGGGGTTGCCCGGCAACGCGGCGATCCCGGCGGTCGACGCGCGGCGCAACGTGCTGGCGCGGATGGCGGGCCGCCGCATCGTGCAGATGGTCGAGGAGGATCTCGTGATGTCGAAGATCCTGACGCGCGCCGCGTTCGAAAACGCGATTCGCGTCAACGCCGCGATCGGCGGCTCGACCAACGCGGTGATCCACCTGCTCGCGCTCGCCGGCCGTGCGGGCGTCGCGTTGTCGCTCGACGACTGGGATGCGCTCGGCCACGATCTGCCGTGCCTCGTAGACCTGCAACCCTCGGGCCGGTACCTGATGGAGGACTTTTATTACGCCGGTGGGCTGCCGGCGGTGATCCGCGAGCTGGGTTCGGTGTTGAATCGCGATGCGCTGACGGTCAACGGCAGGACGATCTGGGACAACAACAAGGATGCGCCGCGCTGGGATCTCGAAGGAACGAAGCGCGTGATCCGGCCGTTGTCGGATCCGTTCAAGCATCAGGCGGGCATCGCGGTGCTGCGCGGCAATCTGTGCCCGGACGGCGCGGTGATCAAGCCGTCGGCAGCGACCCCGGCGCTGATGAAGCATCGCGGCCGCGCGGTCGTGTTCGAGACGAGCGACGAGATGCACGCCAAGGTCGAGGATGAAAGTCTCGACGTGAAGCCCGACGACATCCTCGTTCTGAAAAACTGCGGGCCCAAGGGCTATCCCGGCATGGCCGAGGTCGGCAACATGCCGATTCCGAAGAAACTCGTGCGGCAGGGCATCACCGACATGGTGCGCATCTCGGATGCGCGAATGAGCGGCACCGCGTACGGCACCGTCGTGCTGCATGTCGCGCCCGAGGCGTCGGCCGGCGGCAACCTTGCGCTGGTCAAAAGCGGCGACATGATCGAACTGGACGTGAGCCGGCGGCGCCTGCACCTCGAAGTCAGCGACGCGGAGCTCGCGCGCCGGCGCGCGCAGTGGAAGCCGCCGCAACCGCCGATGAGCCGCGGCTACGTGAGGCTGTATTTCGATCACGTGCAGCAGGCCGACCGGGGCGCCGATCTCGATTTTCTCGTCGGCTCCAGCGGCGCCGGCGTGCCCAAGGACAACCACTGATGCGGCGGCGGGCTTACGCCCCTGCCC